>CAISGR010000263.1 GCA_903884945.1 uncultured bacterium
CGCGCTCCCGCGCGTTCGCGATTTCCGCGGGCTCAACCCGAAGAGCTTCGACGGTCGTGGCAACTATGCCTGCGGCCTGAAGGAGCAGCTGATTTTCCCGGAAATCAGCTACGACAAGGTCGACCGGATCCGCGGCATGGACGTGATCGTGACGACCACGGCGAAGACCGACGACGAGGCGCGCGAGCTGCTGCGTCTGTTCGGGTTCCCGTTCCCGATCGAAGCTGACGACGAAAAGAAGGCGGCGTAAGATGGCTAAGAAGAGTTCTGTAAACAAGAACGAGCGTCGCAAGCTGCTGGTGAAGAAGTACGCCGGTGCCTATGCGAAGCTGAAGGCGCAGGCGGCTGACAAGTCGCTGGACGATGGCGAGCGCCTGATCGCGCGCCTCAAGATGGCGGAAATTCCCCGCAACGGAAATCCGACGCGCGTACGCAACCGGTGTGAAACGACGGGTCGTCCCCGCGCTTATTACCGCAAGTTCCGCCTCTGCCGTATTCAGCTGCGCGATCTGGCCAACAAGGGCCTGATCCCCGGCGTTACGAAGTCGAGCTGGTAAGGATCACGAGATGGCATTGACCGATCCCCTGGGTGATATGCTCACCCGCATCCGCAACGGCCAGCGCGCGCGCAAGGACTCCGTCCTGTCGCCCGCGTCCAAGCTGCGGGCCCGCGTGCTCGACGTGCTTCAGCGCGAGGGCTATATCCGTGGCTACAGCGAAGAAGAGATGGGGCCTGCCAAGGGCATCCGCATCGAGCTGAAATATTTCGAGGGCCAGCCTGCGATCAAGCATGTCGCGCGCGTCTCGAAGCCCGGTCGCCGCGTCTATTCGGGCGCAACCGATCTGCCCCGCGTCATGAACGGCCTGGGCATCACGATCGTCTCGACGCCCCGCGGCGTTCTGTCCGACGCGGAAGCGCGCGAACAGAATGTCGGTGGCGAAGTGCTGGCGGAGGTATTCTGATGAGCCGCATCGGTAAAAAGCCGGTCGCGATCCCGAGCGGTACGACCGCGACGATCGACGGCGGGCAGCTGAGCGTCAAGGGCCCCAAGGGTGCCCTGTCGATGCCGCTTCGCGAAGAGATCAGCTATGTGCTTGAGGACGGTGGCATTTCGGTGAACCCGGCCAACGACACCAAGCGCGCCCGTGCCTTCTGGGGCATGCAGCGTACGCTGGTGCAGAACTTGATCACGGGCGTGTCGGATGGCTTCACCAAGAAGCTGCTGATCAACGGCGTCGGTTATCGTGCCGACTCCAAGGGTCGCGTGCTGAACCTGAAGCTGGGCTACAGCCACGACGTCAACATCGATGTGCCGGAAGGCATCGAGGTGAAGACGCCGGACAACACGACCGTCGAGATTTCGGGAACCGACAAGCAGAAGGTCGGTCAGCTGGCCGCGGAGATCCGTCAGTGGCGTAAGCCGGAGCCCTACAAGGGCAAGGGCATCAAGTACGACGGTGAGTTCATCTTCCGCAAGGAAGGGAAAAAGAAGTAATGAGCACCAAGGGTCTCTCTCTTTTTGCGAAGCGTCGCCTTCGCAACCGCACGGCGCTCCGCGGTCGTGCCGCCGGCCGTCCGCGGCTTTCGGTTCACCGTTCGGGCAAGCATATCTATGCCCAGGTGATCGACGACGCCCAGGGCAAGACGGTCGCTGCCGCCTCCACGCTGGAGAAGGATGTGCGCGGCACGTCCGGCGCGAACATCGATGCTGCCGTCCTGGTCGGCAAGCGCGTCGCCGAAGCGGCGAAGCAGGCGGGTGTCACCAAGGTCGTGTTCGACCGCGGGGGCTTCCTGTTCCACGGTCGCGTGAAGGCGCTGGCGGAAGCCGCGCGTGAAGCCGGATTGGAGTTCTAAGAATGGCCGACGAAATCAACACGACGGAAGTCGTTGCCGGCGGCGAAGCTGCCCCGCAGGACGCGCCGCAGGGCCGTGGCCCGCGTGGCGGTCGCGGCCGTGGCGGCCCCGGTGGCGGTGGCCAGAATCGCGGTGGCCGTGACGGCAACCGTGGTCGTCGCGACGATCGTCGCGGCGGTCCGGGCAGCGACGACGGCGGCGAAGAGCTGATCGAGAAGCTGGTTCACATCAACCGCGTCTCGAAGACGGTGAAGGGCGGCAAGCGCTTCGGCTTCGCTGCGCTGGTGGTCGTGGGCGACGGCAAGGGCCGGGTCGGCTTCGGTCACGGCAAGGCACGCGAAGTGCCGGAAGCCATTTCCAAGGCGACGGCTGCCGCCAAGAAGGCGATGGTCCGCGTTCCGCTACGCGAAGGTCGCACGCTGCACCATGACGGCAAGGGCCATTTCGGCGCCGGCCTCGTGACTGTCCGTTCGGCACCGCAGGGCACCGGCATCATCGCGGGCGGCCCGATGCGCGCCGTGTTCGAGAGCCTGGGCGTCGCAGACGTCGTGACCAAGTCGGTCGGCACGTCGAACCCGTACAACATGATCCGCGCGACCTTCGAGGCGCTGACCACCCAGGTCAGCCCGAAGTCGGTCGCCCAGCGCCGCGGCAAGAAGATCGCCGATCTTCTCGGTCGTGGCGGATCTCAGACCGCGCAGGCTGACGCCGACGCGGTCGTGGAGTAAGACACATGGCGAAGAAGCAGGAATCCACCGGCACGATCAAGGTGACCCAGACGGGCTCGCCGATCCGCCGCGAGAAGGATCAGCGCGCGACGCTGATCGGTCTCGGCCTCAACAAGATGCACAAGACCCGCGAATTGCAGGACAGCCCGGAAGTCCGTGGCATGATCCGCAAGGTCGCCCACATGGTGACCGTCGAGGGTTGACGAATGCGGCCCCTCCCCGGCAGGGGAGGGCCAGGGGCGGGGAATGGCACGGACTCCGGTTCGCGCTCCCCGCCCTGACTCCTTCCCGCGAGGGGAAGGGGGCGAGAAAACAGCGCGACAAAAGCGAAAGCGAGTGCAGATCATGAAATTGAACGAAATCCGCGACAATCCCGGTGCACGCAAGTCCCGGATGCGCGTCGGCCGCGGCATCGGTTCCGGCAAGGGCAAGACCGGCGGCCGTGGCGTCAAGGGCCAGAAGAGCCGTGAGGGCGTTTCCATCGCCGGCTTCGAGGGCGGTCAGATGCCGCTGCACATGCGGCTCCCGAAGCGCGGCTTCAACAATATCTTCGCCAAGGATTATGCCGAGGTGAACCTCGGTGCGATCCAGAAGGCAGTCGATGCCGGCAAGATCGATGCCGGCGCGTCGCTCGATCATGCGGCGCTGAAGGCGGCCGGCCTGGCCCGTGGCGGCAAGGATGGCGTTCGTCTGCTCGGCAAGGGCGAGATTTCGGCCAAGCTGAACTTCACCGTGGCCGGCGCGTCGAAGGGCGCGATCGAGGCGGTGGAGAAGGCCGGCGGCAAGGTCGACGTGCTCGTCGTCGTGCCGGCGGCCGAGAAGGCGAAGGCCAAGAAGGGCGTCGCGCGTCTCGAGCGGATTGCGCACAAGGCGTCGTTCAAGGCGTAAGCATTTCGTCCCGCCGCCGAGGCAGCGGGGGCGGCCATGATCGTACCTTGGTACGATCATGGCAAAAGGCCCTTAGACAAGCCCGATCGGGCCCCTATATGAGCGGCGGGGCGGTCAAACGTTTCCCGCCGCTTTTGTTTCCAGGACGATCACAAACATGGCATCTGCAGCCGACTCGATGGCCTCCGGCTTAAGCCTGTCGAAATTCTCCCAGGCGACCGATCTCAAGAAGCGCCTCTGGTTCACCATTGGCGCGCTGATCGTCTTCCGGTTGCTCAGCTATGTTCCGCTCCCGGGCATCGATCCGACCCAGCTCGCGCTGCTGTCGAACCAGACCTCGGGCGGCGTGCTCGATTTCTTCAATGCCTTTTCGGGCGGCTCGCTGAAGCGGATGAGCCTCACGGCGCTCGGCGTGATGCCCTACATCACGGCCTCGATCGTGGTGCAGCTCGCGACCTCGCTGTCGCCGACGCTGGCAGCGATCAAGAAGGAAGGCGAGAGCGGCCGCAAGCGGCTGAACCAGTATACCCGCTACGGCACGGTCGGCCTGACTGCGATCCAGGGCTATTTCATCGCCATCGGACTCGAGGCGCTGGGTGCGAATGCTGGCGCGCAGGCAGTGATCGATCCGGGCATGCTGTTCCGCGTCGGCGCGGTGATCAGCCTGGTCGGCGGCACCATGTTCCTCATGTGGGTCGGTGAGCAGATCACCAGCCGCGGCATCGGCAACGGCATGTCGCTGATCATCATGGCGGGCATCGTCGCCAACCTGCCCACCACGCTGTACAATTTGTTCGAGGGCGGCCGCTCCGGTTCGCTCGATCCGGTGCGCTTCATCGGCATCGTCATCGCGGTCGTCCTGCTTGTGCTGTTCATCTGCTTCATGGAGCGCGCGCAGCGACGGATCCTGATCCAGTATCCAAAGCGCCAGACGCAGCGTGGCATGCAGGCCGATCGCAGCCACCTGCCGCTGAAGCTCAACACCGCAGGCGTGATCCCGCCGATCTTCGCCTCGTCGCTGCTCCTGATGCCGCTGACGATCAGCCAGTTCGCCGGGAAGAACGTTTCCAGCGACACCAAGCTCGGCGACTTCGTGCTGACGCTCAATCAGTATCTGCAGCACGGATCGCCGGTCTACATGGCGCTTTACGGCGCCGGCATCATCTTCTTCTCGTTCTTCTACACTGCAGTCGTCTTCAACCCGGAAGAGACGGCGGATAACCTGAAGCGCTATGGCGGGTTCATCCCCGGTATCCGCCCGGGCAAGAATACCGAGACCTATTTCGATTATGTGCTGACGCGCATCACCGTGATCGGCGCCGCCTATCTGACGATCATCTGCCTGTTGCCGGAATATCTGGTTTCCGCACTGAGCATCCCGTTCTACCTTGGCGGCACCAGCCTGCTCATCGTCGTCAACGTGACGATGGACACGGTTACGCAGATTCAGAGCCATTTGCTTGCGCATCAATATGGCGATCTGATCAAGAAGGCGAAATTGAAGGGTGGCCGCCTCCGTTGAGAGGGGCGACACTGTAGTGAGGGGAATGGCCTTGAACATCATCCTCCTGGGTCCGCCGGGCGCCGGCAAGGGCACCCAGGCAAGCCGGCTCATGTCCGATCGGGGGATGGTGCAGCTGTCGACCGGCGACATGCTGCGTGCCGCGGTCAAATCGGGCAGCCCGATCGGCTTGAAGGCAAAGTCGGTGATGGACGCCGGCCAGCTGGTCTCGGACGAGATCGTCTCGGGCATCATCGGCGAGCGGCTTGACATGCCGGACACCGCCAGCGGCGTCATCTTCGACGGCTATCCGCGTACTGCGGCGCAGGCGGAGCAGCTCGATGCCCTGCTCGGCGCGCGGGGGCGGGTGCTCGACAAGGTGATCGAGCTCGAGGTCGACGAGGAGGCACTCGTTGAGCGTATCGTCGGCCGTTATACCTGCGCGAAATGCGGCGAGGGCTATCACGAGCACTTCAAGCAGCCCAAGGTCGCCGGTGTGTGCGATGTATGCGGTTCGACCGAGTTCAAGCGGCGTCCGGACGACAATGCCGAGACGGTGCGGACGCGCATGGTCGAATATCGCGCAAAGACGGCGCCGATCCTCCCGATCTACGAAGCGCGGGGTCTTGTGGCGCGCGTGGACGGCATGGCCGACATCGACGACGTGACCCGGGCGATCGAGGCAATCCTGGACGGAACGGCGTAGCAGCGAATGCGGCGGCGCCGGAAGTGGCAGCCTGACCGATCGATTGGCGCGGGTGATGGTCGCTGAAATCCGATCGCGCGTAGGTGCAGACCATTGCCGTTCCGGAACGAGCGCATATGCTGGCGGCCTCTGGACAGGAGGACGTCGATGAAGCGGTTCGCCATGATGGTATTGATGCTGCCCTTCGCTGCACCGGCGCAGGCGGAGGTCGTTTCCGCCACGCCGACGACCATGGACATCCATCAGGCCGTCACCATCGATGCACCGATCCAGCAGGTATGGGATACGCTCCGCTCGCCGCAGCGCTGGTGGAGCAAGGAGCACACCTATAGCGACGATGCCGCCAACCTGTATCTCGACGGCCAGGCGACCGGCTGCTTCTGCGAGCGGTTCCCCGATCGCAAGGGCAGCGTGGAGCATGCCCGCATTGTCTATATCCAGGCGCCGCGGATGATTCGGCTGAGCGGTGCGCTCGGGCCGCTGCAGGCGGAAGCGGTTATCGGCACGCTTACTTTCAAGCTCGATCAGGAAGGCTCCAACGCCACGCGGCTGACGCTGGAGTATCTCGTGAGCGGATATGTCCGCGCCGGTGCCGACACGCTCGCGCCGAAGGTGGATCAGGTTCTCGCCCTCCAGGTCGCCAACCTGAAGACAGCCGCCGAGGCATCGCCGCCGGGCGAGAAATAGCCCCGCGGCGCGGCGTGTCGCTTTTTCCATGACAAAGTCTTCACGTCGCCGTCATCGGAGCGGCGGGGATGAGGCGCTATCTGAGGGACATCGCCCGTGACGCGGGCCGCAACAGTCCTTGAGATCGGCGCCCGCACTCCCGGGGGCGTCGCGGCCGGCGGAAGGTTCGCTTTCCGTCGGCCATTTTTGCTTTTAAGGGTGAAAGGCTCCGCTCGGAATGCCACCCATGACTCGCAAAATCCTGATCGTCGAAGATGACGCCGCTACCGCCAGCTATCTGGCGAAGGGGCTGAGCGAAGCCGGTTTCGCCGTCGAGACCTGCGGCGATGGACGCGACGGGCTGTTCCTGGCGAGCGAGGGCATTTTCGACCTCATCATCGCCGATCGCATGCTGCCGGGCCTGAACGGCCTGGCGATGATCGGTGCGATCCGGGCGGCGGGCATCCGGACTCCGACACTCGTCCTTTCCGCGCTCGCCACCGTCGATGACCGCGTGGACGGGCTCCACGCGGGTGCGGATGACTATCTGGTGAAGCCCTTTTCCTTCGCGGAACTCTCGGCCCGGGTGGACGCCCTGCTGCGTCGTGCCGATCGGGTGACGTCGGAGACCCAGCCGACGCGTCTCGTCGTCGGCGATCTGGAGATCGATCTGCTTGCCCGTGTCGTGACGCGCGAGGGGCGCCCGATCGCGCTTGGCGCGCGCGAGTTCAACCTGCTCGAATATCTCGCGCGGCATGCGGGCCAGGTCGTCACGCGGACGATGATGCTCGAGAAGATCTGGAATTATCATTTCGATCCCGGATCGAACGTGGTCGACGTCCATATCGGGCGGTTGCGGCGCAAGATCGAGGAAGGCTTCGGCGCCCCGATCCTCCATACGGTGCGCGGCGCCGGGTATCGGCTGTCCGCGGACGCCTGATCTCGATGCGGCTGTCGGTCACAGCACGAATCGCTCTTCTCGCGATTGTGCTGGCGCTCGTTTCGAATCTCGTCCTGGTCGCCTTTGTCTGGCGGCAGATTCACGATGAAGCGATCGATGCGTTGCGGCGCGACACGATCGAGCAGGCGGATGCGCTCGTCTCCGTGTGGCGCACGGGTGGCCTGCCGGCGCTGAACCGGGCGATGGAAGAGGCGCGGGCGCCCGGCGACCTGTCGCTGATCGTCGCTGTCGTCGACCCCGAGGGTAACCGCATTGCCGGGGTCGGGCCGCCGGTCGCCGCGACCGCGGGGCAGGGCTCGATCGATTTCAGGATCGGGCGGTTGGGGTCGTCACCGCCATGGTCGCTGCGCGACGCGGGATATTCGGTTCGACGGATCGGCGACTTGCGCCTGCTGAGCGGGCGTCTGCTCGATGATTGGGAGCAGGAACAACGCGGGATCGAGCGCGCGCTCGTGCTGGCAATGCTGCTCTCGCTTGGTCTGGGCGTGGCCGGTGGCCTGGTGGTGACGCGCTATGTCGGGCGCCGGCTCAACAGCGTGGCCGATGTGATCGAGGGCGTCGCGGACGGTGATCTGTCGCGCCGCGTCGCGAGCGTGCCCGGCGGTGGTGATGCGTTCGACCGCCTGTCCAGGCGGCTGAATGCGATGCTCGACAAGGTCGAGCGGCTGATGATCGAACTCAGGCTCGTCACGGACAGCCTGGCGCATGATCTGCGCTCGCCCCTTGCGCGCCTGCGCACCAAGACCGAAAATGCCGTGCTGATGGCGGATCCGGGCCAGCGTGAGGCGGCGCTTGGTGGCTTGCTGATCGAGACCGATCTGGTGATGCGGATGCTGACGATGCTCATCGAGATCAGCCGCTCCGAATCGGTTTCCCGCGATCGGCTCGCCAGCATCGACCCAGCTGAACTGATCGAGGAGATCGCGGAGCTCTACGCCCCCGTCGCCGAGGAATCCGGGCTGCGATTCTCCGTGGTCCTGGAGTCGCATCCATCCCGGCTCATACTGCATCGCGAGTTGATGACGCAGGCGATTACCAACCTCATCGACAATGCGCTGCGTCATGCGGCGGGTGGAGGTGAAATCACCTTGCGCCTGAAGGAGCGGGGAGGGGAGATCCGGTTCCAGGTGGAGGACCGCGGGCCGGGGATTGCCGAGGCTGACCGGGAGCAGGCACTGCGCCGCTTCGGCCGACTCGATGGGGCCCGGAGCACCCCCGGTGCCGGACTTGGCCTGTCGCTGATCGAAGCAGTTGCGCGGCTGCATGGTGGTCGGGTAGAACTCGAAGATAACGACCCGGGCCTGGTCGCCGCTATCGTGCTGCCCGGTAGTTGACATGGGTGAGGTCCGGCCTTATCTGATCCATATTCCGAAACACCGGTCCCCCGGCGGCGCTTGTTTGCGCTCGCCGGTATAGTGCGTTTGGCATTGGATCGGCATTTCGGTTTGTAACGCGATGAGATGGGGTGGTTGCAGCCATGCACGCCCTGTGGAGCAGGAGACTAAATTTCATGGCTCGTATTGCGGGTGTCAACATCCCGACCAACAAGCGCGTTGTTATCGCGCTCACCTACATCCACGGCATTGGCGATACCAAGGCCAAGGAAATCACCGCCAAGCTGGGCATCGCCCCCGAGCGCCGCGTGCAGGACCTGACCGATCAGGAAGTGCTGCAGATTCGCGAAACGATCGACGCAGACCACACCGTTGAGGGTGATCTCCGCCGCCAGACCGCGATGAACATCAAGCGGCTGATGGATCTGGCCTGCTATCGCGGCCTTCGCCATCGCAAGGGCCTGCCGGTCCGCGGCCAGCGCACGCACACCAATGCGCGCACCCGCAAGGGCAAGGCCAAGCCGATCGCCGGCAAGAAAAAGTGATGCGCTGAGCTGCTCCGGACGGGGCGGCTCGCCTTCCAGCTTCAGGGTTAGGATTTTACCATGGCACGCGAACCTCAGCGCATTAAGCGGCGTGAGCGCAAGAACATCACCTCCGGCGTCGCGCATGTGAACGCCAGTTTCAACAACACCATGATCACGATCACCGATGCCCAGGGCAACGCGATCTCGTGGTCGTCGGCCGGCATGATGGGCTTCAAGGGCTCACGCAAGTCGACCCCGTACGCGGCGCAGGTCGCGGCCGAGGACGCCGGCAAGAAGGCTGCCGAGCACGGCGTGCGCACGCTCGAAGTCGAAGTAAAGGGTCCGGGTTCGGGTCGCGAATCGGCGCTTCGCGCGCTGCAGGCGGTCGGCTTCCAGATCACCTCGATCCGTGACGTGACCTCGATCCCGCATAACGGCGTTCGTCCTTCGAAGCGCCGCCGCGTCTGAATTCGTCTCGTCCGCGCGCGGTTGATCGCGCCGCGCGGACGATTCCCACATGGCCGGAGTGCCCCCCACTCCCGCCCAAAACCAAGGGGAAGCCCGTGTCCGTCAATGCTAAGAACTGGCAGGAACTGAAGAAGCCCAATGGCCTCGAAAAGAAGCCGGGCGGCGATCCCAAGCGCAAGGCGACCTTCGTGGCCGAACCGCTCGAGCGTGGCTTCGGCCTGACGCTCGGCAATGCGCTGCGCCGCGTGCTGCTGTCGTCGCTGCAGGGCGCTGCCGTTACCTCGATCAAGATCGAAAACGTCCTTCACGAATTCTCGTCCCTGACGGGTGTTCGCGAGGACGTGACCGATATCGTCCTCAACGTGAAGCAGATCGCGCTGCGCATGCAGGGCGAGGGGCCGAAGCGTCTCCAGCTATCCGCGACCGGCCCGGCCGACGTGAAGGCCGGTGACATCGCGGTTTCGGGCGATATCGAAGTGATGAACCCCGATCTGGTGATCTGCCATCTCGACGAAGGTGCGACGCTCAACATGGAGCTGACCGCTGACGTGGGTAAGGGCTATGTCGCGGCGGTCGCAAACCGTCCGGCGGATGCGCCGATCGGCCTGATTCCGGTCGACGCGCTGTACTCGCCGGTGCGGCAGGTGTCGTACAAGGTCGAGAATACGCGCGTCGGGCAGGAGCTCGATTACGACAAGCTGACGCTCACCATCGAGACCGATGGAACGATCACGCCTGAGGACGCCGTCGGCTATGCCGGTCGCATCCTGCAGGACCAACTCGCGCTGTTCGTTCACTTCGACGATTCGTCGGTTCGTCCTTCGGCCCCGATCGGCCATGCCGCGCCGTCCTCGGCCGGCGAGGTCTCGGGCGACACCCAGCAGATCAACCGCTACCTTCTCAAGAAGGTCGACGAGCTCGAACTGTCGGTGCGTTCGGCCAACTGCCTCAAGAACGACAACATCATCTATATCGGCGATCTGGTCCAGAAGACCGAAGCCGAGATGCTGCGCACGCCGAATTTCGGTCGCAAGTCGCTCAACGAGATCAAGGAAGTGCTGTCCTCGATGGGGCTTCGCCTGGGCATGGAAATCCCGGGCTGGCCGCCCGAGAACATCGAAGAGATGGCCAAGAAGCTCGAACAGGAAATCATGGGCTGATTGCCCAGGCCCGGTTCGGCAATCGTCGGACCGGGCGTTGATTTGCAAAGACGGGTTGTTGGCGGTGGCCCTCATCACCGCCTGGTCTGGGGTTCCGTCAAACGGCCCCTTAACGAACGAAGGAATGACATCATGCGCCATCGCGTAGGCGGCCGTAAGCTTCAGCGGACCTCGGCCCACCGCATTGCCCTGTTCCGCAACATGTCGGCAGCGCTCATCAAGCACGAACAGATCACCACCACGACTGCCAAGGCGAAGGAACTTCGTCCCTATGTCGAGAAGCTGATCACGCTGGCCAAGAAGGGCGGCCTTTCGAACCGCCGTCTGGCGCATTCGCGTCTGCTCGACGATGCGCAACTGGTGAAGCTGTTCGACGTGCTGGCCTCGCGCTACGCCGATCGCAATGGCGGCTATACCCGCATCATCAAGGCCGGCATTCGTGCCTCGGATGCGTCGCCAATGGCGATCATCGAGTTCGTCGACCGCGACGTCAGCGCCAAGGGCCAGGATTCGGGCCCGGTGATGAGCGACGAGGATTACGATCAGGCCGCGTAAGACGTTTCTGATGAAGATTGGAAAAGGCCCTGCGAGAGCGGGGCCTTTTCTTTTGTCCGGGATCGTCGCTCGCCTTCGATGGTCGAGTGTCGCTTCGGGCCGGCCACCGGACCGCTGCCGGATGTCGATCTCGATCTGCGTCAGGCAAAGCCGTCGCTTGAGGGGATCGCCCCACCTGATACGGTGCGGCTCCTTCTTTCGTCCCGGAGCCCTGCATGCGCCGCGCCCTTCCGCTGATCGCTCTTGTCGTCGCCACCCCGACGCTTGCCCAAACCAAGGCTGCCACGACCATGACCTATCCCGAGACGAACCGTGGCGACACGGTCGACGAGCAGTTCGGCGTGAAGGTCGCCGATCCCTATCGCTGGCTGGAGAACGACGTCCGCACCGACCCAGCCGTGGCGAAATGGGTGGCGGACCAGAATGCCGTCACCAACGCCTATCTCGCGACGCTTCCCGGGCGCGATATCTTCGCGGCGCGGCTGAAGCAGTTGCTCGACTATGAGCGCTTCGGTGTCCCGGTGAAGAAGGGCGGGCGCTATTTCTACATGCGCAACAGCGGTCTCCAGAACCAGTCGGAGCTGTTCGTGCGCGACTCGGTCGATGGCCCCGGTCGCGTGCTGCTCGATCCCAATGGGTGGTCGAAGGACGGTGCAACCGCGCTCGGCGAGTGGGTGCCGTCCGAGGACGGAACCAGGATCCTCTATTCGGTGCAGGATGGCGGGACCGACTGGCGGACGGTGAAGATCCTCGACGTTGCTACCGGCAAGGTCGCCGGCGACACGGTCGAATGGGTCAAATTCTCCAACCTGTCATGGGCGAAGGACGGCTCCGGTTTCTATTATTCGCGGTTCGCCGCTCCGGCGGAGGGCGCCAAGTTCCAGGCGCTCAACGAGAACCAGCAGGTCTATTTCCATCGCCTGGGCACCGCCCAGGCGGCCGATCGCCTCATCTATGCGACGCCCGACGCGCCGAGGCGGGGGCACAGCGCGCAGGTGACCGAGGATGGCAAATGGCTGGTCATCACCACGACGGAGGGCACCGACAACCGCTACGAGATCACGATTCTCGATCTTGCCACGCCGGGCGTAACGCCGCGCACGATCGTGAAAGGGGCTCGAGCATGAATGGTCGCTCGCCGGCAATGTCGGGGCGACCTTTTATTGGGCGACCAACAAGGATGCTCCGCGCCTGCGGATCGTGTCGATGGACGTGAGCCAGCCGGCACCCGCGATCCGAGAGGTGGTGCCCGAAGACAAAGCCGTGCTGGAGAGCGCGGCGATCATGGGCGGAAAGCTCGTCGCCTCCTATCTCGTCGATGTTAAGTCGGAACTGCGGCGCTACGATCTGGACGGCAGGCCTGACGGTGTCGTCGCGCTGCCCGGCATCGGC
>CAISGR010000264.1 GCA_903884945.1 uncultured bacterium
GCTCACGCCGGTCATCAAGGGCTACGGTACCGACAAGGGGTATGAGATCGCGACCAATGCGCAGCAGGTCTATGGCGGCCATGGCTACATCGCCGAATGGGGCATGGAGCAATATGTTCGCGATGCCCGCATCTCGATGATCTATGAGGGCACGAATGGCGTGCAGGCGATGGACCTGGTCGGCCGCAAGCTCGCGATGAACGGCGGGCGCGCGGTCCAGGCATTCTTCAAGGTTGTCGCCGAGGACGTGGCAGCCGGTAAGGCAGATCCCGCCACGGCCGATTTCGCCGCGCGCCTCGAAAAAGCCAATGGCGAGTTGCAGCAGGCTACCGTCTGGTTCCTCCAGAACGGCATGCAGAATCCGGACAATGTCGGTGCCGGGGCGCAGCCCTATCTTCACCTGATGGGCATCGTCGCGGTGGGGCTGATGTGGCTGCGCATGGCCGTCGCCGCCGCGAAGCTGAAGGCGGCAGGCGAGGGGGATGTCGCCTTCCTCGACGCCAAGCTGGTAACCGCACGCTACTTCGCCGAGCGGATCATGCCCGATGCGGGCGCGCTGCGGCGGAAGATCGAGGGTGGGGCTGAGGCGTTGATGATCCTGCCGCCCGAGATGTTCGTCGCGGCCTGACGGGGGCGGGTTCTAGCGCCCGTCCGTCACGGAGGCAGGCATCTTGACTGGGGCGGGCAGTTCGGCTTTCCGCCTTACCCCTGAAAGCGGGTCCGGTCCCGGCTTGAGTGTCGCGGTAAGCGGCGGCGGTGTGATTTTCGTGGTGCCGGGCAGGCTTTCGAGTTTGAAGCTGTCCGCCTGGCGCGTGACCGGCACGAGCACCTGCAACTTCATGCACTGGTTATAATCGCTGCGTTTGAACTCGGTGCAGTTCCACAAGGCCTTGTCATAATTGCGTGAACGGTCGCGCAGATAGCTGAACGACATCGACGCGATCTGGGTCGGCGGGAGTGAGGGCGCTGTCGGCGTCTTCGCCTTGCTGCTCCACGCCATGATCTTGCAATAGGGGCGATCGCCGCACGTGCGGGCTGCGAGCAGCGGATAGGCGTCCGGCGGCATGTGCGGGTCAAGCGTGATCAGGAAACTGTTCGCGTCGGTTGGCAGGGCCGGTGGTAACGCAGCGCCTTGCGCAGCGGCTTCGACGGCTGCGTCCGTCGCGGCGGCCAGCGCCTCGGCCGTCTTGTGGGCGTCGGAATAGGCCGCGAGTTGTGCGATCGTCGGTTCGTCCGGCGAGACATGCCGGTTGAAAGCTGGCGGTGTTCCCCACCAGCCGGTCCAGCGGAAGAAAAGATGGGTATGGACCGCTGCGATTTTGTCGAGGCTGGATTGCCAGTACGGGACCACCCAGTCGGTATGGTAATGCGTTGCGTAGCCGACGGGCTTGTAGACCGAGCCCGAGAGTGCTGCGGTTGCCATTGCCCTTGCGCGCTCCCATGCAGCATCTGACCAGTGATGGCTGGCAAGTGCGCCGTCGCAGGTAAAGGTGAACTGGCAGCCGGTGGATCGCTCAGCCCCCTGAAACACCACGCCGCAGATCGTTTTCGGGAAAGCGGGATGTCGGGCGCGGTTGAGCACCACCTGTGCCACGGCGCGCTGGCCGTCGGGATCGTCGCCGGCTTCATACAGCACGCCCGCGGCAAGACAGTCGATGGCCCGTGCACGCTGCTCGTCGGTCCCGATGAACCGGAACGGCCGCGCCGCTGGATTGGGATCGGTCGAAAAGGGCACGGTCGCGTTGAACGCGCGAGCGTCGTCAGGATCGAGGTCCTGGAACGCGACGGGTTCCACGGGAGGAAGTTCGGCCTTGGGCACGACGCGCTGCGGCAGCGGATGGACGGGGCGGCGGTAGGTGATGGGTGGTGCGCGCAGGACGACAAGCAGTGGCAGGACGATCGCGGCGATCGAAACCAGAGCCAGCAACAGATACAGGCCGCGGCGAGGGCGCGCCGTCAGGGTGGGAGGATTGGTCATCGGCGCGTCGGTTCAGCGGCGGTCGAAACTGCGTGGTGCGGGGGTCAAGAGGGGCTCCTGGCGGCGGTCGGGCGGGCCTTACCGCAGAACGCCGCGAACGCGAAATGGTTCGGCCATTGTCTCGATTGGAGACAAGGCTCTGATAGTCGTCGCGACCGGAGCGCGAAAAAAATCGCAACGGACGGGTCGGTGACGGCGAGTCGCGATTCGGCGACTTTGCTTCTTGCCTCGTCACCTGCCTGGGGCGGGCTCTTTGGAGAACGCTCGAAAAGCGCAGGCCGCTGGCGCCTGCTAACGCCGTCGCAGTTTACGCGGGCCAACCGCAAATCCACGTAACGGTAGGCGCCCCGCCGACCGGTCCACATATAATGCAAGGTGCCATACCGCCGTATCGGCTCCAAAGGTCGATCGCCCGCCGACGACGCAATGGTCTGGCGGGCATGCCCGCTGTAAGTGATTGAATTAATTTGGCCAGAAACCGGTTGCCTCGCACAGGTCCCACTGATCAGCTGCCTTGATTCGGCATATTTGGTCGCCTTTGCGGCACGTCTCGAACACTGCCTGATACTGTTTATAGCAGCTTTTCGGGGCAACCGATCCGGGCGCGCTGGCCTTTGCGGGGATTGGAATCACCTGCACCGTTGCAACCGCCGGGATCGGCTTCGGCATTTCGGCAGCCGCCGTCGTGGTCGCCGCTGCCTCTCCATGCTGGCCGAAAACCATCGGCCAGAATTGCAGCAACGCCAACATTACGCTGACGCAAATCATTGCCCTACGCATCGTCTTTCCCCCGCAATGCCCCCGCATCGACTCAGCGAATCTAGCCGAAACGGATGCTTCGCGCGAGATTAACTTTCTGGAAGGAAGTCCGGCACGGAGAGGTACCGTTCGCCGGTATCATAATTGAATCCGAGCACCCTGGCATTGTCCGGCAGATCGGGGAGCTTCTGCAGAATCGCCGCCAGCGTCGCACCGGAGCTGATGCCGACCAGCATCCCTTCCTCGCGGGCCGCGCGGCGCGCCATGTCCTTGGCGACCGCGGCATCCACCTTGATGACGCCATCGATTGCCTGGGTGTGGAGATTGGCCGGAATAAAGCCGGCGCCAATGCCCTGAATGGGATGGGGCCCGGGCTGACCGCCCGAAATGACCGGCGAGGCCTCCGGTTCGACCGCGAATACCTTGAGGTGTGGCCATTCCTTCTTCAGCGTCTCCGCAACACCGGTGATGTGGCCGCCGGTGCCGACGCCGGTAATCAGCACGTCGATCGGTGATTCGCGGAAATCGTTGAGGATTTCCTGCGCCGTCGTGCGCACATGGATATCGATATTGGCCGGATTCTCGAATTGCTGCGGCATCCAGCTATTCGGTGTCTGCGATACCAGTTCCAGTGCCCGCTCGATCGCCCCCTTCATGCCCTTTTCGCGCGGCGTCAGATCGAAGGTCGCGCCATAGGCTAGCATCAGCCGGCGGCGCTCGAGCGACATGCTCTCGGGCATTACCAGGATCAGCTTGTAGCCCTTCACCGCGGCGACCATCGCCAGGCCAACGCCGGTGTTGCCGCTGGTCGGCTCGATGATCGTGCCGCCGGGCGTGAGATCGCCCGATTTCTCCGCCGCCTCGATCATGCTGAGTGCGATGCGGTCCTTGATCGAACCGCCGGGATTGGAGCGCTCGGACTTGATCCAGACTTCGGCGCCCGGGAACAGCTTCTGTACGCGGATATGCGGCGTGTTGCCGATCGTCTCGAGGATCGTGTTGGCTTTCATCGTGCGGCCTCCATCTCAATATCTGCGGCGTCTTGCTGCGTCGTGGGCGGGTCGAATGTACGGGCGTTGCGGATGCTCGGGAAGAGAAAGGTCCACAGAATCGTGACGACGATCGCACCGCCGCCACCAACGAGCACCGCGCCGACCGGGCCGAGCGCTGACGCGAGGAAGCCCGATTCTGCCTCGCCCAGTTCATTCGAAGCGGAAATGGTCAGCTGCGACACCGCGCCGACGCGTCCGCGCTTGTCATCCGGCGTGTAGAGCTGGATCAGCGACTGGCGGATATAGACCGAGAACATGTCGGCCGAGCCCGCAACGGCCAGCGCGGCTAGGCTGAGCGGCATCCAGGTCGACAGGCCGAAGAGTACCGTCGCCGAACCATAGACCAGTACTGCGCCGAGCATCTTGGGGCCGACATTGGTTCTGAGCGGACGGAACGAAAAGAACAGGGCCGTAATCGACGCGCCCGCGGCAGGTGCGGCCGCCAGAGCGCTCAGTCCCTTCGGTCCTACCTTCAGGATGTCATGGGCGTAAATCGGCAGAAGCGCGCTCGTCCCGGCGAGAAACACCGCGAACAGGTCGAGCGTGATCGTCCCCAGGATCATCTTGTTCTGGCCGACATAAGCGAGGCCGTCGGCGATCTGCCGCAGCGGATGCGCGGTGCTGATCCTGGTGGTACGCGGCACCGGCCCGATCAGCATCATGCAAACCAGCGCGATACCGAACAGTCCGGTCGCGAGGAAATAGGCGGCGGAGGGCGCGAAGGAATAGGCGAAGCCACCGACGGCGGGGCCGATGATGGTGCCGACCTGCCAGGAGATGGAACTGAGGGCGATCGCGGTGGGCAGCACTTCGCGCGGCACGAGATTGGGAGCCAGCGCCGAAAAGGCTGGGCCGGCGAACGCGCGGCCGAGGCCCAGCAGAATGGCGACGGAAAACAGCACCGGTAGCGTCATCCATCCCTCGAAGGTCGCCATGGCGAGGATGAAGGCACACAGTATCTGGAGCGACACCGTACAGCGCGCGATCCAGCGGCGGTCGAAGCGATCGGCCACCCAGCCGGTGATCGGCGTCGAAAGGAACAGCGGCACGAACTGTAGCAGGCCGATCAGGCCCAACTGCGCGGCGGCACCGGCAGGCGACATGGTCTGGCGCGCGATCGTGTAGGTTTGCCAGCCGATCACGATGATCATGCCATTCTGGGCGAGCGTCATGGCAAAGCGCGCTGCCCAATAGGCCCGGAAATTGGCGATGCGTAAGGGGTGGGGAGGCGAGTCCATCGCGGGTGGCTTTAGGCGCCGGATCATTCGATGGGCAATCGCCCTTTGCTTGGGGCGGCGAAACTTCTCATGCGTTCCGACGATTGAAGTCCACGGCGAAACGGGCCTATAGGCGCCCTTCCTCCCCTACGGAAACGAGGTTTCCCCCACGTGGCAAAAGCCCCCGCTGCCCGCAAGAGCGAGCCCCTGACGCCCAATCGCGAGCGTCCCGACGAGCCTCAGCCCTACAAGGCGTCCAAGGAAGAGCTGCTCGAATTCTACAAACAGATGCTGCTGATCCGCCGCTTCGAAGAGAAGGCGGGCCAGCTTTACGGCCTCGGCCTGATCGGCGGTTTCTGCCATCTCTATATCGGCCAGGAAGCCGTTGCGGTCGGCCTGCAATCGGCGCTGACCGAGAAGGACAGCGTGATCACGGGGTATCGTGACCATGGCCATATGCTGCTGTGCGGGATTCCCGCGACGGACGTCATGGCCGAGCTGACGGGACGCCAGGCCGGCATCTCGAAGGGCAAGGGCGGCTCGATGCACATGTTCAGCGTCGATCACAAATTCTACGGCGGCCACGGTATCGTCGGCGCACAGGTCTCGCTTGGGACCGGCCTTGGCTTCAGCCACAAATACAAGGGCGATGGCGGCGTATGTCTGGCCTATTTCGGGGATGGTGCCTCGAATCAGGGCCAGGTCTATGAAAGCTTCAACATGGCCGAGCTGTGGAAGCTGCCGGTCATCTATGTGATCGAGAACAACCAATATGCCATGGGCACGAGCGTCAACCGCTCGTCGTCCGAGGATCAGCTATTCCGGCGCGGAGAGAGTTTCCGTATCCCGGGAATCCAGGTCGATGGTATGGACGTGCTCGCCTGCCGCGGTGCAGCGGAAGAGGCACTGGCCTGGGTCCGCGCCGGCAAGGGGCCGATCATCCTCGAGATGAAGACGTATCGGTATCGCGGGCATCCCATGTCCGATCCGGCCAAATACCGCAGCCGCGAGGAGGTTCAGGCCGTTCGCGACAAGTCCGACCCGATCGAGCACGTCAAGAAGCTGCTCGAGGAGCAGGGCGCCAAGGAAGACGATCTCAAGAAGATCGAACAGGAGATTCGCAAGGTCGTGAACGAAGCCGCCGATTTCGCTGAACAGACGCCTGAGCCGGATCCTGCCGAACTCTACACCGACGTCCTGGTGGAGAAATACTGATGGCGATCGAGATCAAGATGCCTGCGCTCTCCCCGACGATGGAAGAGGGCACGCTCGCCAAGTGGCTCGTCAAGGAGGGCGATACGGTCAGGTCCGGCGACATCATGGCCGAGATCGAAACGGACAAGGCGACGATGGAGTTCGAAGCCGTTGACGAAGGAACGATCGGCAAGATTCTCGTGGCCGAGGGCACCGACAATGTGAAGGTGGGCACCGTTATTGCGCTGCTCGACGGTGAGGGCGAGGAGGCGACCTCGTCTCCGGCTCCGGCGGTGTCGTCGGATTCCCCGGCGGTTGCGGTCGCACCGCCCGTCGCTCCCGAGGGAAAAGGTGAGGACGGTGCGACCGTCCCCAAGAGCCTCGAACCCAGGGCGCAGCCGCGTGAGCCGGAAGTTCCTGCCGGCACCGAACTCGTCAAGATGACCTTGCGCGAGGCGCTGCGCGACGCGATGGCCGAGGAAATGCGGGCTGATGACCGCGTCTTCGTGATGGGCGAGGAAGTCGCGCAATATCAGGGCGCGTACAAGGTAACGCAGGGCCTGCTCGACGAGTTCGGAGACAAGCGCGTGATCGATACGCCGATCACGGAATATGGCTTTGCCGGCGTCGGCACCGGCGCCGCGATGGGTGGGCTGCGGCCGATCGTCGAATTCATGACTTTCAACTTCGCGATGCAGGCGATCGATCATATCGTCAATTCGGCCGCCAAGACCAATTACATGTCCGGCGGCCAGATGCGGTGCCCGATCGTGTTCCGCGGTCCGAACGGGGCGGCGAGCAGGGTTGGTGCCCAGCATTCGCAGAATTATGGGCCCTGGTATGCAAGCGTGCCAGGCCTGATCGTGATCGCGCCATATGATGCCGCCGATGCCAAGGGCTTGCTCAAGGCAGCGATACGCAGCGAGGATCCGGTCGTCTTCCTCGAGAACGAGCTTCTCTATGGTCGCACCTTCGAAGTGCCCAAGCTGGACGATTATGTCCTGCCGATCGGCAAGGCGCGGGTGATGCGCGAGGGCAAGGACGTCACGATCGTGAGTTACTCGATCGGTGTGGGCCTCGCGCTCGACGCCGCGGAGACGCTGGCGGCGGAGGGGATCGATTGCGAAGTGATCGATCTCCGCACACTCCGCCCGCTCGACAAGGCGGCGGTGCTCAAGAGCCTGAAGAAGACCAATCGCATGGTCGTGGTCGAGGAAGGTTGGGCAACCTGCTCGATCAGTTCCGAGATCGTGGCGATTGCGATGGAGGAGGGCTTTGACGACCTTGATGCCCCGGTACTCCGCGTGGCGAACGAGGACGTCCCGTTGCCCTACGCCGCCAATCTGGAAAAGCTGGCGCTGGTGAACGCTGACAAGGTCGTCGCGGCTGTCAGGAAGGTCGCCTACCGGGGGTGACACCCCCGTGACGCGCCAGCAGGGCAAAACAGTATGATGCCTGGCGCCGGATCGCCGGTGCCGGGCATTTTTGGCATGTTTCACCGTCCGTTACGTTGTGCCGAAAGCCCGTTCTTCCGTGGTTGCACAAGCGATTTTCCTCAAAGCTTTCGGCTCGAATTGACAATGCTGCGGTGCGGGAGCAATCGGCCGCATGTCGGCGACTCGCCGACGATCAGGAACCCTAACGCTATGCCAAGCGACAGTAGTCGATTGTCCGCGCCGTCGAAGGCGTCCGGCCGAGCCTGATCCCTCAGACTCGTCGGCGGACGCCCAAGGCGGCGCCCCGATGAGGTGAGACATGAGCAATATGCCCCATACCGGCCGGGGCGTGGTTGCCCTGACGCGCTTCTGGCGCGGCACGGCGACGCCCGGCTGGGCCGACGCAATCGCCCTTCTGTTGCTGGGTGGCCTTGCCGTCCTCGTGATCCGCGGAGCGGGCGGCATGGCCGATCCGCTGTCGCAACTCCGCGTCGCGCCGGTGACCCTCAATCCCGCGAATCTGCCCGGCTATGCCCTGCGTACGACGTTGCGCATGTTTGCGGCGCTTGGTGCGTCGCTGCTTTTCACCTTCGTCGTCGCGACACTTGCGGCGAAAAGCCGCCGTGCCGAAATGGTGATCGTCCCCGCGCTCGATATTCTCCAGTCCGTACCGGTACTCGGCTTCCTGACCTTCACCGTCACCTTTTTCATGGGCCTGTTTCCCGGGCGGGAATTCGGCGTTGAGCTCGCGGCCATCTTCGCGATCTTCACCAGCCAGGCCTGGAACATGGCGTTCAGCTTCTACCAGTCGCTGCGTTCCGTGCCGGCGGATCTCGAGGAAGTCTCGCGGGGTTTCGCACTGTCGCCCTGGCGGCGCTTCATCCGGCTGGAGCTTCCCTTCGCCACCCCGGCATTGGTCTGGAATGCGATGATGTCGATGTCCGGCGGCTGGTTCTTCGTGGTCGCGTCCGAGGCGATCAGCGTCGGCAATACGCGGATCATGCTGCCGGGTATCGGCTCCTGGTTGGCGCTGGCGATCGACGCGCAGGATTTCCGGGCGGTAGCGTGGGCGGTTGGCGCGATGGCGCTCGTGATCCTGATCTACGACCAACTCGTCTTTCGGCCGGTAGTCGCCTGGGCCGACCGCTTCAGGTTCGAACAGACGGCATCGCAGGCCGGGCCGCAATCCTGGGCTTATGATCTGTTTCGCCGCACGCGGTTGCTGCCGGTCCTCTTCTCCCCGTTGATCGGCCTCGGCCGGCTGCTGATGGTGATCGACCGGCGACCGGGCCGACGTCCGGCCGCCCGGCGCGGGGGCACGCCGAACTGGGTCGGGCAGACGCTGTGGCTCGCCGGACTTGCCCTCTCGATGACCGGTGCCGGCTGGCTGGTGATTGGATATGTGGCGCGGCATCTGGCCTGGGGTGACGTGGCGATTGCCTTCGGATTCGGCCTGGTGACGATGCTGCGTGTGCTGGTCCTCATCGCGCTGGCCAGCCTGGTGTGGGTGCCGATCGGTGTCTGGATCGGCCTTCGCCCGCGCTGGGCGGAGCGGCTGCAGCCGGTGGCGCAGTTTCTCGCGGCATTTCCGGCGAACGTGCTCTTCCCCTTTGCGGTGATCCTGATCGTCCAATGGCATTTGAACGTCGATATCTGGCTGTCGCCCCTGATGGTGCTCGGCACCCAGTGGTACATCCTGTTCAACGTGATCGCCGGCGCCAGTGCGATTCCCAATGATCTGCGCGAAGCGGCCGGCATGTTCGGCGTGCGCGGCTGGCAATGGTGGCGGCAGCTCGCGATTCCGGGCATCTTTCCCTATTACGTCACGGGTGCACTCACCGCGTCGGGCGGTTCCTGGAACGCCAGCATCGTCGCGGAGGCAGTATCCTGGGGGAGCCGTCATCTGGAGGCGACCGGCCTCGGCGCCTATATCGCAACGGCCACCGCGGGCGGCGATTATCCGCGCGTGACCCTCGGCATTGCGGTGATGTCCGTCTTCGTCATCGGCTTCAACCGGCTGCTGTGGCGGCCGCTCTACCGCTACGCCGACCGCCGACTGCGGCTCGGCTGACCCGTTCGCCGGAAAGGAACTGCGCCATGGCCACCATTCTCGCCCGCCCTGCATCTCGGCCGCTCGTGACGATCGAGCATGTCCGCCATCGCTACGGCAAGGCGGGCGGCGGAGGGCTGCTCGTCCTCGACGATGTCGACCTGACGCTACGCGAGAATGAGGTGGTCGGGCTGCTTGGGCGCTCGGGATCGGGGAAGTCGACCTTGCTGCGCTCGATCGCCGGGCTGATCACGCCGGACGAGGGCGAGATCCGCTTCGTCGACGACGCCGCCGGAGATGCGCCGACCGTTAGCATGGTGTTCCAGACCTTCGCGCTCTTTCCCTGGCTCACCGTGCTCCAGAATGTCGAACTCGGTCTCGAGGCACAGCGCGTGCCGGCGGAAGAGCGGCGCACCCGTGCGCTCGCCGCGATCGACCTGATTGGCCTGGACGGCTTTGAGAATGCCTATCCCAAGGAACTGTCCGGCGGCATGCGACAGCGCGTCGGTCTCGCGCGCGCGCTCGTGGTCAATCCGTCGCTGCTGTTGATGGACGAGCCCTTTTCGGCGCTGGACGTGCTGACCGCGGAAACCCTGCGCACCGACCTGCTCGACCTCTGGTCCGAGGGCCGGATGCCGATCAAGTCGATCCTGATCGTCACCCACAATATCGAGGAAGCGGTGCTGATGTGCGATCGCATCCTGGTCTTCTCGTCCAATCCGGGCCGGGTCGCGGCGGAAATCCGGGTGGATCTCCCGCAGCCGCGCGACCGGCTCGATCCGCCGTTCCGTGCGCTCGTCGACGAGATCTATGCGCGGATGACCGCGCGGGCCGATCCGGCACCCGCGCGGGACGGTATCTTCCCCGGCACCGGCATCGCCATGGCGCTGCCCATCGTCTCGACCAATGCATTGGCTGGCCTGATCGAGGAAGTCGACGCAGCACCGTTCGATGGGAACGCCAGCATGGCTGACCTGGCGGACCAGCTTCAGCTGGAGATCGACGAGCTGTTTCCGATGGCTGAGACGCTCCAGTTGATGCGGTTCGCGGACCTGTCCGGCGGCGATCTGGCGCTCACGCCGGCCGCCCGGCGCTATGCCCAGTCCGATGTCGATCAGCGCAAGGCGCTGTTCGCCCAGGCACTGCTCGCCCATGTGCCGCTCGCCCAGCATATCCGCCGCATTCTCGATGAGCGCTCGAGCCACACCGCGCCGGCGCGCCGCTTTCGCGATGAACTCGAGGACCATATGTCGCCCGATTATGCGGCCGAGACGCTGCGCGCCGTGACTCATTGGAGCCGCTACGCAGAGATCTTCGCCTATGACGAGGATGCGGATCAGTTCAGCCTGGACGATCCAAGCTGATGGAGTGGTGTCACGTCAAATATAGGTTGCAGGTCGATCTCGTCGCGGTCGGCGATGGATTGAATATCTGGCTGAAATCGCGATTATCGCGGACGATGAACGACGCGACGTAGTGAATGCGCGCCGGGCTCATAAGCCACGTGCCGCTCAGCGGCGTGTAGTAATAGTTGATTTCGACGAACATTACGCCGGCGCCTGCCGGCGCGTTCACCTTTGCGCCGGTATCGCCCATTCCGGTTGTGGCGGTTGTTTCTGCATTCGCTGATGTGGCGGTCGTGCTGATAACAGCGAGAAACAGCAGGCCTGTGGGAATACGGCCCGACGATTGAATAAAAAATGATCAATGTCGAAGAGCAGGTTGTACCCAGGGCTGCATCCCGCCCGCTCGCGCTCTTTCCACAATCTCCGCCAGAATTGAATAGAACCAATCCGTTCCTGCTCGCTGGACCAGGTTTCACGTATGCCATTCCAGTACAATCAACTTACAATTATTATTGAACCAGTCGAGCTGACTGAAGGGCTGTGGAGAATAGCTGCTGCAGAGCAGTGGTAATGTTGTCATTGCTCGTTACGGTCTGCACCAGTGGCGAGCCGTTGGTGCCGGATGATGCGCAGCTCTGCAGCGCGGTGAGGACCTGATCACTAGTCCCCGCATTCCCCGCCGAATAAGGCGAGGGGGGGGGCGGTAGAAACGGAGCGACGTTCGCCTGAGACCAGCTGTCGCCGGAGAGCGACTCTGGAAGATATTGCGTATAGAGGATGGCGATCTTGATTCCCTTGGCCTTGATCGCGGTGCATTGGGTCAGGTCGCTACTCTGCATCGGTCCGAAATAGCGGCCGCCTCCGTTCGGTTGGTCAAGC
>CAISGR010000265.1 GCA_903884945.1 uncultured bacterium
TCGAGGAGGGGGGCACCGTGATCGAACGCTGACCTCGATCAAGCCGGCTGCTACGCCGGGTTGGCCCTCCGCTGCAGCAACATGCCGTTTATTTGCCGTCGTTGGCCGGCATTGTTGCCCGTTCGATGCGCACGACCTCCGGGGCCGTGCCGTCCATGAACATGTAGCACCGTCCGAACAGCGCCTTCTTGCCAAAATCATCGAACTTGTTGGCCCCGAGCGGCGTGAGCAGGACTTCGTCCGGAGTCAGCGCGCGCTGGTGGTTCGCCTCGATCTCGGTCCAATGGGCGGCCACAACATCCGCCAGGACGACGTTGAACGCGGGGTGGTTATAGAAGACGAGAATGTTGCCATCGTCCATCGGCTTTGGATTCATGTCGGGGTGGAAGGTGAAGATCTTCGACAGGATCTTGCCGGCAGCTTCCGCCGCCGCTGCATCGGACAAGCCACGATCGACGATCGCGCAGGTGCCGTTCCGGAAGACGGCGAAATCGTCCTTGCCGTTGGTATAGTAGCGAAAGCGGTCGATTATCCGATCCAGCGGCTGCCGGAAGGACGGACGCCAGTCCGGTACCGGCGGGAAGCTCTTTTGCAAGGCGGCCATGCTCCGCGACGTTGCGAGCAGCGAACCGAGACCTGCAGACAGTAGCGCCCGTCGGTTCATGGATCAGTTCATCAATTCCACCGCCATCGCCGTCGCTTCGCCGCCGCCGATGCAGAGCGAGGCGAGCCCGCGCTTCCGGCCGGAGGCCTGGAGCGCCGACAACAGGGTGGCGAGGATGCGCGCGCCGGAGGCACCGATCGGGTGGCCGAGGGCGCAGGCACCGCCATTCACGTTGAGACGGTCATGGCTCAGGTCGAGATCGCGCATCGCGATCATCGCGACGACGGCAAAGGCCTCGTTGACCTCGAACAGATCGACCTGGCTGGCGGACCAGCCGGCCTTTTCCAGTGCCTTGCGCATCGCGAACACCGGCGCGGTAGTGAACAGCGCCGGCGCATGGGCGTGGGCGGCATGGCTCACGATGCGCGCGATGGGATCGAGCCCGAGCTTCTCCGCGATCGAGGCGCGAGTCAGCACCAGCGCCGCCGCGCCGTCCGAAATCGACGAGGCGTTGGCAGCGGTGATCGTGCCGTCCTTCGAAAAGGCGGGCCTGAGCGTGGGAATCTTCGAGGCGTCTCCCTTTGCGGGCTGCTCGTCGAGCGTGACGGTGGTCGGTCCCTTGCGGCCGGCGATCTCGATCGGGACGATCTCCCGATCGAATGCGCCCGACGCCTGCGCCTGCTGCGCGCGCTCCAGCGAGGCAATCGCGAAATCGTCCATCTGCGCACGGGTGAACTGATAGGCCGCCGCGGTATCCTCGGCGAAATTGCCCATCAGCTTGCCTGGCTCATAGGCATCCTCGAGCCCGTCGAGATACATGTGATCGAACAGCCGGTCATGGCCGATCCGCGCCCCGCCGCGATGCTTCATCGAGAGATAGGGCGCGTTGGTCATGCTCTCCATGCCGCCGGCGACGATCATGTCGGCCGAGCCTGCGGCCAGCGCATCGGTTGCGAAGATCGCTGCCTGCATGCCCGATCCGCACATCTTGTTGACGGTCGTCGCCTCGATATGATTCGGCAGGCCGGCCTTCAGCGCCGCCTGGCGGGCCGGGGCCTGGCCGAGCCCGGCGGGCAGCACGCAGCCCATGTAGATCCGCTCGATCGCCTCGCCCGAGAGCCCGGCGCGCTCGACGGCGCCGCCGACGGCGGTGGCCCCCAATTCGGTCGCCGAGGCGCCGGCGAGCGCGCCCTGGAAGCTGCCCATCGGGGTACGGGCATAGGAGAGGATGACGACGGGATCGGCGGACATGCGGGCGCTCCAAAAGGGACCGGCCGAAAGGGACCGGCCAAAAGGGGACTGGCTCGCCGCGATCTAGGCGCGTGGCTGCGTGATTACAAATCGCCGCGATGGGGCGCCGCGCCGTCGATGGGCGCGCAGGTCAGGGCTTGAAGAAACGCTCGACCACGTTCTTCGCAAGTCGTGCCGGACGCAGGGTTTCCGCGTCGAGGCAGCACCAGCTCGACTTCACCTCGGCGAGCACATCCTCGCCGCGCTTGATGATCGTCTCGTAAAAGGCGCGGGCGCCCTGCACCCGTTCAAGCAGGACGGTCGCGATCACGTCGTCATCGAGAAAAGTCGGCTTGCGGTAGGTGATCTCGTGCTTGAGCGCGACCCAGAGGTGCGATGCGACCGCGTCCGCCGGGGCGAAGCGTTGCCAGTGGTTGATCACGGCTTCCTGGACCCATTTCAGGTAGCTCGCATTGTTCACATGACCCATGAAATCGATGTCGGCGGCGTCGATCGCGATGGCATAGCTGTGCGAGGCATATTGGGGGTCGGCCATGGCGCTTACCTTAACGTAAACGACGGCGTCTGGCGAGGGCGAAGCGCGACGGTTAACTGCGTTCCGTCGCATATCAACTTCGGCATGACGCCAGCGACATGTCCGCGTATCGCGATGCAATGCAGAATATCGTCCTGTTCGCGATCAGCCGACCCGGTCTCTCTCGCTGCCTCGCCCGCAAGAAGCCCAATGGCTGAAGCCTGGACATGGGCAGCGCTGCTCGCCGCGCTGGGGGCGGTGCTTGGCAGCTTCATCGCCACGCTCGTGATCCGCTGGCCGCAGGAGCGATCCGTCGTGAAGGGCCGGTCGCACTGTGACGCCTGCGACGCGGTGCTCGGGCCGCGCGACCTGATCCCGCTGGTCAGCGCGATGCTGTCGCGCGGCCGGTGCCGCCATTGCGGCGCGCCGATCGATCCGCGGCACTGGCAGATCGAACTGGCTGCGCTGGGCATCGGCGCGGTGGCGGGACTAATCGTCCCCGGGGCGGCCGGCCTGGCCGGGGCGATCTTCGGCTGGTTGCTGCTCGCGCTGGCAGCGCTCGACATCACCGATTTCTGGCTGCCCGATCCGCTCAACCTGCTGCTGGCGCTGGCCGGGCTCGCGACCGGCCTGATGGGGCTCGATCCGCCGCTGGTCGCACGGGTCATCGGCGGGGTGGCCGGCTTTGGCGGACTGTGGCTGCTCGGCCTGGCCTATCGGCACCTGCGCGGGCGGGAGGGGCTTGGCGGCGGCGATCCCAAGCTGCTCGGGGCGATCGGCCTGTGGCTCGGCTGGCAGATGCTGCCGGCGGTGCTGCTGCTCGCTGCGCTGACCGGCCTCGCACTCGTGCTGGCGGGGATGCTGCGCGGGCGCGCCGCACGACTCGACGACCGCGTGCCGTTCGGCGCGTTGCTGGCGATCGCCGCTTACCCGGCATGGCTGTTCCTGTTAGGATCGCCGGGATGAAGCTGTTCGCGATCCTGCCGATGCTGCTCGCCACCGCGCAGGCCGCGCCGCCCGCGACGCTCGACGGCCTGCCGTTCGGCGTGCTCCCGAAACAGGAATTGCCGGCCAGAGGCTGCGCTGCCTTCCTGTGGAGCGCGACCGGCACGCGGGCGATGGTGGCGATGGCCATGGCCGACCCGGCGCAGCTGCGCCTTTCGCTCGGCGGCACGATCACCGATCTTGCGCGCGACGCGCAGCAGGGCGCCGAAGGCTTCGGCTTCTCGGCCACGACCGAATACCGATCGAGCGACGTCACCGCGACGCTCGACATGAAGATTGCGGCACGCGGCGACCTGAAGGACGGTGCGTCCGTGCCCGAAGGGACGCTGCGGCTCGACCGCGCGGGACAGGACAGCATCGTGCTGCCGGTGGTGGGGTTGATCGGCTGCGCCTGAACAAGGGCGGGCCCTGGGGGAGAAGAGAGATGGCGACGATGCAAGAGATCCTGGCCGAGCAGCGCGCCGGCTTCATGGCCGAGCTGCCGGTGTCGATCGGCGCCCGCAAGGACCGGCTGAAGCGCGCCGCCAGGATGATCGCCGACAATGCCGATGCCTTTTGCGACGCGCTGAGCGAGGATTTCGGTCATCGCAGCCGCGAGCAATCGATGCTCACCGATATCGCGAGCTCGATCGCGCCGATCAATCATGCGATCAAATCGGTCGAGAAATGGGCGCGGACCGAACGGCGTCCGGTACAGTTCCCGCTTGGCCTGCTCGGCGCGCGCGCCTGGATCGAGTTCCAGCCGAAGGGCGTGGTCGGCGTGATCGCGCCGTGGAATTTCCCGGTGAACCTGGTGATGGCACCGCTCGCCGGGATCTTCGCGGCGGGCAACCGCGCCATGGTCAAGACCAGCGAGTTCACCCCCCGTGTCGCATCGCTGTTCGAGCAGATCGCGGCGAAATATTTCGCGCTCGACGAACTCGCCTTCGTCTCGGGCGGCCCGGACGTGGGCAAGGCCTTTGCCGAATTGCCGTTCGACCACCTGATCTTCACCGGCGCCACCGCGGTCGGGAAGCACATCCTTCACGCGGCGGCCGACAATCTCACCCCGGTCACGCTCGAGCTCGGCGGCAAGTCCCCGGTGATCATCGGCAAGGCCGCCGACGTGCGCCAGGCGACCGAGCGGGTTGCGCTCGGCAAGATGCTCAATGCGGGGCAGATCTGCCTCGCACCCGACTATATGCTCGTCACGGCCGAGGAAGAGGCGACGGTGGTCGACGGCCTGCGGGCGGCGGCCACGGCCATGTACCCGACCGTGCTCGCGAATCCCGACTATACCGCGATCATCAATGACCGGCATTTCGCCCGCCTCAACGGCCTGCTCGACGATGCCCGCGCCAAGGGCGCCAAGATCGAGGCGGTCAACCCGGCCAACGAGGATTTCGGCGCGTCGAACGCGCGCAAGATGCCGTTGCATATCGTGACCGACGTGACCGACGACATGGCGGTGATGCAGGAGGAGATTTTCGGGCCGATCCTGCCGGTGCGCCGCTACCGGGACATCGACGATGCGATCGGCCAGGTGAACCATCGCGACCGCCCGCTCGGCCTCTATTATTTCGGCAGCGACGCTGAGGAGCGCCGCCGGGTGCTCGATCGCACGATCGCCGGGGGCGTCACCCTCGACGACGTGATCTTCCATATCAGCATGGAGGACCTGCCGTTCGGCGGGGTCGGGCCGTCGGGCATGGGCGCCTATCACGGGATCGACGGGTTCAAGACGTTCAGCCATGCGAAGAGCGTGTACAAGCAGGCGAAGCTCGACGTGGCGAAGCTTGCGGGCCTCAAGCCGCCCTATGGCAAGGCCACCATGGCCTCGGTCCGGCGCCAGATGAAGGGCTAGGCTCCCCCGAGCCGCGCGCGCCGTGCCTCGAGCCAGCCGCGCTCGGCCTGCTCAGGCCCCAGCCGAAGCGCGGCGTCATAGGCCGCACGGGCCGCCTCGGCGAGGCCCAGGCGCGCGAGCAGATCGGCGCGGACGGCATGATCGGGCAGGAAATCCGCGAGCCCCGGCGCATCGAGCGCATCGACCTCTTCCAGGGCGACGGCCGGGCCCTGCGCCTCGGCGAGCGCCACGGCGCGGTTGAGGCGGGTGATCGCGTCGTCGCGGCATAGGAGCATCGCGTCGTAGAGCAACAGGATCGATCGCCACGGGGGCGGTTCCGCCAGCGATCCGCGCGAACACCACTCGGCGTGCACCAGCGCCTGCAGGGATCGTCGTCCGGGCCGGGCCAGGGCGAGCGCCCGGGCCAGATAGGGACGGGCGGCCGCGATCAGGGTGGCGTCCCACAGCGCGGGATCCTGCCGGTCGAGCGGGACCATCGTGCCGCCGGCGTCGACCCGGGCGGGCCGTCGCGCCTCGGCGAAGCGGATGGTCGCCGCCAGCGCCAAAATATCGGGCTCGTCGGGTACGAGGGTGGCGAGCGTGGCGGTGACGCCGAGCATTTCGCCGGCATAGCCCGCATGCCGGCCGGTTCCGCCGCCATCGGCGTGCGCCCTGGCATAGGCGATCTCGATCGTGCTCAGCACGGCGTCGAGCCGGTCCGCCCAGGCATCCGGGCCGGGAACCTCGAACGGCACGCCGGCACCGGCGATCTTGTTCTTCGCGCGCACCAGGCGCTGGGCGAGCGTCGGCTCCGGCAGGAGGAAGGCGCGGGCGATCTCGCCGGTCGAGAGGCCGCAGACCAGCCGAAGCGTCAGTGCCGCCCGGGCATCCGGGTGGATCGCCGGGTGGCAGCAGACGAAGATCAGCCGCAGCCGCTCGTCGGGGATCAGCCTGGTCCCGGCCATGAGTTCCTCCTCGGGGTCGGGTGGCGGCTCGGGATCGGGCAGCATCGCGCTGCTGCGCACGAGCCGGCGCCGCACCATGTCGAGCGCGGCACGTTCAGCGACGCGGAACAGCCACGCCGCCGGATCGCGGGGCGTGCCGGTTACCCAGGCGCGCGCTGCCCGGGCACATGCCTCGGCATAGGCGTCCTCGGCGATGTCGAGGTCGCGAAACCGGGCCGCGAGCGCAGCGCGCAGCCGCGCGCCATGGTCGCGCGCGGCCCGGTCGAGCGCCCGGTTCATTCCATCTCGAGCAAGGGGCGGATCTCGATCGAGCCGTCGGCATGCAGCGGGAGCTTTTTCGCAATCGCGATGGCAGCGTCGAGATCGGGCGCGTCGATCAGGTAGAAGCCGCCAAGCTGCTCTCGGGTCTCGGCGAACGGGCCGTCATGGATCGTCTGCGCACCGGCACGGGTGACGACGGTCGTGGCCATGTTCGTCGGCTGCAGGCCGGCGCCACCCTTGCGTGCTGCGCCGATCTCTTCCCCGAAGGCCATGTGGCGCCGGACGATCTCGGCGACGGCCGGGCTGTCATGATTGTCGCCGTAAACGCTCTCGTCCTCGTAGATCAGGAGCAGATATTGCATCGGTCGGTTCTCCATCAGCGATCGCGTCATGCGATCGTACCGTGGAGACGGGCGAGGGGGAGCGGATTCGACAGCAGCGCGCGAATTATTTTTGCGCGGTATCCCCGGCGAAGACCCGCCCGACATGGACATCGCCGCGGGCGGCGGCGAGCCGCTCCTGCCGGTGGCGCTCGGCATAGCCGGCGCGCTGCTCCTCGTCGCGCGCTGCGTGGCAGGCCGGACAGCTGATCCCCTCGACATAGTGCGGCGAGGCGCGATCCTCCGGGCTGACCGGCATGCGGCAGGCATGGCACAGGGCATGGGTGCCGATCTCCAGGCCGTGCTTCACTGCGACGCGCTGGTCGAAGACGAAGCATTCGCCCTCCCACAGGCTCTCCGCTTCGGGCACCTGCTCGAGATATTTCAGGATGCCGCCTTCGAGGTGATAGACCTGATCCAGCCCCTCCGCCTTGAGGAAGGCGGTGGCCTTTTCGCAGCGGATGCCACCGGTGCAGAACATCGCGATCTTCGGCGCCGTCGCGAAATCGTCGCGGTGCGCGCGGAACCAGGCCGGGAAATCGCGAAAGCTGTGGGTCTTCGAGTCGATCGCCCCGGCAAAGCTGCCGATCGCGACCTCATAATCGTTGCGCGTGTCGATCAGGACGGTGCCGGGATCTGCGATCAGGGCGTTCCAGTCGGCCGGGGCGACATAGTGGCCGACCTCTTCGAGCGGATCGATATCGGGCTCGCCCATGGTCACGATCTCGCGCTTGAGGCGGACCTTCATGCGGTGGAACGGCATCGCCGGGGCATGCGAATCCTTCACCTCGATATCGGCGCAGCCGGGCAGGGCGCGAATATGGTCGAGGACGCGCTCGACTGCGTCATGCGCGCCGGCGATCGTGCCGTTGATGCCTTCGGGCGCCAGCAGGAGCGTGCCGCGGATATGGTTCTCGTCGCACAGGCGCGCCAGCGGCCCGCGCAGGGCAACAGGGTCGGCGAAGCGGCTGAAGCGGTAGAGCGCGGCGACGCGGAGCGGGCGGGGATCGGCCATGGCGCTCCGCTAGAGTATCCGGCCGCCCCGCGTCAAAGCTTCCCGGCCCCCTATTGCGCGGACCCGGCCCGCCCCCCACTCTCGGCAGTCCGGGAGAATGGCGCAGGAACGAAGGATATGGGATGGAGGACGAACTCCCCGAGGGTGGCCGCGACCGGACGCTGAACCGACTGGTGGCGATGACGGTGGTCACGCTCTCGGTTTTCATGGCGGTGGCCAATATCAAGGACGACAATCTCGTCCAGGCGATGCAGCTGGCCAAGAGCAACGCGATCGACACCTGGTCGGAATATCAGGCGACCCGGACCAAGGCGCATATCGTCGAGACGGCGCGGGTGGAGATGGCGCTGATCGCCGGACCGTCACCGTCGCAGGCGGCACGCATCGCGCTGGCCACGATGGATGCCGAAAAGGCGAAGTACCAGGCGGAGACGCCGGTGCTGAAGGCGAAGGCCGAGGCGAACGACGCGCAATATGATGCGCTCAATACCCATGACGATCAGTTCGACATGGGCGACGCGCTGATCTCGATCGCGGTATCGCTTGCGGCGGTGGCGGCGCTCGCGGAAACGCGCTGGCTGTTGTTCGCTGCCTGGGGCTTCGGCGCTTTCGGGGTGCTGATGGGCATCGCAGGCTTTGCCGGCTGGGCGATCCATCCGAACGCGCTGGCGAACTTCCTCAGCTGAGCGCAGCCCAGCGCTCGGCGAAGGTGGCGCGCTCCGCCTCGGTCAGATGCAGGCCGACCTTGCTCCGGCGCATCAGCGCGTCTTCCGCGCTGCGCGCCCATTCGCGCTCGCGCATCCAGCGCGCCTCGACCTCGGTAAGGCCGCCGCCGAGGTCGGCGCCCATGCCGGCTTCGTCGGTGACGCCCGACAGCATGTCGGCCAGCATCGATCCATAGGCATGCGCCATGCGCTCGGCACGGGCGTCGCCGAGGAACGGCCAGGTCGCGCGCGTCCGGGCGAGGAAGGAGGGGAAATCCCCGGTCGCGCCGCCGGGAAATGCCCGATCCCGTGTCGCCCGGCGCGCCGCGAAGCGCATCGGGCCGGCCAGCCTGCCGAGCGCTTCCTCGGCGAGATGCCGCGCGGTCGTGATCTTGCCGCCGAAGACGCTCAGCAGGGGCGGGCCGCTGCTGTCGAGCTCCAGCACATAGTCGCGCGTCACTTCCTTCGCCTCGCTGGCGCCGTCATCGTAGAGCGGGCGCACGCCGGACCAGGTCGAGGTGACGTCGGCGGGGCTGACCTGCCTGATGAAATGAGCGTTCACCGCGTCGCACAGATAGGCGATCTCGGCGGCGTCGATCCGCGCGTCCTCGGGGTGCTCGACCGGGATGTCGGTGGTGCCGATCTCGGTCGAATCGCCCTGATAGGGGATGGCGAAGACGATGCGGCGATCCGGCAGCTGCAGGATATAGGCGTGGTCGCCCTCATAGAGGCGGGGCACGACGATATGGCTGCCCTTCACCAGGCGGACACCGCTCTTCGCGTTGACGCCGAGGCGGCCCAGCATCTGGTGGACCCAGGGGCCCGCCGCGTTGACCAGGGCGCGTGCCTCGATCGCGCGGCCATCCGACAGCGCCGCGCGCCAGACGCCGTCCTCGCGCCGGGCGGAATCGAGCGCGACGCCGACTGCGATCTCGGCGCCGTTGGCGGCGGCATCGACTGCGTTCAGGACGGTCAGTCGCGAATCGTCGACAAAGGCATCGGAGTAGACGAAGCCCCTGCTGCCGCCTCTCAGCGGCGCTGAATAGGCGGTGTCCGTGGCACGCAACCCGCGGGACCGGGGCAGGGTCATCTTCCCGCCCAGCATGTCGTACAGGTACAGGCCGATGCGCAGCATCCACCACGGCCGCACCGAATTTTCCTGCGGCAGCACGAACTGCAGCGGCCGGATGATGTGCGGCGCCGCGTGGATCAGCCGCTCGCGTTCGCGCAACGCTTCGGCGACCAGCTTGAACTCATAATGTTCGAGATAGCGGAGCCCGCCATGGATCAGCTTGGTCGAGGCCGATGAGGTATGGCTGGCCAGGTCGTCGCGCTCGACGAGCAGGACCTTCAGGCCGTTGAGCGCCGCCTCGCGCGCGATGGCGCAGCCGTTGATGCCGCCGCCGATGATGAGGAGATCATACGTCACCACCGCTCCCTAAACGCTCCAACCGGCCAAACCAATCACGGCCGGGCGGCTCAAAGACTCGGTGGCAATTGCGGCCGCCGGGGATCGTGCGGCAGGGGCGTCCATTCGAGGATGCAGGTGGATGGGGCGCAGTTCGCCGCGGCGGTGATGTCGGCGATCACGCTCTGGAACAGCTCGCACTCGGCGCGCGGATCTGCCCGCAGGATGGTCAGGGGTTGCGGCCGTATCTCAGTGACGGTGTTCGTATAGAGCCGGAGGGTCGAGGCGTCGATCGGCGCCTCGTTCCAGTAGAGATGGCTGTCGCGATCCAGTTCGGCGACATTCCTCGCAGCGGTCCCGCTCGACTCTGGGGAAGGGCCGGAAGAGATGGTCCATGCCGCCCTGGCAAAAGTGCAGCCCCGACTCTGCGCGACGTGGGCGGCGGTGGCCACCGGCGCAGGCGCCGCGCGGTCCTGATTACAGGCTGTCGCCATCAACATGGCCGTCAGGGCTATCGCTTGTCCGATTCGCATCGGGCCATGCTTGCGCCATGGAACCGGGGGCGGCAACAGTCGTTGCGGGATTCGGTGCGGAAACTCGCGCTCCGATGCCATTGACCGTCTCCGAGTCGACCTGTATAGGCGCCGCTGCTCTGACAGGACCCGCTCCTGTCGGGACAAGCTTGAACATTGCTGGATGCATTCCAGGACCCGGGGGGTCGAAAGAACCCCAGGGGTCCTTTTTGTATTCCCGAGCGTCATGGCTCCAGCAAAGTAACCA
>CAISGR010000266.1 GCA_903884945.1 uncultured bacterium
AGTTCGGGCCGCGACCGTTCCTGAGAACGTCCTGTTTCCTCCGAAGCGGTCGATCGCCGCTGCGCTTGCGAATGACAATAGTTGGTCGACTCCTGCCCGACCGCTCCCCAAAAAACCACCCATCCGATCCCCCCGGCATCAGGCAAACCGAGCCACACCCCGGCCCAGCCGCGAAACGGCCAGGCCGGAGCATCGCCCTATCGCTGCGGCTCGAAATTCGCGATCACCAGCTCCCGCGCCTTTTTCGCGGCGCCGGCCGAAACCGAGTAAATCGTGTCGAACTCGAGCATCCGGAAGCTTCGGAACACCTCCCGCGCCCCGGGCGTGTCGTTGATCGAGAGCAGGAACCGCCCCTTGATCGCCCCCAGCTGCGCCGCCAGCCGCTCGAAATCGCCGCGCCCGAAAACGTCCTGTCCATAGTCGGTCTCGCACCCCCAATAAGGCGGATCGAGATAAAACAGCGTGCCTGGCGTATCATACCGGCGAATGAAGTCGGCATAACCGAGCTGCTCGATCACCACCCCGGCCAGCCGGTCATGGATCTCGGCAAGAACCGGCTCCAGCCTGGAGACGTTGAAGCGCGCGCCCTGCCGGGCATCCACCCCGAAATTTCGCCCTTGCACCTTCCCGCCAAACGCCAGCCGCTGCAGATACAAAAACCGCGCCGCGCGCTGCAAATCCGTCAGCCGCTCGGCCGGCATCGCGCGCAACCGCTCAAACTCGGCCCGGCTCGCCACGCGAAAGCGCAGCATGTCCATCAGATAGGGATAATGCTCCTGCAGCACCCGGAAGAAGGTCGCCACATCCCCCGATATGTCATTGATATATTCCGCGCGCGGCCGGCGCCGGCGCTTCAGGAAGATGCCGCCCATCCCCACAAAGGGCTCGGCATAGCTGTCATGCGGCGTGCCATCGATCATCGGCACCAGCCGCCCCGCCAGATTGCGCTTGCCCCCGATATAGCCGGCCGCAGGCGTCACGGGCTGAACGTCTTTCATACTGTACATGTTGGATTTCTCGCTCTTGTAGGATCCCGCCCGGCGCGCCGGGTGCGGGACGGCCGATGGCCGATCTGTCGTGGCGAGCTCGTCCTCGTCGGTTAACCGGACTGCCATCCGGCGCCCCCGCCCGGCCTTCCGGCCGGACGGAATTCCTTATGCCGCTTCGCGACTCTTGCGCTCTTTGAACCGGATCGCCTCGTACCCGAGCGTCTCGTTGACGGTCAGCAGGTTCGCCTGGATCGGCTCGATCTCCAGCTCGAAAAACATATCGACCGCCTCGCGCGGGCTGCCATTGCTGGATCCCTGCGCCGGCACGATCCCCAGAACGACGGGCGGCGTGCGGTGCGCCGCCAACACGTCGTCGCGCGTGACGTTCTTGATCCCGAGGAATTCGTCCTTTGCGCCCACCTCGGCGATCGGCAGGATTTTGAGGCTGCCGTCTTTCCCGTTCGGGGCGTGGACGAACAGGTTGCGAAAATTGCCCGGCCCCTTCGATGCCTTCAGCGCCGCTTTCAGCGCCGTCGTGTCCTCTTCGTCGATCTCGCCAGTCGCATAGAGGATATAGCCCGCATGGCTGCCGTTCAGATAATAGCGCCGGCGGAACAGCGTCGCCGCCTCGTTCAGCAGGGCTGACTGCAGCGCGCTGAGATATTCCGGCACGCCATAGATTTCCTGATTGACGTCCGGCTGCATGATCTGGGCAACGCTGCCCGGCCGAAATTCGGTCTCCTGCAGATAGCCGGGCACATAAAAGAACTGCCCATCGACCAAGCCGCGCCGGGTATATTTCGCAAGCGCGTGGTCGAGCCGCAGCGCATCGCCCAGCACGTTCGATCGCTCCTCCAGGTAGCCGTTCCCGAACACGAGATAATCCTGCACCATCGCGCCGAACGCCTTGCGGGACAGCCAGGGCGTCGGTTCGAATGAAGCGACCAGCAGATTGCGCTTCAGGATGATCGCCGAGCTGTGATGCGGCGAAACCCGAAAGGCGCGCGCCAGGCCGTCGACCGAGATCGGCGGCTCATACCAGCGCCCATTATGCGGGCATTCGATCATGTCCAGGATCTCGCGCCGGTTGAGCACCGGCTCCGGATCGCCAAAGCTGAACGCCTGAACAGCGTTCGATCCGCTGCCGGCGGCGACGATCGCGCCGTCGGATGCCCCGGCCGCTTCCCCGCGCGACATCGCCCTGGCCTTGTTCCGCTTGCTCATTCGAAGATCTCCATGCGGGTCTTGGGGCGCTCGCGCCCGTCCAGTGGTTCGTTGATCAGGATGTGCATGCACGCCCAGGCGAGGTCGGCATGGCCATCGGTCGCCGATCGGCCGGCCTTGAAGGTCAGCGCCCGGCCGCTCTGGGTCAGCGCCTTCTTGATCGAGAGGAAGGACGAGGCGAGATCGAGCCACCCCGCCTCGAATTCGATGCGCTGCCGGCTGAAGCTGTGCTGCGCCTTCATCACCATCTGCGCCTTCAGCTCGAGCGAATATTCGAGCTTCACGACGCCGCGCATCCGGTCGCGCAGCAATTGCCACACGCCATTGCCCACGCCGCCCGCATCGATGCCGAGATAGGTGCAGTTGTAGCGGGCGAGCAGCGCCATGATCATGTTGGCCTGCGCCTCGAAGTCGAGACCGCGGAACTGGTGACGCTCGAGCAGGCGGAACTTGCCCTCCGGTCCCTTGGGCGGCAGCGCGATCACCAGCGCCGCATTGTCGCCTTCCTCGCTCTCCTGGGGATCATAGCCGGCCCAGACCTCGCGGTTGCCGACCGGCCGCCTGGCCAGCGGCGCGACATCGGTCCACTCGACCATCGCGTCGACCATGCACCGGTTGATCTCGTTGAACTTGAACGCCGACAGGCTGTCGTCGACGAACTGGCACATCAGCAGATTGGCGAATTCGTCCGGCGCATATTCGATGCGCAGCTCGTCCACGTTGAACAGGTCGCAACCGCGCTCGGCCGCATCCTCGATCGTGACGATCTGGCGCCAGACATTATCCTCGCACAGCCGCCCGCCCTTCAGCGCGGCATGGCTTACGTCGATCTCGATCCGGTCGGCCTTCTTGACGCGCCGGTTGCGCCGCTCGCCCGTCCAATAGGGATGCGCCTGGTGCGCCACGCTCGAGGGCGTCGAGAAATAGGTCCGGCGCCAGCGCTTGTGCATCGCCATGGCGCTGGCGACCTTGTTCAGCTCCTCGAACCCATAGGTCCAGAAGAACTCGTCGAAATAGAAATTGCCGTGATAGCCCTGCGCCGTGCGCGCGTTCGTGCCCAGAAAGATCAGCTCGGCCGCAGGCTCCCCCTCGGGGATCAGGTCGGATGTCAGGACGATCGGATCGCCCTGCAGCTTCACGCCCACCCGCGCCGCGAACTGGACGATATAGTTGCGGAAGATATGCGCCTGCGCCTTGGAGGCGGAGAGAAAGATCTGGTTGCCGCCCCCGGTCAGCGCGTCGAGCAGGGCCTCGCGGGCGAAATACCATGTCGCGCCGATCTGGCGCGACTTGAGAATCATGCGGGTGCGCTGATCCTTCGCCGCCCACCAGTCTTCCTGATAGCCGAACAGCTCGGCTTCGAAGATCTCCTGCAGTTTCCCGACCTGTTCGGCCGTGAAATGATTCTTCGCCGGCTTCCTGCGGCTCCCGTCCTTCGCCGCTGCGTTCCGGTTGGCGACCTTGTCGTTGAGATCGCCCGCGTGCCCGCCCGGTGCCTCGTACCGACGCACCCGCGCGGCCGACACGACCCCGCGCATCAGCAGGTCGATTTCCTTGAAGTCGCCGCCCGTCTTGTGGTCCTTGGCGATCAGCAGGTTGAGGCGGCACTCGAGCGCGTCCTCGATCTTCGAAAGGGACGGCGCCTCGTCCCATTTCGCCCGGTCCTTCCACGCCTGCACCGTCGAGCGGTTGAGCCCCAGCTCGCCGGCGATCTGCGTGATGCCCCAGCCGCGCCAGTAGAGGCTGCGCGCCTGGCGCTGCGCGTCGATCGGGATCGGGAAGGTTCCGGCAGGCAGGGGCATGCCGGTATCGGGCGGGAGCTTGCTCATGGCGGGCGAACCTAGCCACGCCCCGCGCCCCGGCCGGAGCGGCCGCTCTTGTAGAGAGAGTTTCTACAATGGCGTCAGCTTGAGAAGCGCGGGCTCTTCGGTCCCTTTTGCCGGCATCGGCGCCAGCGACGGCGCCAGCATCAACCGACCCCGAGGGACCGCACCGCCATGGGCACCAAGAGCAAGATGTTTCGCGCCTTTGTCGAGGGCCAGACGATCAGCGATGGTCGCGTCGTCACGGCCGACATGATCGACCAGTGCGTCGAGACCTTCAGCCTCGAAACCTACACGCCCGGCATCAACATCGAGCATCTGTCGGGTTTCAGCCCGGAGCCACCCTTCAACCGCTATGGCGACGTCATCGCGGTCAGGGCCCAGACCGATGACATCACGATCGCGGGCAAGACGGAGAAGCGCCGCGCGCTCTATGCCCAGGTCGACGCGCTCGATCAGCTCACCGCCCTCGCCGAAAAGGGCCAGAAGCCCTTCCCCTCCGTCGAGCTGACGCCCGACTATGCCGGCACCAGCAAGGTCGGCCTGGTCGCGATGGCCTTTACCGACAACCCGGCCAGCATCGCGACCCAGAAACTGTCCTTCTCGCGCAGCGCGCCCGGCACCGTCTTCTCCACGGGCAGCGAGCCGGTCACTCTCGAATTCGAGCCGAAGCCAGTCGAATCGGCCGGCATCGCCGATGCGATCCGGGCCGGCTTCGCCGGTGTCGCCGCGATGTTCCGCACCGAACCCGAGAAGCCGAAGGAAGAGCCCAAAAAGCCAGCCAACGACAATTTCGATCCGGCCGCCTTCGCGACGGCGCTGGGCGAATCCATGTCGGCGACGATCGTCGCGGTGATCAAGCCGGTCACGGATGCCCAGGCCCAGATGCAGAACGATTTCGCGGCGCTGCGAACCCGGCTCGAGACGACCGAGCAGCCCGGCTTCAACCGCGCACCGGCAACCGGCGCGAGCGGGGCGAACGTCACCGACTGCTGATCGCCGCCCGCCCCCTCACGCCCTTTTCCCGCCCAGGAGCACCCGATGCGCAACGAAACCCGCCTTCTCTTCCACGCCTATCTCAATCAGCTCGCGAAGCTTAACGGCGTCGCATCGGCATCGGAAAGCTTCTCCGTCGCGCCATCGGTCGGCCAGAAGCTGCAGGAGCTGATCCAGAAATCGAGCAGCTTCCTCCAGAAAATCGCCTTCGAAACCGTCGTCCAGCAGGAAGGCGACAAGGTCGGCGTCGGCGTCACCCGTTCGATCGCCGGGCGCGTCAACACCAACGCCGGCACGCGCCGGTCGCCGACTGATCCGACCGATACCTCCGATCTCGGGCGGTATCGCTGCGAGGAAACCTTCTACGACAGCGCGATCAAATGGAGCCGGCTGGACGCCTGGGCGCACAAGCCGAATTTCCAGCAGCTGATCCGCGATGTCATCGTCGCGCGCCAGGCGCTGGACCGCATCACCATCGGCTTCCACGGCACCTCGGTCGCCGCCACGACTGACCGCGTCGCCAATCCGCGCCTGCAGGACGTCAACAAGGGCTGGCTGCACAAGATCCGCACCTATGCGCCCGATCGGGTCCTCTCCGATGGCGGTCTCACCGCAGCCGACAGCGCGATCTATGTGGCCGACACGGCGGACACGTCCAAACGCGACTATGTCAATCTCGACGCGCTGGTGAAGGACGTCGCCGCCTCGTTCCTCGACGAATGGCATCAGGACGCCGGCGATCTCGTCGTCATGATCGGGCGCGATCTCGTCCACGACAAATATATGCCGATCATCAACAAGGCCGGCGACACCGCGACCGAGATCCTCGCGCGCAACGCCATCCTCGCCGCAGCCGCGCAGGTGGGCGGCTATCCGGCCGAGCGCGTGCCGGACTTCCCGGCCGCCAGCCTCCTGATCACGAGCTACCAGAACCTCGCGATCTACGAGCAGGACGGCACGCGTCGCCGCTACGTCCGGGACGAGCCCGAGCTGACCCAGATCGCCAACTATGAAAGCGTCAACGAGGCCTTTGTCGTCGAGGATTACGGCAAGTGCGCGCTCGTCGAGAATATCGTCATGGGGCCGAAGCCGGCCTGATCGCCGCTTCCGCCTCCGCCCCCTGGTCCGCCCTCCATCCACAGGAATCCGCCATGAGCCTCGCTCGCCAGCACCGGGAACGCCACCTGGCCGCACAAACCGCGGCATCCCCCGAGATGGAGGGCGGGCTTCCCGGCGCGCGCCGCCCAACCAGCGCCCTCGTGCCCGATCCCGCCAGCCAGGCGCATGCCCAGATGATGCTGCGGCTCACCCATGATCTGCAGCGGCTCAAACAGATCCAGTCGATCGAGCTCAAGATCGCCGCCAAGGCCGAGATGCTGCCCGAATATCGCCCATGGATCGATGGCCTGCTCAAGGCGGCCGAGCAGACCGGGCGCGGCGTGCAGGACGATCTGCTGCCGACCATCATGATCTGGCTGATCGACACCGGGCAATATCACGAGGCCATGCCGCTGATCGACTATGTCCTCGCTTATGACATCGCCCTGCCGACCCGTTACGAACGCTCCGCGCCGGCGCTGATCGTCGAGGAGATCGCCGAAGCCGCGATCAGGCTGCAGGGCACGGGCGGCTCCTTTCCGCTGGAGATCCTCGAGGCGGTCGAGGCGCTGACGCTCGATAGCGATATGCACGATCAGATCCGCGCCAAGCTGCACAAAGCGATCGGCGCGGAGCTGGCCACCCTCGCCGAGACGATCGAGCCCGCGACACCCGAATTCGTCCCGGCCGCAGAGCGCGCCCTCGTCGCCCTGCGCCGCGCCCAGCAGCTCCACGATCGCATCGGCGTGAAGGACCGCATCAAGCGCCTCGAAAGATCCGTCACGCCCAAGACCGAACAGGCCAGCCCCGCTCAGACCGAACAGGCCGGCTGACCAGCTCGCCCCCCGGCGCTCGGGGGCGGATCGCGTGCGACGGGAGGGCCTTCGGGCTGAGGGCCGTCGCTATCCCGATCCCCACCCCCGTAAACCGGGTGGGCGGGCACGCTGAAGGAACCATGATGCTCGCCGCCCTGGGCCAGTTCGCCTGCACCCTGATCGTTCTGCTCGAGATCGCGCTCGGCGCGCTGTTCACGATGAGCGGCGCGGTGCTGGTCGCGGTCGACCGGGCGCCGTTCGTTCACGACACCATGGGCCGGCTCGGCGCCGCGCTGACTGCCATCGGGCTTGGTCTCTTCTTCCTCGGATCCCGGGGATTCGCGGGGCTCGCGCTATGAGCGGCTTCAACTGCAACCCTTCGGTCATCCCGCCCGCGCCGACCGGCGCCGAGCCCGTCATCACCAATGACGGCTGGTTTCCGGACATCGATCCGGCCGCGTTCCGCAAGCAGATGAAGATCCGCGACACGGTCATCCCGGAGCGCCTGCGGGAGGCGATTCTCAACGCGATGATCGCGATCGGCAACAACCTCGCCGGCTGGCGCACCGCGCGCGAAGCCGAGGGCGCCCAGGCGCTCGAGGAAGTCCCCGCGCCCCGGCTTGGCGGGGCGAGCCGCTTCGTGATCCTGTACCGCGCCGCGATCGGCGCCGAGGCCAAGGCCGGCCTGGTCGAGCGCTATCGCGACACGGATCTGACCGGCGCCGGACAGCGCCAGGTGAGCGATCTCGACGAGTCGGTGGGCGAGCTGCGCCGCGATGCGATTCATGCGGTGCGCGACATCCTCGGCCGGACCCGCACCAGTGTCGAGCTGCTCTGATGCCCGATATCATCCGCGCACAGCAGGGCGACACGCTCGACGCGCTGCTCTGGCGGGAGCGCAGCTTCGGCGCCTCCGATCTCGGCAAGGTGCTCGAGGCGAACCCGGGGCTCGCCGCCCTCGGCGTCATCCTCCCGCTCGGGACGCCGGTGACGATCCCGGCGACGGCCACGCCCACGCCGCGCACCCTTCCCCTGATCCAGCTTTGGGATATCTGATGGACAAGCACCCCCTGCCCGAGCTGTTCGCAGCTATCCTCACCTTTCTGGCTGGCCTGACGCCGGCCGCGCTGGGCGCTGCGGTCAGCCTTGCCTATGAAAAAGGCCTCACCTGGCGCGATCGGTTCATCCAGTTCGCGGTCGGGGTGGTCGTATCCTATTTCGCGGGCGGCGTGACGGCCGTGATCTGGGCGCTCTTCTTCAAGGGGCCGATCGACCCGTTTGTCCTGCAGGGCTTCCAGTTCACCTTCGGCATGATCGCCTTCAAGGCGACCCCGCAGTTCATCGCGAGCTGCAGCGACGTGCTGGCGGGCCTTCCCGCCCTGGTCCGCGACCGGCTGATCACCTGGCTCCCCCGGAAGAAGGATGACGGGCAATGACCTATGACCGCGCGAAGCTCGGCCGCGAGATCGCCCGGGACGAGGGCGACAAGCTGAAGGTCTATCGCTGCACGGCCGGCAAATTGTCGATCGGCAAGGGCCGCAATCTCGAGGATGTCGGCATATCCGCCGAAGAGACGCGCGTCCTCGGCATCACCAAGGCCAGTGTGATCGCCTCCGGCATCACCCAGGCGCAGTCGGATTATCTCTTCGCCAACGATATCAGGCGCAGCGAGGCGGATCTCGATCGCAAGCTGCCATGGTGGCGCTCGCTCGACGACGTCCGCCAGCGCGTCCTGCTCAACATGTGCTTCAACATGGGCATCGGCCGCGCTCCCGATAAGGCGCGCGGCATTGCCGGCAAAGGCCTGCTCAGCTTCGCCAACACGCTCGAGCGGATCCACAGCCGCGACTGGCCGGGCGCCGTCGCCGGCATGAAGGCGTCGAAGTGGCACGGCCAGGTCGGCGACCGCGCGGAGCGCCTCGAGCGCATGATGGCAACCGGAAAGGACTGATCATGAAGATCATTCGCACCCTTTGGCGCTTCATCGCTCCGAACAGCGAATGGCTCGTGCTGCTCGCTGTCGCGGGCACGGCCGCCTGGTTCTACGCGGACGGCCGCGTGGTGCGCGCCGATCGCGCCGGGATCCTGCAGGCGTCGCAGCGCATCTGCGCCGGCGCCGGCGTCGAGTTCGCCGCGTCGACCACGATCGAGACCGACATGAAGGGTCGCAAGGTCACCGTGGAGCATGAGCGCGGCGCCGTCTGCCGGCGACAGGTGGCCAATCTCGCCAGCTTCAGGGCCGATACCGTCCAGGCGACGGCTGACACGCTCGCCGGCGCCATGAAGGACCGCGACACCAAGATGGGCACGGACGCTGCCCGTGCTGCGGCCGATGCCGCTGCCGCCCGCGCCGCAACCGAACGGATGGAGACCGAAGATGCCAAGGCTCAGACTTCGAATCGCGTCGATCGCGGCTGGTATGCTGCTGTCAACGGCGTTGCCGGGCTGCGCCCGGACCATTGAGGTGCCGGTCGACAAGCCCGTGCCCGTCGCGGTGTCGATCAGGGACACGCCCCCGGCCGATCTGCGCCGATGCGCCGAGCGCCCCCGGGGGCTGCCCGAGGATGACAAGCTGACCGCCCAGATCCCCGATCCGGTCCGCGCCGCCATTATCCGCATCGCCCGGGCATTCGCCAGCAATGCCAGCCAGCTTGACCGGCTGGTCAACTGGAACACGCCCGGGGCCTGTCCGGCGCAGGATCCTTCCGCGAAGTGAAGAAGCCGGACGGCCTTCGCCGGTTGCTGATCGCGGCGGTTCCCGGTCTCGCGGCGGATCCGTCGCGCCTGGCGCTGTTCATCGACAAGGGGCGTCTGGCGACCCGCGCGAACGGCAGCCTGTCCTTCGAATATCGCTACACGTTAAACGTCGTGGTGCAGGACTATGCCGGTGACGTCGACGCGCTCATGATTCCGCTGCTCGCCTGGGTTGCCGAGGTGCAGCCCGATCTGCTCGAGCGCGGCGAGCGCGAGCCCTTCACCTTCGAATCCGAGATCCTTGACGGCGATGCCGCTGACGTGTCGATCAACCTCGAACTGACCGAGGCGGTTCGCGTCCTGCGGCGACCGGGTGGCGGTTATGATGTCACCCATCTGGACGAACCGGGGCGCGACGATGCCTTCCCCGACGTCTGCGGCGTCAATCTGTGGCAGATTTTCCTGCGTGATGAGATCGAGCCGGGCGTCACCATCGTTCCGGAGGGCTGACAGGTGGATGATCTCGCCGCGATCGAGGCCATTGCCGGCGCGCTGATCCGCAAGCTGTCATCGCCTGAGCGTCGCACCTTGCTGCGGCGCATGGCGCGCGGCATCCGCGACAGCCAGGCGCGGCGCATCGCCAGCCAGCGCGCGCCTGACGGCGCGGCCTTTGCGCCACGCAAGGCGAAGAAGCCCCCTGCCCCCGGCAACTATGCCGTGAAGTTCCTCTATCCCAAGGGGCAGAACCCGCGCCTTGTCCTGATGAAGAGCTGGGTCCACGAAGGGCCGCTGATCACCGGGTTCGACGTCGAGGCGGGCGGCATCCGCAGCTTTTTCTGGGACAAGGTCGACCGCTGGCTACCGGTCCAGCGGGAGGAGCAGAACAAGGGGGCGGGCAAGTTCCGGCGCCAGGGGCGGATCCGGCAAAAGGCGATGTTCCGCAAGCTGCGTAACGGCAGGAACCTCAGGTCCGACGCGAGCGATTCCGAGGCATGGATCGGGTTCAGCGGCAGGGCGTCCGAAATCGCGAGCGTGCATCAGGATGGTCTGTCGGATCGACCCGCTGCCAGGGCGCGCCCGGTGCGCTACGCCCGGCGCGAGCTGCTCGGCCTGACACCGGCCGAACGCTCGGCCGCGTTGGATCTGCTGCTCGGGCATCTGATTTAGGGCGACGTCGCGCGGCCTTGGGATCTTTGCGGAGTGGTCCTGGCATCATGGCCAACCCGTCACCGGGCGTCGGGTTGCGACCCAATCCGCGCCGTCCATGACCGCGCCGCAGGCACCTGGAAGCCGCCGTTGCAATAGACCCGACAATTTTTCTAGAGATAGAACTATTTAGTTTCAGTTAGTTAGATGATACTTGGCCTTGGACGCTCATTACTTCGACCGAGGCGGGAGGCCGAGAGCGCGTCTTGCAGAGTTTATAAGTTGAATCTCACTTAAATCCGCGAGCGGTCCCCAAGAGAAATTCGAGGGCTCCCAAGCAACGCTCGTTTTCGGACTATCAGAGCTCTTAAATATTGTAAATTTTGTCGCCTGATCACCTGAAGTAATACTAAAATTATGCGCCTGAGCGATTTCACTATTCAGGGAATCATAGCCGACCGAGTCGATATGATTTATTGAATAATCACTAAAGTATTTGAATGTGCCGATAACACCGACACCCATTACGCGAAGCTTTTTGTTTTTTACAGAAATGATGTATTCCGGATCTCCGCAGTAACTAATTATTATTTCTTTATTAATTGGAAATGAATTTCCCTTTTCACGCATCCCTTCATAACTTAGATTTATTATCCTACTAACATACTGCCACGGAGTTATAGTTTCGTCGCCAGATAATTCCTTTAGATAACGTTTATCCTGAATATTTTTCTTAAATAGATACGAATTTATCTTATCTTCTTCATCATTATCGATTCTCTGTCCATCGGCATCTCCCAGAATAA
>CAISGR010000267.1 GCA_903884945.1 uncultured bacterium
GGCCAATGGCCGTGGCCGCGCACCGATATCGCCGAGCTCACCAGGCGCCACACGGACGCGGGCGCGGCAGCGATCGCCTTCGACATCGTCTTTTCGGAGCCGGACCGGACCTCGCCGTCGCGCCTTGCGGAGCGGCTGCGCCGCGAGGGCGGTGCGAAGGACATACTTGCCGCGCTCGGCAGGCTGCCCGATAATGATGCCAGGCTGGCGGAGACGTTCGGGAATTCGAACGTCACGCTCGCCTATTTTCTCAGCGAGGACGGGAAGGGCGGCCAGGTCGAGCCCAAGATCGGCTTCGGGATCGCCGGCGCGCCACCGAAGACCGGCCGGGCGACCTATAGTGGCGCAATCCAGCCGCTGCCCGCGTTGCGCGAGGCAGCGACCGGACTCGGCTTCGTAAGCCTCCCGCCCGACAGCGACGGCATTGTCCGCAAGGCGCCGCTCATCTCGACCGAGAATGGTCAGTTGCTGCCATCGCTGTCGCTGGAGGCGCTGCGCACGGCCTACCGGACCCAGTCGGTAATCGTGAAATCGAGCAATGCGAGCGGCGAATATGGCGGGGACGGCTCCAATGTCGTGTCGCTCAAGGTCGGGGATTCCGATGTGCCGACCACGCCGTCCGGCCAGTTGCTGATGTATTTCACCGGGCCGCATCCGGAGCGTATCGTCCCCGCCTGGAAGATCCTGACCGGCGCCCTCTCGCCCGCGGCGATGCAGCGCGATTTCCAGGGCCAGATCGTCTTCATCGGCACCAGCGCGCAAGGCCTGTACGACCTCAAATCCACGCCGGTCGCGCAGACCGAACTGGGCGTCGTCATCCATGCGCAGGCGCTCGAGCAGATCATCACCAGGACCTTTCTCAGCCAGCCGGACTGGGGCAGGGGTGTGGAGCGCAGCGCGCTGCTCCTGCTCGGCCTGCTCATGGCGCTGTTGCTGCCCTGGCTCGGAGCGACGCGGGGTGCGCTGCTCGGGCTCCTCATGGTCGGCGCCATGGTGGCCGGCAGCTGGCTCGCCTTCAGTCGGCAGCGGCTGCTGCTCGATCCGACTTGGCCGGTGCTCGGCCTGATGCTCGTCTATGTCGTCGAGACCGCGCTCACCTATTATCGCGAGGAGCGCCAGCGCGCCTATATCCACCAGGCGTTCGATCGCTATCTCTCGCCAGAGCTGGTCAAGCAGATCGTCGATGATCCCGGCCGGCTGCAACTGGGTGGCGAGGAGCGCGAGATGACCGTGCTCTTCTGTGATATCCGTGGCTTTTCCCGGCTGTCGGAGAAGCTGACCCCGCAGCAGGTCATCCAGTTCCTGATCGCCTTCCTGACCCCGATGTGCGACATCCTGCTCGCGCGCAGGGCGACGATCGACAAGTTCATCGGTGATGCAGTGCTCGCCTTCTGGAACGCGCCGCTCGACGATCCCGATCAATATGCCAACGCCGCGCGCGGGGCACTGGCGATGACGCGGCGGCTGCGCGAGATCAATGTCGCCATGCGCGGCCGGAGCGACACCGCCTGGCCGGGCAATGTCAGCATCGGGATCGGCATCAACGCGGGGCCATGTTGCGTCGGCAATATGGGCTCGGCGCAGCGCCTGTCCTATTCGCTGATCGGGGATACGGTGAACCTCGCCTCGCGAATCGAGGGGCTGACCAAATATTACGGCCTCCAGATCGCGATCGGCGAGGACCTGCGGCGGCACCTGCCGCATTTCGCCATCCTTGCCCTCGATCATGTCAGGGTGGTTGGGCGCGACGCGCCGGAGGAGATATTCGGGCTGCTCGGGGACGAAAGCCTCGAACAGGAGCCTGCTTTCCGCGATTTCGCGATCCGGCACCAGGCGATGCTCGACGCCTATCGCGCACAGGACTGGGCAAGGGCGGATGCGCTGGCGGCAGCGGGGCAGGGGGCGGCGATGGGCTATGGCCTGCGCAAATTCTATCTGCTGATGCGCGAGCGAATCGCTCATTTCGCGGCCAGTCCGCCTGACCCGGGGTGGGACGGCGTGTTTTCGGCGACGGAGAAATAGCGGCGGGCTTCCGCCGCAGGGCCGCGGCGCTGCCGGGCATAGTGCCCAGCTCGCCCCATTGTTCCGGCCGGCGGTGACGGAGCCAGAACATCGCGGCCGATACGTCCGCGGCACCCGCTCGCGATAGCGCACGATGACGGGAACCTCGGCATGGGCCGGCGTGAATACTCTGGTTACGGTGCGCTCGAAGCCGACCGCGCGACGATGGAGCGCACCCTCGACACGATCGTCCGCCAGGCGCCGGCCCAACGCGATGGCAGCAGCGAAATCGGGATGGCGGCGGCGCCAGCCTTCACAGGTCGCGCCGTCGATCTCGAAGAAATCGGCGATGTCGGCGGCCTCGGCGCCCAGCTGGCAGAGCTTGCGGACCTGGGTGGCATATTCGCGGCGATAGGATGGGACGGAACGGGTGTCGTCGCCTGGCGGAATTTCCCTGTTTTCGGGGCCAGAACAGGGAAATTCCTTTTTCTTGCTGGCCCGATTGGTGCCTTCTGGGCAATTTTCCGGCGTGTTATCATGATGTTGTTCGCCAATTCCCTGATAATGCTGAACAGGGAATTTTCGGGCGCGGAACAGGGAATTGGGCTGGCCGGAACAATGTATTCGCGGCGAGCCGTTCGCGCCGCCGTGGCACGCCATTGCGCGGCGCGACCCGGGGACGGTCGGGCCAAGCGCCGCGCGGAGTAACAAAAGCGAGACGGCCAACGCGGCCCATATCGGGATGGTTTGAAGCAACACCATGATGGGGCGGTAGCGGGAGCGTCAGCCGGGTTGAATCAATACCTGACCCGAGGGGGAGCGCGCCCGGCTGCCGAAACATGGGGATGCCAGTCGGTCTGTTCGTCCGCAGCCGCCGGGCTCCTCAGCGCGGCTAGATCGCGGCGCTCCCCGAGAACAGGCTCCGGGTGGCGCCGCCGATCCACACCTGACCCTCCTCGTCGCAATCGACCTGCACCAGCCCGCGCCGGCCGATGCAGGTGCCCTGCGCCACGGCGTAGGGTGCGGTCGCCCGGCCACTGCCGATCAGCCACTGCGCGACCGAGGCGTTGAGGCTGCCGGTCACCGGATCCTCGACCAGTCCGCCGAACGGATCGCTGAACAGGGCACGGATCTCGAAGGCAGTCGGGCTTCCGGCCGGCCTGGGGCCGACCACGCCGATATCGATGCGCCCGGCATGGGACCGCGCCGGCTGCACCGCCAGCACCGCCTCGGCCGATTCAAGCAGCACTGCCACCCAGCCCGGACCATTATCGACCCATTGCGCGTCGACGAAATCGCTGACCGGGATGCGCAGCACCGCCGCGATCTCGTCCAGCGTCGCCGCGTCGACCGGCCCGGATCGAGTGACCGGCGGCGCAGCGAAGGCGAGCGGGCCAGTGCCGTGCCGGATGCGGACAAGGCCTGCGCCGCATTGCTGCACGACCACGCCGGCGCCCCGGGGCGCACCGCCGGCGGTGAGCCAGGCGTGGCAGGTTCCGAGGGTGGGATGCCCGGCAAAGGGCAGTTCGCGCTCGAGCGTGAAGATCCGTACCCGATAATCGGCACCCGGATCGGTCGGCGGCAGCAGGAAGGTCGTCTCGGACAGGTTCAGCCAGCGCGTGATCCGCTGCATCAGCGCACCGTCAAGGTCGACCGGAGTCGTGATCACCGCGAGCGGATTGCCCGAAAATGCACCGTCGCCGAACACGTCGACGATCTGGAAGGGATAGCTCATCGTGTCACACTCCTTGTCGAAAAATGCCGCGCGCCGGCGACGCAGGCAATCACCGCCAGCATCGCCAGGATCATTCCCCGCCCGATCGCTTCATGGAGCAGGGTTGCGGCAAGCCCCAGGGCGATGAGGGGCTGCAGCAACTGGAGCTGCCCCACCGCCGCCGTCCCGCCGAGCGCCAGACCGCGATACCAGAACATGAAGCCGATCAGCATGCTGAACAGCGAGACATAGCCGAGCCCGATCCAGGCGGGGAGGCCGATCATCGACGGGGCCGGCCATGGCACGAGGCAGAGCGCCGCGAGCATCACCGGCAGGGCCAGGGTGAGCGCCCAGCAGATCACCTGCCATCCGCCGAGACGCCGCGACAGCACGGCACCCTCGGCATAGCCAAGCCCGCAAACCAGGACGGCCGCCAGCATCAGCAGGTCGCCCGCCACGGTCGAGGTGGCGCCGCGGGACAGGGCGAAGCCAGCGATGCACAGGCTGCCGAGCAGGGCGAACAGCCAGAAGCGGCGGTCGGGTCGCTCACCGCCGCGCAGGACGGCGAAGCCAGCGGTCGCCAGCGGCAGCAGCCCGGTGAAGACGATCGAGCGCGCCGCGCTCATCCGTTCCAGCGCGAGCGCCGAGAGCAGTGGAAATCCCACCACCACGCCAAGCGCGACCACTGCCAGCGGCGCCAGATCGGCGCGCGCCGGACGCGCCTGCCGCGAGGCGCGGAGCAGCGCCAGCCCGAGCCCCCCGGCGACCGCTGCGCGTACCAGGGTGAGGAAGAGGGGATCGAGATCGGCAACCGCGAGCCGCGTCGCCGGCAGCGAGCCGCTGAACAGCAGCACCCCGGCAAATCCGCTCAACCATCCATCCGTCGTCCGGTCCATCATGGCCTCCTTCGCGGCTCTCCTTGCGCTGCGACGGCGGATTGACGATAGGGACAGTCCAGTAAGCTTTGAGCAAACTGTACTGCTCGACGAGGAGGTAAGGTTGGCGACCAGGATCCAGGCGGAAGGCACGCTGGTGGAACGCGTGATGGGCGACGTGCGCCGCCGGATCGCGTCGCGGGCGCTGCAGCCGGGGGCGAAACTGCCCTCGATCCGCCGCCTCGCCGAGGCCTCGGCGGTCTCCAAGTCGACGGTGGTCGATGCCTATGAACGGCTCGCGGCCGATGGAGCGATCGTGTCGCGTCGCGGCTCGGGCTTCTTCGTCGCGCACCAGACCGCGCCACTATCGCTCGCCGATGCCACGCCAAGGCTCGACCGCGCGATCGATCCCTTCTGGGTCTCGCGCCAGTCGCTGGAGAGCGGCGATCATGTGCTCAAGCCGGGGTGCGGCTGGCTTCCGCCGCACTGGCTGCCCGAGGAAGAGGTGCGCCGTGCGCTGCGCAGCCTCGCGCGCGAAAAGGGCGGGGCGCTGGCGGATTACGGCACCCCGCTCGGCCTGCTGCCGCTGCGCCAGCTCCTGTCGCGCCGGCTGGGCGAGCGGGGGGTGCATGCCGGGGCGGACCAGATCATGCTGACCGAGAGCGGCACGCAGGCGATCGACCTGCTCTGCCGACTGCTGATCGAACCGGGCGACACCGTACTGGTCGACGATCCCTGCTACTTCAATTTCCACGCCCTGTTGCGCGCGCACCGCGCGACCATCGTGAGCGTGCCGATGACGCCCGACGGGCCCGACATCGCCGCCTTCGCCGCAGCGCTGGAGATGCATCGGCCGCGCCTCTACATCACCAATTCGGCAATCCACAATCCGACCGGGGCAACGCTTTCGCTCCCCACGGCGCACCGGCTGCTCAAGCTCGCCGAGGTGCATGATCTCGTCGTCATCGAGGATGATATCTTCGCCGATTTCGAGGAGGAGCCGGCGCCCCGGCTCGCCGCACTCGACGGGCTGGACCGGGTGATCCAGATCGGCAGCTTCTCCAAGACGCTCTCGGCCGCCGTCCGCTGCGGCTATATCGCGATCCGCCGGGACTGGCTCGACCGACTGATCGACCTGACGATCGCCACGTCCTTCGGTGCCGGCCGCCTGTCGAGCGAACTGGTGCTCCGCGTGGTGCAGGACGGCAGCTATCGCCGCCATTTGCAGGCGCTGCGCACCCGCCTCGCCACGGCGCGGCGCGACGTATCCGAACGGCTCGGCGAGATCGGCATCCGGCCCTGGCTGCAGCCCCGCGCGGGGATGTTCCTGTGGTGCGCGCTACCGGATGGCCGGGATGCAGCGGACCTCGCGCATGCAGCCCTGGCCCGCGACGTGGTGCTGGCGCCCGGCAATGTGTTCAGCCTTTCCCGGTCCGCGGCCGGGTTCCTGCGCGTGAACGTCACGCAGTGCGCCGATCCGACGGTATTCGAGGTGATGCGCGGGGCGCTGCGATAGGACCAGGGAGTCCGTCGGGCAAGGCGCCGAAGAGGCGGTGGAGCAAGGCAGCGCGCGGGTCCGCACGGAGCGCTGCATCGGCAGCCGGCATGCCGGCGTCGGGCTGAAATCAGGAGGCGTGCGGCGCGAGCGATTGGGCTGCAATCGCCACTTGCGTCCGGTTGCGGACGTTGAGCTTGCGCATCAGCGCCGTCATGTGCGCTTTCACCGTTGCTTCGGCGATACCGAGATCGAACGCGATCTGCTTGTTCAACTGGCCCGAACGGACCCCGCGCATTACCTTGATTTGTGTCGGGGTAAGCCGCACCGGTGCGACGCCGTCCATTGTGCCCGCCCCGGTCTCGCGAACTGGCTGGGGACTTCCCTTCATATCATCCTCACTCCCTTGGCTCTTTGGCCTGTCGCGTCGCAGATCAGCGTGTTCGCTCGATCAGGTCCCGTGCCCCGGTCTCCGTCGGAATCAGTAGGACAGGTTTATTTATGTTCCCCGACCACAAGTAGAATCAAGTCTTTTTCGTTGCTCTGATACAAAAACCTGTCCTACAGATATGCGCGATGGCCGGCAGGTGAATATACCGCCGGGAGAGGGGAGGAGGGCCATGCCCGAGATGATCGAAGGTCGCGCGCCGCGCCGGGGACAGTGCCGATGAACGGCGCCGACATCAGGCTGGTGATGGCCGCCGTGGCTGGAATCGTGCTCGCGATCCTGTTGATCGTCCGTGGCCGCCTCCACCCGTTCATCGGGTTGCTCTGCGGTGCCTTCGCGGTCGGCCTGCTGGCCGGCATGCCGCTCGCCGATACCGCCAAGGCAGTCCAGAAGGGGGTGGGCGACATCGTCGGCGGCACCGGACTGGTGGTCGCGCTGGGCCTGTCGCTGGGTGCCATGCTGCATCTGTCGGGCGCGGCGGCGTCGCTTGCCACCGGCGCGCTTCGCCTGACCGGACCGAAGGCGGCACCCTGGGCGACACTCGGGATCGCCATTGTCATCGGCCTCCCGCTCTTCTTCGAGACCGGGCTCGTGCTTCTGCTGCCGATCGTGGTGGCGGCGGCGAAGGCGATGCCCGACAATGGCGACCATGACGCCGCCAAGCTGCGGCTGATCATGCCGGCGCTGGCCGGCCTGGGGGTGGTCCATGCGCTGGTCCCGCCCCATCCGGGCCCGCTGCTGGCCGTCGAGGCGCTCGGCGCCAGCCTCGGCCTGACGATGCTGTACGGCATCGTGATCGCTATTCCGATCGCCATACTCGCCGGCCCGGTTCTGGCCAGGTTCACGACGCGCGGGGTGCGGCTGATCGAGCCCATCCTGAGCGATCACGCCCTCGGGCTGACGCCCCCGCCACGCGCCGTGTCGCTGTTCATCGTGCTCCTGCCCATTCTGCTGATCGCGGCGGGGGAACTCGGCAAGCTGGTACCGGGACTCAAGGATGCCGCGTGGCTTGCCGCCGCCAGCAATCCGGTGCTGGCACTGCTCGTCACCAACCTCATCGCGCTCCCCCTGTTGTTCGGGCGCCGGCTGAGCGAGGCGGCGATCCAGAATGCGGTGTGGTTCGAGACGATGGGGGCGGCGGGCGCGATCCTGCTGGCGATCGGCGCCGGCGGCGCGTTGAAGCAGGTGCTGGTGAGCGCCGGACTGTCCGACCTGCTGGCGCGGGTGGTGATGATGTACGCAATCTCGCCGCTGCTCCTCGGCTGGCTGGTGGCGGTCGGTATCCGGCTCGCCGCCGGGTCGGCCACGGTCGCGACGATCACCGCGGTCGGGGTGATGCCCGGGGTGGTCGCCGCGTCGGGCATCTCGCCGGAGCTGGTGGTGCTGGCGATCGGTGCCGGGTCGGTCTTCTTCAGCCATGTCAACGATCCCGGCTTCTGGCTGGTCAAGGGCTATGTCGGTACCAGCACGGCGGACACGTTCCGGACCTGGTCCATGCTCGAGACGGTCATATCGGTGGCCGGGCTCGCCGCGGTCGTGGGGCTCAGCTACCTGGTATGACAAGCCGAGGCGCCCGCAGCGGGAACAGGAGCCCTTTCGTGCAGGAAGGAAGACTGGCGGACCGCGCATACACCGCCATCGTCCAGATCATCAATGACGATGGCCTGGTGGCCGGCGACCGGCTGCCGTCCGAGGCGCGGCTTGCCGAGATGTTCGGCATGTCGCGCGCGATCGTGCGGGAGGCGCTGGTCCGGCTCGCCGCCGACGGCATCACCGAGGCGCGGCGGGGAGCGGGTTCGTATGTGAAGCGCCGTCCGTCGGAGCGGCTCGGCTCCCACATGCCCATGCACGGCCTGGCGGCGACGCTGGGCACCTATGAGGTCCGTTTCGTGCTGGAGGCCGAGGCGGCCCGCCTCGCCGCGCAGAGGCGCTCGCACCAGCAGATGGAGGCGATCGAGGCGGCGCTGGAGGCGCTGCGCGGCTCGTTGCTATCCAGTGCCCCGGCCCATGCCGAGGATTGGGCGTTGCACCGGGCGATCGCCGAGGCGACCGGGAACAGCGCCTTCGTCGACGCGCTCGACCGTCTCCAGGAAGACGTGACGCGCATCCTGCGGGCCGGCGTCGACATCTCGCGCTCTCGCCCGCCCGAGGTAATCGGTGCGATGATGGACGAGCATGACGCGATCGTCGATGCGATCCGCGCCCAGGATGCCGATGGCGCGGCGCTGGCGATGCGCTGGCACCTGTCGCAGGGCCGCAAGCGGCTGATGCCGTGAGGAACTACCGCGCGTTCGCGATGGCGGCGGTCTGCGCCCATGCCAGGACGGCCGCGCCAAGATCCTCGATCGGCGAATAGCAGTGCAGGACCAGGGCACGCTCGTCGGCCATGGGCCGTTCCAACGCGGCGAACTGGCTGTCGAGCAGGCTTGGCGGCATATAGTGGCTCGTGCGCGCCGCGAGATGGGCGGCGATCTCGTCGCGGTCGCCGTCGAGCAGCGCGAACAGCAGCGGTACGCCCGCCGCCTGCTCGAGCCGCTCGCGATAGCGCCGCTTGAGCGCGGAACAGGCGACCAGCGCAATGCCGTCCGCGCGGACGGCCGAGCCGATCGCGGCGCCCAGCCGGTCGAGCCAGGGCCAGCGATCGGCATCGTCGAGCGGCTGCCCGAGCCGCATCTTGGCGATGCTTTCCTCCCCGTGGAAATCGTCGCCTTCCAGGCCCGGGCAGGACAGCTGCGCGGCGAGGCGCGCGACCAGCGTCGATTTGCCGCAGCCGCTCACCCCCATTGCGACGATCGCGCAGCGTGGCAATCCAGTGATGTTCCGCTGTGCCTGCACCGAGCGCCTTCGCCTTTCGCCATCGTTCGCGCACATTTCAGCCGCGCATCGAGAGGCGACCCTATTGGGCGGGTGGCCGGCTTTTACCATTGCGACCTTTGTCGCGGTCGTCCGCGTGCCTGCGCACGGCTATCCGGCACGCCGTCCGGACATGATTTCAGGAAGGGTGGAGAGGCATGACAGCCAATGCAGCAAGCGCGATCGCGGGATGCCTGGTCGCCGCGGCCCTGTCGATCGGCTCCGCCGCCGGTGCGCAGCCGGGCGCGTCGGCCTCGGTATATTCAGTCGCACCGGTCGATCCCCGCGCGGTGACCGTCAAGGCGCGGGGCGACGGCCTGGCCGATGATAGCGTCGCGATCCAGGCGGCGATCGACGCGGCTGCGGCCAAGCCCGGCGGCGGCATCCTCTTCCTGCCTTCCGGCCGATACCGGCTCACGCGCACCCTCTATATCTGGCCTGGCGTGCGCCTGTTCGGGGTGGGCAGGACGCGCCCTGTCCTGCTGCTGTCGCCGGCGACGCCGGGCTTCCAGACCGGCGTGGGCAGCATGGTCCTCTTTGCCGGCAACCAGCCCGGCAGCGCTCCGTCACCGGGCAAGGTGCCGGTACCGCCGCCGACCAGCGTACCGTTCGACCCGGGCATCGCCGATGCCACTTCGAGCACCTTCTATTCAGCGCTGGCCAATGTGAATTTCGAAATCGGCGCCGGCAATCCGGCGGCCACGGCCGTGCGTTTCCACACCGCGCAACATACCTATCTCAGCCATATCGACTTCCATCTCGGCTCGGCGCTGGCGGGCATCTACCAGGTGGGCAATCTCGGCATGGATCTGCGCTTCTTCGGCGGACGCTATGGCATCCTGACGGAAAAGACCTCCCCGGCCTGGCAATATACGCTGCTCGATTCGGTGTTCGAGGGCCAGCGCGATGCTGCGATCCGCGAGCATGAAGCCGGGCTGACGCTGGTGAATACGGTGTTTCGCAACGTGCCGGTCGGGATCGAGATCGACCGCGGCTATGGCGACTGGCTGTGGGGAAAGGATGTCCGCTTCGAGAGTGTCTCGCAGGCCGGTGTGATCATCAGCAACGAAGGCAATGCCTATACCCAGGTCGGCTTCGACAACGCGGTGGCCAGCGGCACGCCGGTGTTCGCGCGCTTCCGCGACAGCGGCAGGACGGTGGCGGGGCCGGCGCCGCGCTACCAGGTCAAGGAGTTCACTTACGGACTGACGCTGTCGGCGCCCGGTCAGCCCGGCAGTTTCGCGACACGCATGGACGCTGCCGCGCTGGCGGCGTTGCCACGCCGCCGCGATCCCGCAATCCGCGCGTTTCCCGGGACCGCCGCCTGGACCAATGTCCGCGACCTCGGCGTGAGGGGCGACAATATCGCCGACGACACCGCCGCGCTGCAGCGGGCGATCGACACGCACCGCGTTCTCTATTTCCCCACCGGCTTCTACCGCGTCACCGACACGCTGAAGCTTCGCGCCGACAGCGTGCTGATCGGCCTGCATCCCAGCCTTACCCAGATCGTACTGGCCGACGACACGCCGGCGTATCGCAGCGTCGGCCCGGCCAAGGCGCTGATGGAGAGCGCCAGGGGTGGCGACGCGATCGTCTCGGGCCTCGGCCTCGCCACCGGCGGCATCAATCCACGCGCGACGGCGCTGTTGTGGCGCGCGGGCGAGCGATCGCTGGTCGACGACGTCAAGTTCCAGGGCGGGCACGGCACCAACCTCGCCGATGGCAGTCGCTTCGATCCCTATAATCCGAACCACACGGCCGACCCCGATCCGAAGAAGCGCTGGGACGCACAATATGCCAGCCTGTCGGTCACCGATGGCGGCGGGGGCACCTTCAACGGCTTGTGGACGCCCAATACCTACGCCCAGGCCGGGCTCCATGTGTCGGATACCGCCACGCCCGGCCATGTCTACCAGATGTCCGCCGAGCATCACGTGCGCGCCGAGATCGTGCTCGACCATGTGCGCAACTGGGAATTCCTGGCCCCGCAGACCGAGGAGGAGGCGGGCGAGAGCCGCAGCACCGTCGCGCTGGAGGTGCGGAATTCGCGCGACATCCTGTTCGCCAACTTCCACGGCTATCGCGTCACCCGCTCGCTCCAGCCGGCGCTCGCCGCGGTCAAGCTCTATGGCTCGACCGACCTCCGGTTCCGCAACGTCCATGTCAACGCCGAGAGCGGCTTCTCCACCTGCGACGCGAATGGCTGCGGCACCTATCTGCGCGCGAGCAAATATCCCTATGCGAATGCGATCCAGGACGTGACGCGCGGCAGCGAGGTCCGCGAGCGCGAGTTCGCGGTCCTCGATGTGACCGATGCGCCATCCGGCGCCGCCACGGCCCCGCTGGTACCGGTGAAGCGGCTTGCCGGCGACTTCTACGCGCTCGGAGGCGGTGCGGTCGACCCGGCGGGCAAGCTCTATTTCGTCGATCGCCAGTTCCACCGCATCCATGGCTGGTCGGAAAAGGAAGGGCTTTCGGTCGTCGCCGATGCCCCGCTCGATCCGATCAACCTTGCGGTCGATCGGTCGGGCGCTCTGCTGATCTTGTCGTCGGACGGACCCGAGGGGACCGTCTACAGCATCAGCACCGGCGAGCCCGGGGCGGTGCGGGTGATCGCGCCCACATCCGGCGGAGCGCAGCCGGGCGCACGGGTCGCGCTGCCGGGCAGCTTCTGGAAGAATGGCGAGTTCCGCGACCAATATGATCCCGCCAGCGACCGCTTCACCACGCTCGCCGAGATGTTCGCGCGCGACATGGCGGCGCCGAAGCCGCGGGAATATGTGTCGCCCGATGGCAGTCTCGTCCTGCCGGCGTTCCGCGTCTGGCAGCAGGGGCCGGCCAACCATCTCGGCTGGCGCTTCTCCGATACGCTCGACACCTATGGCTGGATCACGGGCAAGGTCGGCGAACGGGTCTATCTTGCCAATGGCTCCGAGGACCGGACCTATTCAGGCCTGCTCGGGCCGGGCGGCGCAGTGACGGATCTCAAGCCGTTCGCGCCGCGCGGCGGCGAGAGCGTGGCCGCGGGACCGGACGGCCGAGTCTATGTCGCGAACGGCCAGGTGTTCGTCTATGACGCGGGCGGCCGGGAACTGGGGCGCATCGACGTGCCGGAGCGGCCGCTGCAAGTGCTGTTCGGCGGCCCGGATGGACGCACGTTGTTCATCCTCACGCATCACGCGTTGTATTCGGCCAGACCGTGAGCGCTCCCATGGCGCGATCGCTATGCGACCATGGTCGTAGATGATGGAAGGGCCGTGATCCGGTAAGCGTGTCACGCAACGGCGCGATGCTTGTCAGCGGAGGCGCCACGCCAAAGAAGCATAAACAGGGGATGGATGATGGGAAATAGTTCGTTTGATCGCCGCGCTCTGGCGGGTCTGCGTGGTAGCGTTACCAGTCTGGCCGCGCTTGCTACCGCGCTGGGCTTCTCGCCGGCGTTCGCGCAAACCGCGCCCGTTCAGCCGGACGCCAACGCGCCGGCCTTGCGCCAGCCGGCCCCGGACGCGGAAAAGCCGGACGGCGACATCGTGGTCACGGGTAGCCGCATCATGTCGAGCGGCTTCAACGCGCCGACTCCGACGACCGTGATCGGCGAGGAGGCCATTGCCCGCAACGCCCAGCCCAACATCTTCAACACGATCGCCCAGCTGCCCTCGCTGCAGGGCTCGACCGGCGCGGCCACGGGCACGTTCAGCACGTCCAGCGGCCAGCAGGGGCTCAGTTCCTTCTCGCTGCGCGGTCTCGGCACGATTCGCACGCTGACGCTGCTGGACGGCCAGCGCGTGGTTGGCGCCAATGTGACGGGGGTTCCCGACATCAGCATGTTCCCGCAGCTGCTGATAAAGCGGGTCGATATAGTGAACGGCGGTGCGTCCGCTTCCTACGGTTCGGACGCGGTCGGCGGCGTGGTCAATTTCGTCACCGATACGCGGTTCAAGGGTTTCAAGGCGAACGTCCAGGGCGGCATTACCAACTATGGCGATGACAAGCAGGTGCTGGCACAGGCGGCATGGGGCGGGGCATTTCTCGACGGCCGCCTGCATGTGATCGCCAGCGGCGAGTATGACCATGAGGATGGCGTCGGCGCCGGCGATTTCGGCACCGACCTGGCCGGCGGCCGCGACTGGTATCGTGCCAGCACGCTGCTCAATACCGGACAGAACAACAATGGCCGGCCGCAGTTCAATTATCGCGACTATGCGCAGCCCTATCAATATGCCCGGTATGGCCTGATCAACAACGGCCCGTTGCAGGGCATTGCGTTCGACGTGAACGGCGCGCCCTATAATTTCAACTATGGCTCGGGCGGGCAGCCGACGGGCACCGGCACCGTCACGGGCTGCTTCTCCGGCAACGGCTTCTGCGTCGGCGGCGACCTGTCGGGCGCGCCGGGTTCGGGGGCGTCGTTGAAGTCGGCGCTGGAGCGCATCAACGGCTTCGGCCGGATCGGCTTCGACTTCGCGGAAAACAACGAGGTCTACGTCACCGTCAACGTGGCGAAGGTGACGACCAGCAACCAGCCGAGCCCGGGCTACAACCGGCAGAATCTGGCGGGGGTCAAATGCACGAACGCATTTCTGCCGCAGCTGGTGCGGGACCGGTGCGCCACGGCCGGCATCACCGCCTTCAACTTCGGGTCCAGCAACGGGAATTTCCCGGATCCCAAGGTCTTTACGGATCGCCGCCAGTATCGCGTCGTCGCCGGCCTCAAGGGCGCGTTCGATGTCGTCGGGTCCGACTGGAAGTATGACGCCTATTACGAGCATGGCACGACCATCTCGGACATCAAGGTCCGGGATATCGTCCTGCAGAACCGCTACGTGGCCGCGGCCGATGCGATTACGCTGAACGGCGCGATCGTGTGCGCGGATCCGGCTGCGCGGGCAGCGGGATGCCAGCCGATCAACATCTTCGGCGGTGCCACCCCCTCGGCGGCGGCGCTTGCCTATATCACGCCCGCCAACGGGCCGTTCCAGCACACGAAGCTGACGCAGGACGTCGTCAGCCTCAATTTCTCCGGCGAGCCGGTCGATCTGTGGGCGGGCCCGCTGGCGGTGGCCTTTGGCGGCGAATATCGCCGCGAGTTCTACCGGGTGAACGCCGATCCGTACGGCGCGGGCGTCTCGACCATCAGCCCGAACAGCGCCGCCTATCCGGCGGATCCGTTGCTCAATGCGGGCCAGGGGAGCAACTGGGCGGCCGGCAACTACAAGAACGGCCGCGGCAAATATGACGTGTATGAAGGCTTCCTGGAACTCAACCTGCCGCTGTTCGACAATGAGGCGATCGGCCGCGCGAACCTGAACGGGGCCGGCCGCGTAACGCACTACAGCACATCGGGCACGGTCTGGGCGTGGAAGGTTGGCGGCACCTGGACTACCCCGATCGACGGCATCCGGCTGCGGGCCGTGACCTCGCGCGACGTCCGTGCGCCAAACCTGTCGGAGCTGTTCGCTGCACCGACCGTCACGACACTGCCGAGCTTCACCAACCCGTTCGGCCCCCCGGTGCAGGCGTTCCAGAACACGGTCGGCAATCCCGATCTGAAGCCGGAGATCGCGCGCAATACCGAACTGGGGATCGTCCTGTCGCGCCCGTCCTGGCTCCCTGGCCTGAGCCTGTCGTTCGACTATTACAACATCAAGCTGAAGGGCGTGATCTCGACCCTGTCGGCGCAGCAGATCGTCCAGTTCTGTTTCGACGGCAATCAGGCCTTTTGCGGCGGCTTCAAGCTGGATAATGTCAATCAGGCCGACAATTTCATCAACGTTCAGCCGTTCAACCTCGCCTCCTGGAAGACCAGCGGGTTCGACATCGAGGCGAGCTATCAGTGGCAAAAGCCGCTCGGCCTGCCGGGGAGCTTCACCATCCGGGCGCTCGGGACTCACATCCGCGAGTTCCTCGTCGATGCGGGCATCGCCGGCGTCGACGTGGTCGATCAGGCCGGTGCCAATACCGGCAATACGCCAAACTGGAAGTGGCTGGCGGTCCAGACCTATAGCAACGACCGGTTCAGCTTCACCCTTCAGGAGCGCTGGTTCAGCGATGGTGTATTCGGCAACCAGTATGTCGTCTGCAGCACGGGCTGCCCGGCTTCGACCGCCAATCATCCGACGATCGACTATAACAAGATGAAGGGAGCCTTTTATGTCGACATCGGCGGGTCGGCGAAGGTCACTGACGGGATCGAGATGTTTTTCAAGGTGGACAATGTCTTCGATCGCGATCCCGAACCGTCGCCGCAGACCAATACCGGTCTCGACGTGAACCCGGCGCTTTACGACACGCTCGGCCGGATCTACCGGGTCGGTGTCCGCGCGAGGTTCTGATCGTCACCTGACATGCAGCCATGCGTTGGCGAGGTCGAAGGGGAGCAGCGTCGGGCCGTGTGAAACGGTCGGGAGGGTGTTCCGGAGACATCGCCAACGCCCTGGCCGCACTGGGCCGCGGCTTGAGCGAGGGGGCGACCTATCGGTGCCCCTGGCGTTTCCGCGGGAGGCCGGCCTGAACATAGGCGGTGACCGCCCAGATTTCGTCGGAGGACAGCTTGTCCTTGAACGGAGGCATCGACGTATCGAAGGGCGCGCCACCCTCGGCGACAGCCCAGTACATGAAGCCGTCGAAGCGGGAGATCTTCATTTCCGAAAGCCAGGCGATATCGAAGGGGGATGGGGACAGACCGTGCCCCGTCGAGCCATCCCCCTTGCCACCGCGCCCGTGACACGAGAGGCAGTTGGCATCATAGACTGCCGCACCCTGCGCAATCGTAGCGGGCGAGGGGGATAGCGGGTTACGCATCGATCGATAGGGGGCTGGAACTCCCGTCGTGGCGACCGCGTGATGCCGCGGAACCCGGTCTATTTCGCTCCATCGATGGAGCCCCGGCAACGTTGTCCTCCACTGCGCCGCCATGGCAGCGCCAGCCAGGAGAATAATTGCCGCCGCGCCGACGATGGTTTGCAAAGACCGTGATGACACGAGTTGGACGACCTCAGGAAAGCCACGTGACGCCAATGCTTGGTGGGAAAGATTACCGAAATCCGGTAAGATACCTATGCGAAGTGACACAGGCCCGGTGCATTGCATTATGGGAAACGAGGGCAACTGCAGACCCTAGGGCAGGCGCTGGATTGATCCCGAGCCCGCTCGAGGCGGCGTCCGCAATCCCCCATCATGCTATCCTGTCCGCAGATGACGAATAGCGGTCCACGGCTCATTCGATGCCGCCCGAAAAGTGCCGCGCAATCGAGCGATGTTTCGCCTCGCGTTCGTTGCCAACGCCTTTGCCAAGGTGTGAACGCATGCATCTGCGGCAGATTTGCACTCGCCGCCACATCGCCGTCGTGTCGACAATGGATGTGGGCAAAACGAACAGAGTGCGACGTGATGCTATCACGCCACGGGAACGCCGTGGAGGGCCGCCTTCAATCGGCCGGTCAGGTTTCGGTGGAGTGAAGTTCATGCCAGAGGCCGTTCAGGATCGCGAACGCCACGGCGAGGCCGAGACCCAGAATCCAGGCGAAATACCACATGGCGTACGGCTCCTCAGTAAAGGTCGGGATTGGTGCGGACTGCCTCGGCCGTCACGCGGCCGAACATGACGCGATACGCCCAGGCCGTGTACAGCAGGACGATCGGCAGAAAGACGACCGTCACCAGCAACATGATCCACAGCGTCATGTGGCTGGACGAGGCGTTCCACACCGTCAGGCTCGACCGGGCATCGATCGAACTCGGCAGGATATAGGGAAACATCGAGGCGCCGACGCTGGCGATGATTCCGACAATGGCCAGGCTCGATCCCGCGAACGCCAAGACGGGCGATCGGCGCAGGTGCCCGAGATAGGCAAGGGCGCTGCCGAGGAAGCCCGCGACGGGTGCGGCGACCATCCATGGATAGACAGCGTAATTGTCGAGCCACGCGCCGGCGGCACGGATGCTGCCGGTATCGAGCGGATTGGATGGTCCGGCCGGATCGACGCCGACACCCATCCGGTAGCCGAGACCGGTATAGGCGATCATCGCGAACCCGATGGTGTAAAGCAGGATCGCTGCGATCGCAGCGATCCTGCCGAACCGGCGCGCCCGGTCGGCGACGGCACTGGCTTCGACCTTCATCGACAGCCAGCCTGCCCCGTGCAGCACGATCATCGCCACCGACAGGAGCCCGGCGATGAGCGTGAACGGTGTGAAGAGGCCGAGCAGCCCCCCCGCATAATGAAGCCGCAGATCGCTGTCGAACCGGAATGGCGCACCGCTGAGCACGTTGCCCACGGCCACGCCGAAGACGAGGGTCGGAACGAAGCCGCCGACGAACAGCGCCCAGTCCCAGCGGGAGCGCCATGCGGCATCTTCGTGCTTCGAGCGGTATTTGAAGCCGACCGGGCGTAGGATCAGCGCTGCCAGCACCAGGAACATCGCCAGATAGAAGCCGGAAAAACTGACCGCATAGACGAACGGCCAGGCGGCGAAGATTGCCCCGCCGCCCAGGATGAACCAGACTTGGTTGCCTTCCCAGGTCGGGCCGACCGTGTTGATGACCATGCGCCGTTCCGCATCAGTTCGGGCGACGAATGGCAACAGCGTGGCGACGCCGAGATCGAAGCCATCGCTCAGCGCGAATCCGATCAGCAGTACGCCCATCAGCGCCCACCAGATCATCCGGAGTATGTCATAGTCGAGGGGAATGGCCATTTGCATGAACTCCTTATTCCGCCGCGATCGGGGCATAGCCACCGGGATAGGTCGGCGCCGTTTCGTCGACAGGCTCCGTGACGGGATCAGGTCCCTTGCCGATCGTGTAGAGCATCAGCCTGATTTCGATCACGGCGAGCGCGCCGTACAGGAGCGTGAAACCAGCGATCGTCGTCCAGATCTGCGCCACGCTCAGGTCGGAGGTGCCGAGGAAGGTCGGCAGTACCCCATCGATCGCCCATGGCTGACGACCGATCTCGGCCAGCACCCAGCCGAACTCCGCGGCAAGCCAGGGGAGGGGGATCACCCAGAGCGCGAGGCGCTGAAACCAGCGGCGATCGAATTGCCGCTTGGTGGCGAACCAGAAGGCCAGGCCGAAAAAGGCGATGAAGCCGAACCCGAGCCCCGCCATCACGCGGAACACCCAGAACATCGCGGGCACATTGGGTACGGTGGACCAAGCGGCCTTTTCGATCGTTGCCGCATCGGCCTGGCGAGGATCGGTGACGAAGCGCTTGAGCAGCAGGGCGTAGCCGAGATCGCCCTTGGCTTCCTCGAATTGCGCGCGGGCAGCGAGATCGCCGCGATTCTTCTTCAGCCGTTCGACGGCATCATAAGCGAGGATGCCGTGCCCGATACGCGCCCGCGCCTGGGCGACGAGTTCGGTTATGCCGGTCACTTCACCAGTCAGGCTGCGCGTCGAGATCAGGCCCAGCACATAGGGAATCTTGATCTCATAGGCGGTTTCGTGCCGGCTGTTGCTGGGCAGGCCGAACACATCGATTCCGGCGGGTGCAGGCTCGGTGTGCCACATCGCCTCGATCGCGGCGAGCTTCATGCGCTGGTTGTCGGTCAGGGCGTAGCCGCTCTCGTCGCCCAGCACGACGACCGACAAGGACGAGGCGAGGCCGAACGCGGCCGCCACCGTGAAGGAGCGCCGGGCGAGCGGCAGCCATTTGCCCTTGAGCATGAAATAGGAGGACACGCCGAGGACGAAGACCGAGGCAGTCACATAGCCCGCGCTGACCGTGTGCACGAACTTCGCCTGCGCCACCGGATTGAAGATGACGGCAGCGAAGTCGGTCACCTCCATGCGCATCGTGGCGGGATTGAACGCTGATCCGGTCGGGTGCTGCATCCAGCCGTTCGCGACCAGGATCCAGAGCGCCGACAGGTTCGATCCCAAGGCGACCATGAAGGTCGTGAACAGATGCGCCTGTTTCGAGAGCTTGTCCCAGCCAAAGAACATCACGCCGACGAACGTGGCCTCGAGAAAGAACGCCATGAGGCCCTCGATCGCCAGCGGAGCTCCGAAAATGTCCCCGACATAATGCGAGTAATAGGCCCAGTTGGTACCGAACTCGAACTCCATGGTGAGGCCGGTCGCCACACCAAGGACGAAGTTGATCGCGAAGAGCTTTGCCCAGAAGCGTGTGACCTGCCGCCAGACGGGGCGGTTGGTCATCACATAGAGGCTCTCCATGATGACGAGCATGAAGGACAGGCCGAGCGTCAGGGGCACAAACAGGAAGTGGTAGAGCGCGGTCAGTGCGAACTGCAGGCGGGAAAGCTCGACTACTGCCATGTCCATCGCTGGCGTCCTTCTCTAGACTCGTCCGGCCGGGCCGGGTCGTGAATATCAATTACTGCATAACAGAAAGTGTGTAAACAGGTGTTCGCATGAAGCACGCGCCCGTCTCGTCCCACAAGGTCCATGGGCCATTGGCGTGGTGGATGCTCGATGCCTGCCTGGCTGGGTTATTCGCGTTTGCGCTGGCGGCTACACTCCATTTCCTGATCACCCGCACTACGTATTGGTCCCTAGGATGGGCGTGGGTGATGGCGGTGGCGGCACTCGGGCGCGCCTGGGTGCAGGCGCGTGTCGAGGACAGCGGGGTCGCGGCGGCCGGCCTCGCGAAGGCGCGCGTGCGTCACCGCCTCTTCCCGGCACTGCTTCGTGCACGGCGCATGCCGGGCACCCTGCTCGGAGAAGATGTCGCGACCGCGGTCGATCAGGTCGGCGCGCTGACGGCCTATTTCGGCCGGTTCGAACCGCTGCGGCGTGCCGCCGTCATCTCGCCCCTGCTCATTGCCTCGATGATAGTGCTCGCGAGCCCGGTGTCGGCCGCGATCCTGATCGCAACGCTTCTGCCCTTCGGTCTCGGCATGGCGCTTGCGGGCGGTGCCGCCCGTCGTGCCGCCGATGCCCAGGTCTCGGCGCTGGGGCGATTGTCGGGCCTTTACGTCGATCGGGTGCGTTCCCTGCCGATCATTCTCGCCTTCAGTGCCGAGGACCGCGTGGCGCGCCAGGTCGATACGGCCGTCCAGGAAGTCGCCGATCGCACCTATGGCGTGCTGAGGATCGCGTTTCTTTCGTCGGGCACGCTCGAATTCTTCTCGGCGCTCTCCGTGGCGCTTGTCGCGGTCTATTGCGGCTTCCAGCTGCTCGGGCTGCTGCCGTTCGCGGTACCCGAACATCTTGATCTGCCGCGCGCCTTCTTCGCGCTGGCACTGGCGCCGGAATTCTATCTGCCGCTGCGCCGGCTTGCCGCTGCCTATCACGACAAGCAGCTTGGAGAGGCGGCACTGATGGCGATCGATGCCCGCTGTGCCGAACTGCCGGTCGAGCCGGTGATCGCGTCAGTCGATTCGGAGAAAGCCCACACGCTCGCGATCGAGCACACGGTCGTCGGCTATGCGGACGGCACGACGATCGGCCCGTTCAGCCTTGCGGTCGGACACGGGGAACTGATCGCGCTCACCGGACCGAGCGGAAGCGGCAAGTCTTCGCTGCTCGGGATGATCGTTGGCCTGGCGCCGCTCGCGGGCGGCCGGGTGCTCCTCGACGGCGCGGAGACGCATCCCGGGACGTTCAATCAGGCGATCGCCTGGGCGGGCCAGCATGTCATGCTGTTGCCGGGCACGATCGCCGACAACATTGCGCTCGCTCGTCCGGAGGCAGACGCTGCGACCATCGAGGCAGCAGCCCGACGTGCCGGCCTGGGGCCCCTGATCGCCTCGCGCCCGGACGGGCTGGACACTGTTGTCGATCCGCACGGTTCGGGCCTTTCCGGCGGAGAAAGGCGCAGGATCGGCATCGCGCGGGTGTTGCTGGCCGATCGCCCGTTGCTGGTGCTCGATGAACCGACCGCGGACCTTGATCGCGACACCGCCGATGCGTTGATCGCGGTGCTGAAGGCGGTAGCCGTGGACCGGGCGGTGCTCGTTGCCACGCACGATCCGTTGCTGATCTCCGCTGCGGACCGCGAGGTCGCCATCCGATGATGCCGGACAAGCTGCTGGACGCGCTCGACGGCTGCGGGGCGCCGTGGACGGATACCCGCCGTCTGGCGATTGTATCGGGAATCGCCGTCGCGGTCGCGACGGTCGGCCTTCTTGCCCTGTCGGGATGGTTCATCACGGCGGCGGCGATCGCGGGTGCTGCCGGGCCGATCAGCGCCCGCGCGTTCAACTATCTCATCCCGAGTGCGATGATCCGCCTGCTTGCCATCGTGCGGACGGCGGCGCGCTATTTCGAACGCCTGCTCAGCCACCGGGCATCGCTTTCCACTCTTGCCGCCTTCCGCGGCGTGATGTTCCGCAAGGCGGCCACCGCGGAAGCGCAGGGGACGCTGAGGTTGTCGGGCGGAGATGCGGCCACGCTGCTCGTCCAGGATATCGACCAGCTCGAGGATCATCTCGTCCGGATGCCCGCGCTGGCTGGCGCCATCGCCGGGGGCATGCTCACGATCGCGCTTGCCGCCATGGCGGGGCCATGGCCTCCCGTCCTCGTTGCGGCCGTGCTCGCGACAGCGGCTGTCACCTGCCGCCGGCTGGCGCGACAGTGGCTGCCGCGGCGTGCTGACGATGTCGCCACAGCCGTGCACGAGCTCAAGGTTGCGGTGACCGAATACGCTGCTTCGGCAGCCGAAATCGCGGTCTACGGTCTGACGGATCTCGTGTCGGCCCAGCTCGAATTTCTTGCGGGTCGCCACGACGAGGCGCTGCGGCGCCAGGCGCGCACCGAGGCCATGATCGGCGCCATCCTTCCCGCCGCCTCGGGCGTTGCGAGTGCGGTCGCGATCGTGACGGCGGGTGCGGAGCCCGCGCTCGCGGCGATGGCGGCGCTGGCAACGGCGGCTTCAGGCGAAGCATTGCTTGGCTATGTTCGGGGGCAAATCCGCGCGCCGTCCGTGCAGGACGCAAGTCGGCGCCTGGCCGAACTGGCTGCGGTCGAGCTGTCGGACCGGCCACCATTGCGGCTCGCCGATTCGAGTATCGGCTTCGTCCTTGACGGTGTGCCTGAACGGCTGCTGCCCGGCGACCGCATCGCAATCCTCGGCGCCTCGGGCGCCGGCAAGACCCGCCTGCTCCACACCTTGGCCGGCCTGCGTGCCGACGCGCCGCAGCGGCCAACCGTCGGTGGCCAGCCAGCGGCGGATCTGGGAATTTTCCGGCTTCGGCAGATCTTCGCGCTGGTGCCGCAAGACGCGACGCTGGTCGCGGGCACGGTGCTGGATAATCTGCGACTGGCGCGCCCCGGTCTACGCGAAGACGAGATCTGGAGCGCTCTTCATGCCGCTCGCCTTGACGACGATATTCGGGCGCTGCCGGACGGGCTCAACCAGTGGATCGGGGAAGGGGGCGCGCGGTTTTCCGGTGGCCAGCGAAAGCGGCTCGCGCTGGCGCGCGGCCTGCTGGCGGATCGGCCCTGGCTGCTGCTGGACGAACCGAGCGAAGGGCTCGACGCCGCGACGGAGGCAGAAATCGTCAGTCGCCTCGGTGCCTGGCTGGCCCGCACGGGGCAGGGGCTGGTCCTGGTATCGCACCGGCCCGCAATGCTGGCACTGGCGCAGCGGGTTGTCGTCCTGGCGCCTTGAGCGGATGCAGTATCGCGTGATTCCGCTTTAACCGCCCGGCGCGCGAGGAACCGGATCTCCCTCACGCCATCCTCCGCCGGTCGCGCGGGCCAGGCGGACGCTGGCCTGCAATCGTCGCGTGGTCAGCTCGATCACCGCGCGTCGAATGCGCAGCGCGGTGGTTTGCGCGGTTACGACGTCGAGATACGTCACCGCCCCCTTGATATAACGGTCGAGCGACAATGCCTCGACCTGCGCCGCCTGGGCCTCCGCGCGTTGCTCGGCCGCGGCTTCCTCGCCGACCAGATGAAGTTGCGACAGGCTGTCCTCGACATCCTGGAAGGCCTTCAACACCGTGCCGCGATAGGTGGCGCTCGCCTGATCCCAATCGGCGCGGGCGAGGGCTACCTGGGCATGGCGACGGCCGCCGTCGAACAGGCTGAGCACCGCGCTTGGCCCGACCGACCAGAACAGGTTGGGGGCACTGATCAGTCCGGCCAGCGCAGTGTTCTGAAAGCCGCCCTGCCCGCCCAATGCAATCGATGGGAAGAAGGCGGCCCGCGCAACGCCGATCTCCGCGTTGGCGGCCATCATCCGCCGTTCCGCCGCAGCGATGTCGGGGCGACGCTCGAGCAGGGTTGACGGCAGGCCTGCCGGAATCGCTGGCATGGCCAGGCCGGTCGTGGCGGGCGCGATGGAGAAGCTCGACGCGGGTACGCCGACAAGACTGGCGATGGCATGCTCGATCAGCGCCCGCGCGGCCATGACGTCGCTCAATTGGGCTCGCGCTTCGTCCAGTTGTGTTCCCGAGCGGCCGGTATCGACACCCGAGGCGATTCCGCCCCGGAAGCGGCGCTCGGTGAGCGCATCGGCCTGGGCATAATCATCGACCGTGTTGCTGAGCAACGCGATCTGCTGGTCGGCGCCGCGCAGCGCGACATAGGCACTGGCGAGCTCGCCCGAGAGACTAAGCTTGACCGCCGCGACATCATCGGCGCTCGCCTCGGCCTCGGCGCGGCCCGCGGCGACCTGGTTGCGCACGCGGCCCCACAGATCGAGTTCATAGCCGATCGAGCCGGCAATGGTGTCCGCGGCGTAGAGGTCGGGCTGGTTGGAGCCTCGCAACGGACGGCTGTCGGACTGGCGATTGTCGGTCAGCTGGGTGCCGATGGCGACACTCGGCAGGAGATCGGATCGTGCCCGCGCGAGATAGGCGCGCGCGGCATCGTACCGGGCAACCGCGCCGGCGAGTGTGGGGTTGGCTTTGGCGAGTTGCCGCTCCAGCCGATCGAGCTGCGGGTCATGGAACAAGGTCGTCCAGACGTCGGGAGGAGCGACATTGGCCGGGCTGGCGGGCACCCAGGGGCCCGCCTCCTTGAACGCGGCCGGCAGCGCGACGACCGGCGGGTGATAGGCCGGTGCCATCGTGCAACCGGCAAGCGCGGCCACCAGGATCAGCATGGCGATGCGCCGCGGGCAATCAGCCATGGTGCGCCTGCCCGACCCGCACCAGTTCACCATCGGCCAGGGAATCAGGCGGATTATCCACGACCTTTGCGCCGGGAGCGAGGCCAGCGCTGATCTCTACGGTCGCGCCAAGATCGCGACCGACCTTCACCGATTGCAGCCTGATACGCGCGTCCGGCCCAACCAGCGCGACCTCCGTGCCCCGGGCGCGAAAGATCAGCGCGCTGGACGGGATCTGGAGCGCGCCCGCGCCGCGTGGAACGTCGAAGCGAACCTGCGCGTACGCGCCAGGCTTCAATATCCCACCGGGATTCTCGGCCACGAGCTGGACCAGCATCGTCCCGCTTTGCGGATTGATCGCATTGGCCTCGCCGACGAGCCGCGCCTTGAACGACTGGCCCGGATATTCCGGAACGGCCAGCGTTGCGGTGAGGCCGGGTTTCATCTCCGCCGAATAGGCCTGCGGCACGGGCACGTAGATGCGCAGGCGGCTGATATCGGCGACGGCGAACAGGGGCTGCTGACCGGTCGCGCCCGGCCCGACCAGGTCGCCAATATCGGCGGTTCGCGTCGTTACCACACCGGCGAACGGAGCGCGCACGGTGGCAAAGCTCTTCTGCGCAAGGAGCCGGCCCAGGTCCGCAGCAGCACTTTGGACTGCGGCCTGCTTGACGGCGAGATCGCCGTTCTTCTCCGCGGCTTCCTGTGTCGATACCGAGTTCGTGATGAGCAGGTCGTTCCAGCGCGCTGCAGTGTCACGGGCCAGGGTTTCGGCGGCTCGGGCGCTGGCGAGGCCCGCTCGGGCCTGAACGATCTGCTCGTCCAGTTCGGGCGTGTCGATCGAGCCGAGCCGCTCATTGGCCAGCACCACCGCACCGATGTCGCGGTACCAGGCTTTAACATAGCCGGGGACGCGCGCGTAGATCTTCGCCGCGTCCCAGGCTTCCATCGTTCCTGGCAAACTGATGGAATCGCTCGCACTGCCGCCAAGGGTGGGGACGAGATGGACGGTCGGTATTGCTCCGGCATCCGCCACGTGCTGCGCCTCATGGTTCTCTTCCGCGCGCGTCACCGCGCCCAGCGTAACGACGGCGATGGCGATCAGCACCGCACCGGTGCCTGCGGCTTTCAATCCCTTCGGTGCGGCGGCGGTCTCGGTCGGAACGGTGTCAGGCATGGACTAGGGCTCCATCAATTTCGTTGTCGACTGGGTGCGCGGCGGCGCGCCGCTCCTTGCGGTGGGCGATGCCGAACAGCACCGGCACGAACACCAGCGTCGCGATTGTCGCGCAGATCAGGCCACCGATCACGGCACGGCCCAGTGGGGCATTCTGTTCGCCCCCTTCACCGAGCCCGAGCGCCATCGGCGCCATGCCGATGATCATTGCCAGCGCGGTCATCAGCACGGGACGAAAGCGTGTCGCGCCTGCCTCGGCTGCAGCGCGCAGCGCGTCCCCGGTCGCTGCCAGCCGCTCGCGCGCGAAGGTCACCACGAGCACACTATTGGCAGTGGCGACGCCCATGCACATGATCGCCCCTGTCAACGCGGGGACCGACAGCGGCGTGTGCGTGGCGAACAGCATCCAGACGATCCCGGCCAGCGCGGCGGGTAGCGCCGAGATGATCACCACAGGGTCGATCCAGGACTGGAAGTTCACCACGATCAGCAGGTAGATCAGCGCGATCGCACCTAGCAGGCCGAGCAGCAGGCCGACAAAAGCGGTGTTCATCGTCTCGACCTGACCGCGTAGATTGACCGAAGCACCCTTCGGCAGGTCTGTCGCAGTGTCCTTCAGGATTCGCCGGATGTCGCCCGCGACCGCACCAAGATCACGCCCCTGGGTCGTCGCATAGACATCGAAGGATGGCTGTACCGCATAGTGCGACACCACTGCTGCCGAAGGCTCGCGGTGGAGCGTGCCGAGCGCGCCGAGCAGCTGGAAGGAGTCCGGCTTTGCGCCCGTTACGGGGATATTCTGCATCTGCGACATCGAATCGACGCGGTATTGCGGCGCCTGCACGACGATCGGATAGGATACGCCGTTCCTGGGATTGAGCCAGAAGGCCGGGGCGACCTGGAGGCTGCCGGCGAGATTGACAGCCAGGCTCTTCGTCACGTCATTCTCGGTGATGCCGACGCGATCGGCACGGCTCCTGTCGACGGCAAAGCCGAGTTCAGGATAGTCGTTGGCCTGTTGAAGGCGCACATCGGCGATGCCGGCGATATGCTGCATCCGGGCGACCAACTCATGCGCATAAGTCTCGTTCGCCTTGATGTCCGGGCCCGTGACCATCACGTCGACGGGCGCGGGCGCCCCGAAATTGAGGATCTGGCTGATGATGTCGGCGGGCAGGAACGAGAAGGTCGAACCCGGGAACGCATCGGGCAGCTTCTTGCGCAAATCTCTCAGATATCCTGCGGTCGGCGCGTGACCCTTGTTCAGCGTGATCAGAATGTCGCCGTCCTGCGGGCCGACCCCGCCGGTGTTCGAATAGGCGCGGTTGATGCCGCTGACGGGCAAGCCGATATTGTCGACGATCGAGGCGAGTTGGTCGTGCGGGATCGCGGCGCGGATGCTGTCCTCGATATGGTCGAACAGGGCGGCGGTTTCCTCGATCCGCGTACCGACGGGCGCGCGGACGTGGAGATTGATCTGGCCCGCATCCACCGTCGGGAAGAAGTTGCGCCCGAGCATCGGGATCAGCGCAAATGACAGCAGTACGACGGCGAGGAACCCGGGGATGAAGCGCTTGCGCTTCGTGATCGCAAAGCCGAGCAGCGCCACGTAATAATCGCGCACCTGTTCGAAGCGCCGCTCGAACCCATGCTGGAAGCGGCGCAGCGGATTGCGGGTTTTCGGCCTGCCAGCACCGGCATCGTGGCTCAGCATCTGTGCCGCGGTGAATTCGGTCGCATGGTCGCGCAACAGGTAATTGCCCATTGTCGGCACCAGGGTTCGCGACAGAACGAACGAAGCGATCATCGCGAAGACAACTGCCTTGGCCATCGGGGCGAACAAAAAGCCGGCGATGCCGGGCAGGAAGAACATCGGGACGAAGGCAATGCAGATGCACAGCAGCGAGACGAACGCTGGCTGCACGATCTGTTCTGCGCCATCGAGGATCGCGCGGCTGACCGTCTTGCCCTGTTCGAGATGCCAGTTGATGTTCTCGATCGTGACCGTCGCGTCGTCGACGAGAATGCCCACCGCGAGCGCGAGACCGCCGAGCGTCATGATGTTGAGCGTCTCGCCCGAGATGGCCAGCGCCGCCACCGCCGCCAGGATCGCGAGCGGGATCGAGGCGGCGATGATCAGGGTCGAGCGCCACGATCCGAGGAACAGCAATATCATCAGCGAGGTGAGCGTGGCCGCGATCACCCCTTCGCGGACTACCCCCGACACCGCTGCCTTGACGAAGAGCGACTGGTCGGCAAGCGCGGCGACGTTGAGGCTGGGCGGCAGCGTTTCCTTGAGCTTGGGCAGCAACGCCTTGACCTGGTCGACGATCGCGATGGTCGAGGCCGAGCCGCTCTTGAGCACGGTCATCAGAACCGCGCGGCCGCCATCGACGCGCACGACGTTCCGTTGCGGGGGCGAGCCGTCGCGGACATGCGCCACGTCGCGCATGAAGACAGTGCCACCCTCGATCGTCCTGATCGGCAGGTCGTTGAGCTGGTCGATCACTTCCGGGCTGTTGTTGAGCCGAATGTTATATTCATATTGCCCGATCTTGGTCGTGCCCGCCGGCACGATCTGGTTCTGCGCGGCGAGCGCGGCGCCGACATCGCTGGCCGACAGGTGTCGCGCCTGGAGCGCCGCAGGGTCGAGATCGATCTGGATCTGGCGTTCCTTGCCGCCATAAGGCGACGGGATCGCGGCACCTTGCACGGAGGCGAGCGATGGACGGATGAAATTCTGGCCGAGATCGAAGATCTTCTGCTCCGAGAGATCCTTCGACGACAAGGCGAGCTGCAGGATCGGGACGGTGGAGGCGGTGTAGTTGAGGATCAGGGGCGGGGTGATGCCAGGGGGCATCTGCTTGAGCACGGTCTGCGACACCGAGGTCACCTGCGCGGTGGCGGTGCGGATATCGACGCCGGGACGGAAGAATATCTTCACGATGCCAACGCCCGAGAGCGACTGACTTTCGATATGGTCGATATCGTTGACCGTAGTCGATAGCTGTCGCTCGTAATAATAGACGACGCGTCCGGCCATGTCCTGCGGTGGCAGGCCACGATAGGTCCATACCGCTGCGATCACCGGGATCTTGATGTCGGGAAAGATATCGGTCGCGGTATCGAACCAGGCGATCGTCCCGCCGATCAGGATGAGGATCGCCAGCACGACAAAGGTATAGGGTTTGCTGAGCGCAAGTTTGACGAGCTGGAGCATCTGGCACCGTTGGTTGTCCCGGGGTGCCAATGGCGGCCGCTGCCGGGCGGTCCGGGGAAGGGGGGCCTTGTGCGGCGCACCATTGACGCGCTCCCCTTCGATCGGTTTGGCGCCCCCGCCAAGTTAAATGAAATTCACCTTGGACGGGCTGGAACGCCAGCGGGCGCTATGCGGAAACGTGCGATAAGGCCCGGGCGACCTCCCACCAGCTCAAGTTCGAAACCGTGCAGGTGGAGGATCGCGGCGACAATGCTGAGGCCGAGCCCGGTGCCGGGATAACCCGCCGCTTTCGCGCCACGATGAAAGCGCCGCAGGACTGCCTCGCGCTCCTCCTGGGGAATGCCCGGGCCATCGTCGCGCACTTCGAGCAGCAACTCCCGCCCACTTTGCCGTACCGTTATCGACACCCGTGACCGGCCGAATTTGATCGCATTGTCGACGAGGTTGCTGATCGCCTCGAACAACAGCTTCCTGTCCGCCAGGACCGGCATCGCCTTGACGGAGAGCGTCAACGCGATGCCGCGCTCTTCGGCAAGGGGCTCGTACAAGGCGACCACGTCGCCAAGCAGCGCGGCGAGATCAGTCGGCGCGAACGCGGCTCGTCGCGCGCCGGCCTCAATCTCGGAGATGCGCAGCAGGGCGGCGAAGCGATCGAGTGCGAGATCGAGATCAGCTTCGGCCTGACGGAGGAGGTCGGATACATTCCGCGGCGCATCGGGAAACTGCCGGGCGCGGTGGAGTTGGGCGCGCACGCGGGTGAGGGGGGAGCGCAGATCATGCGCGATCGCGTCAGTCACACCCTTGACCTGATCCATGAGCCGCGCGACGTCGTCGACCATTACGTTCACGGTCGTCGCGAACTGATCGAGCTCGTCGCGGCGGCCGGCGATCGGCATCCGCACATCGAGCCTGCCGCTTGCGATGTCGCGCGCCGAACGCTGGAGGTTGCGCACCCGGCGAAGCGGCTCTGCACTCAGCGCGAAGGCAACGAGCGCCATGCCGATCGCCGTCGCGCCGCCGCTGGTGATGAGGATGATCAGGATCCGCTCCCTAAGGTCGTGGATCTGGCTGATGTCACGCCCGACGAGGATCGTCTCGCCTGCAGGAGTGGGCATCGAAAGCAGGCGGATCGGACCTGGTGCGCCTTTCGCCTCCGCATCGATCGGGTGGTCGCTGCGGATATCGACCCGATGGTCGATATTGCCCGCAATCCGAGAACCGTCCTTCCCGAACAGCGCGCCATAGTTGAGATCGCGGTCGCCGCGCCCGATGTCCGTGACGATGCGCGCGGGTAGGGCAGCCGCCGGCACAGCGAGCCATTGCCTGGCCTGGTCACGGAGGATCCGATCGCTGCGCGCAGTCAGTTCGCGCGCGGTGAGCCCGTAAATCAGGCCCAGCTGCAGGATGATGCCGATCAGGAAAAGCGATCCAAGGATGATCGTCAGCCGAAAGGCGCTGGTGCGGCGGATATCGCGAAAGCGCAGCCGGTCAGACAGCATCGAGCCGATAGCCCTCGCCCTTGATCGTAGCGATGACCGATGGTCGGCCCGGTCGGTCCAGCTTGCGTCGCAGCCTGGCGATATGCACGTTGATCAGATTCGCGCCGGGATCGAAATAATAGCCCCAGACCTGCTCGAAAATGATCCGCCGGCTCATCACCTGGCCGGGGTGGCGCGCTAGGAATTCGAGCAGGCGGAACTCCATGTGGAGCAGCTTCACCACCTCCCCGTCGATCGAGACCTGACGGTGGATCAGGTCGAGGCGCAGCGCGCCGAGCACCAGCATCGTCTCGCGGCCCGACGATGCCGCGCGGCGCAGCAGGACCTCCACGCGGGTAGCCATCTCGCCCGGGGCAAAGGGCTTGACCAGGTAATCATCGCCGCCGGCGCGCAGGCCCGCAATGCGGTCATCGACATCGCTCAGGGCGCTGATCATCAGTACCGGCGCCGCGATCCGCCGTTCGCGCAACCGCGCCACGATACTCAGGCCGTCCAGGCCGGGAAGCATCCGATCGAGCGTAATGACGTCAAAATGTTCCTGGGTCGCCCGGTGCAGCCCGTCATCGCCATCATGGCTCTGGACGGCCTCGTGGCCGTGGGTCCCCAATTCGACGGCGATTTCCGCCGCGGTTGTTGTATCGTCCTCGATGACCAGGATGCGCGCCATGATGGCGAGATAGTGGCATGATGTGCCGGCAACAACGCTGCAGTGCGCGGCCTGCCAGATGCGTCGGGCAGCAGTTGCTTTCGGGATCAGTCCATGCCGGCGATGGCGCGCAGGCGATAGCTGGAGACGAGCAACTGACCCTCGGCGCTGATCCGCATGCTGTCCGCTTCGATCGCCTCGCGTTCCGCGTCGAGCAGGGCGAGCTGCGGCTTGGCGCCGACCTTCACCTCGAGCCGCGTTCCGCCAAGGGCTGCTTCAGTCGCGGCGACGCGCGCCTGAGCGGCGTCGAACACGGCTCGTGCCGTGCGTACCGCCTCGAAAGCTTCGATCGCCTGCTCTTCGACCGCCAGGCGCACGCCGCGCGCGTCTGCCTCGGTGGCGGTCATGTCGGCGCTGGCAGCGCGAATGCCGGCGGCATTGCGGCCACCTGAGAACAGCGTCCACCGCCCCCGCAGACCGACCGTCGCGGAATCGGCCTTGTAGCCGGGGAAGAACTGGTCGCGCACCGTGGCTGCTTCCGCAAAAGCGCCGATCGTCGGCATTCGTTCGGCCCGTGCGGCGTCGACGCGACCTTGCGCCACATCAGTCGCCTGCCTTGCCTGCTTGAGCCGCGGGTTGCCAGCGATGGCGCGATTGACTGCGTCGTCGGCGGTGAGCGGCGTCGCCGGCGGCCCCGGCAGCCCGGCGGGCGAAGCAACGCTGATACCCGTGAGGGCGAGCAGCCGCGCATTCGCCGTTGCGACCTGGCCCTGCGCCTGGGCGAGGCCAGCCGCCGCTTCGGCGCGGCGCGCCTGCGCCTGCGCCGTCTCCGTGCTGGTGCCTTCGCCCGCCTTGAAGCGGAGCCCCGCCTGGCGGACGACTTCATCGAGCGAGGCTTGCAAGTGCTCGTAGCGCTGGACCAGCTGGTGGGCGGCGAGCGCGCTCGCATAGGCCTGGGTTACCTGGACCCGCAGGTCGAGCATCAGCGCAGCGGTTTCCAGCCGCGCGATATCGCGCCCGCCGCCGGCCTGACGCTCGGCTGCCCTGATCCGTCCACCGGTCCAGAGCGGGAGCTCGGCGACCGCCTGGGCGGAGCGCGGCGTCACATTGTCAGCCGACAATCCGAAATAGCCCTGCGGGTCGAGGCGACCTGCGCCGATCTGCCCTTCGACCCGCAGCGACGGGCCGCGCTCGGCGCGCGCGCCGTCCAGCCTCGCCTCGGCGGCAGTCTCGCGCGCCCGGGCGGCCGCGAGTTGCGGCGAATGGGCCATGGCTGCCGCGATCACATCGTCGAGCGTCTGGGCGGAAGCGGGCGATACCGCGAGCAGCGCCAGTCCGGCGGCCGGAAACAGGTGGCGAACGATCATCGGTCGGGATCAGTGGAACGCGGTGCCGGGGCGTATCCCGAACGACCTGAAGACCATCGCGGCCGGGCAGAAACCGGTGATGCTCGCCTGTAGCATGTTGGCCCCGGCGAAGATCGACAAGGCGATCCACCACGGATTGACGGTCACCGACAGGATGGACCCGGCGAGGACGACGAGGCCGGCAAAGGCCAGCACGGCTCTATCGAGGTTCATGGCATTGTCTCCCGTGGAATGGTGGCTCAGAAACGCAGTTTCTTCACGCCGAGGACGTGGAGCGCGAGCTTCTCGTAGAAGGGCTCGCTCTCCCCCTTGCGAATCTTGCGCAGGAAATATTTCTCGAAGCCGATCTTCGCGAGGTGTACCCATTTACCCTCCGACGACCAGTTGACGTTGCGCGGCGGAATCTGCGGCTCGGCGACGAACGCAACGCCGCCATCGCCGAAATCGGCGAGGCAGATCGCATTCCAGGTCGCCTCATGCCTTGCTTCGCCGCCCGTGTGGAGTTCGCGCAGGTTCTTCGCGACGGCGGTGACCATGCTTTCGATCATGAACCCGGTCTTGGGCACACCGACGGGGAGGGGGGTGGCGCCGACCGGCGGGATGGCGACGCAGACGCCGAGGGCGAAGATGTTGGGGAAAGCCGGGTTGCGCTGGTGCTTGTCGATCAGGATGAAGCCGCGCGGATTAGTCAGGCCCTCGATTCCGTGCACCGCCGGCACGCCCCGAAAGGCGGGAAGCAGCATCGAGAAACCGAACGGCAGATCGTGAATACGCTTGGTCTTGCCGTCCTCGTCGACCTCTTCGACATGCATCATGCCGGGATCGACGCTGGTGACCTTCGCGTTGGTGATCCACTTGATGTGGCGGTTGCGCATCTCGCTTTCGAGCAGCCCCTTGGTGTCGCCGACACCGTCGAGACCCAGATGGCCGATATAGGGTTCGGGCGTGACGAAGGTGATCGGCACGCGGTCGCGAATCTTGCGGCGCTTGAGCTCGGTGTCGAGCGTCATCGCGAATTCGTAAGCGGGGCCGTAGCAGGAGGCGCCCTGCACCGCGCCAACGACGATCGGCTTCGGATCGGCACACAGCTCCTCGAAGCGGGTGAAAGTATGGGCGGCGTGATCGGTCTGGCAGATCGACAGGGTGTTGGCGCCCGGGCCGAAGCCCGGAATCTCGTCGAAGGCGAGATCCGGGCCGGTTGCAATTACGAGATAGTCGTAATTGAGTGACGCGCCGTCATTGAGTTCAAGGCGGTTTTCCTTCGGATGGACGCGGGCCGCACCGACTGCGGTGAAGCCGATGCCATGCTTTGCCATCACCGGGGGCAGGTGAACCCTGATCGCCTCGGGTTCGCGCCAGCCAACAGCAACCCAAGGGTTCGAGGGAACGAACCAGTAATCCTCCGAGCTGGAGACGACCGTGACGTCGGCCTTCCCCTTGAGGGCGGCGCGGATCTCATAGGCGGCGATCGTGCCACCCAGTCCGGCGCCCAACACGATGATTTGTGACTGAGCCATCTTTCGGCCTCTCTCCAACTGATTGTGCTTGACGAATATTACAATTACACGATACACGCAATCATTAAATTGAAAGGCTTTGGCGATGTTCGGTTTCGGAAAGCAGGCGGCCGCTCGGGAGATCGGGGTCAGCGACCTCAAGCGGCTGCTGGAGAATGATGCGGCTATGGTCGTCGACGTGCGTGAGCCCGACGAATTTGCCGCCGGGCACATCCCGGGGGCTGCAAATCTTCCCTTGTCGCGATTCGATCCTGACCTCCTGCCCGAGGCGAACGGTAAGCTACTGGTCCTGAACTGCGCCGCCGGCCGACGTTCGGCTATGGCCCTCGCACAATGTGCGAAGGCGGGCGTTCCGGTCGATACGCATTTAAACGGAGGGTTTTCCGCCTGGCAGCGTGCGAAACTGCCCATCGCTTTCGGCCGGTAAGGATCGACGATGGTCAGACGTCCCACCCCAGCGTTCCTCGCCCTGATGGCGGCGCTTTCGCTTGCCGGCTGCGGGGGCAAGGAGCCCGCGGATACCGCCGGCGTGACGAGGCCTGCCGGCCCGCGGCTCGTCGTCCGGTCGGTCGAGACGACCGAGTGGAAGGATGTGGGGGCTGAGATCACCACGACGGATCGCGCCGATGCACGTGCGCGCATCCCCGGCGTTCTGGAGAGCCTCAGCGTGCGCAGGGGCGACATGGTTCGCAAGGGGCAGGTGATCGGCCGCATCGTCGACACGCGACTGGCGTATGAAGGCGGCGCTTATGGCGCCCAGGCCGCCGCGGCCGAAGCACAGGCGGTGCAGGCCCAGGCGGATCTGGGTCGAATCCGCTATCTCTATGACAATGGAGTCTATGCGAAGGCCCGGCTCGATCAGGCTCAGGCCGGGGCC
>CAISGR010000268.1 GCA_903884945.1 uncultured bacterium
CCGCAGCGCCGATCCCCCTGGTGCCGCCACTCAGAAAGGCGCGACGCCCCGCAAGATCAAGCCAGTCAGTCATCAAATGTCTCCGCATTGTGGAGCCGCGGAGATCGCGTTAACCGGCGCCCATGACAAGAACGCACGAAAAAGTCGGGTACTTACCTCAAGGTAAGCCGGTGCAGCACACGCCGCTCTCCGCTGCGCTGGGCGTGGAGGAAGCGATCCGGATGCTGGAGGGCCGCTGGAAGCTCGTGATCCTCTTCCACCTGTTCGGCGGACAAATGCTTCGCTTTTCCGATCTGGAAAAGGCGATCCCGGCCATTTCGCAAAAGATGCTGATCCAGCAGCTGCGTCAGCTGGAACGGTACGGGATCGTCACCCGGCTCGTCCACCACCAGGTCCCGCCGAAAGTGGAATATGGGCTGACGGACTGGGGGCGTTCCTTATGTCCGGCGCTGGACGCCCTGCTTGGCTGGGCGGAGGCGAGGCCGCTGACCGATACCGGCCGACAGGACGCGGGCGACAGCGATCCGGTGGCGTGATCGAAGCCGCGGATCGCGCTGCCGCGCAGGGGAGCACATCGCCCCGTCCCGGCCCGGGTGGACGCGAATTTAGGGCTGGAGCCGCTTCAGCGCTGACTGAATCGGCGCATCGTCACCGTTCGCTTCGACGCCGCTAGACGGTCCGGCGGCCGGTGATGAACTGCAGCACGATCATCACGACCGCGATTACCAGCAGCAGGTGGATCAGCCCGCCCGCCACATGAAAGGCGAAGAAACCGAGCAGCCAGAGCACGACGAGGATGATGGCGATAGTTCCGAGCATGGCGGCGTCCTTTGCGAGAAATGAGCGCCGGCTGTTCGAACCGGCGGCTTGTCCTGGTTTCGAAACGAGCTGCCGCGGCGCAAGTTCCGGATGGCGCCCCCGAAAGGCGCGCCGCTCAGGCGGCGCGGGGCATGTGCGACGCGAAGGTCGCGCGGGTGATCGAGATCTTCATCCCGGCCGCGTCCGTCGTGCGCTCGACCCGGGCGCCGAGCTGACGCGCCAGCGCGTCGATGATGCTGGTGCCGAGGCCCGGCTCGCCCGGCGAAGCGTCCGTCTCCGTCTTGCCGATGCCGTTGTCGGATACGGTGAGCTTCCAGTCGGCACCGTCGACTTCATAGGTGACGAGGATCGCCGCGCCCGGCCGGACGGCGGGGAAGGCATATTTGATCGCGTTGATGACCAGTTCGGTCACCATCAGGCCGAGGCTGACGGCGGTGGAGGACAGCACCATGCTCTCATCCGCCCGCACGCTGATCGCGATCGGATTGTTCTCGCCGACCATCGAGGCGCCGAGGCCGGCGCATAATTTGTCGAGGTAGTTGTGCACCTCGATCTGGTCCAGCCCGTCGACTGCGTTGAGATATTGCTGCACGGCGGCAACCGACATGACGCGCTGGTGCGCATCCTTGAGGTGGAAGCGCGTTTCTTCCGACGAGACGGCGCGCGCCTTGAGCAGCAGGATGCTCGCGATGATCTGCAGGCTGTTGGCGACGCGGTGCTGCATCTCCTGCAGCAGCACCTGCTTCTGGCGCAGCAGTTCCTCGGTATGGCCGAGCAGGGTCGCGAGGTCGCGCTCGACGCCGCGCCGTTCGGTCACGTCGCGAAAGGCGAGCAGGATCGTGACGTCGGGGCTGTCGTCGTAGATGACCTTGCGCGCGTTCAGCAGCATGATCCGGTGGCCGATGACCGGAAAATCATAGTCCACCTCGAAATTGTCCATCGCGACACGGTCCGGAATGATCGTTTCGAGCAGGTGGCGCAGCTGCGGGATGTTCCACTGGCCGTTGCCGAGCGCGAACAGCAGGCAGCCCTGGGTGCTTGCGGCATCGACCTTGAAGACATCGTAGAAGGAGCGGCTGGCCGACAATACCCGGAAGCCCTGGTCGAGCACGAGGAACGGCTCGGGAATGGTGTTGACGATCGCCTGGGCAAGGATGTTCGCGTCCTCGAGGCTGCGGATCGGGCTGGTCATGGCGCCATTCCGACTGCGGCCACGCCGGTAGCAAGGCGCGCGGCGGTGCGCTGCCGGGCTATCCCCGAGCCTGGAAGCAGCTTTTCCATCGCCATGATCCCGCCTCCTGCCTGCAGGTTGGCGCCAGCCCGCATCCCGGTCACCCGCTTCTTCGGCGCGAAGCCCTGCTGTCCATTTGTAGCATGACTGTGCGGCGCATTCTAACCAGCCATTTCGGCATGGAAATGCAGGGTGAACAACGGGCTCCGGCGCGCGTCGGAAACCGTCATGACCCAACGTTCGCACTCCCAGAAGCGCTCCGGCATCTCCTTCAGCACCTCAGCCGAATAGCGGATCGCCTCGATTCGCGCGGCGGCGAGATCAGAATGCACTGAGCCCTCCGGGTCGGGCAAATCCTGCCCATCGACAATATCGAAGAAATAGCGAGGCATAAGCGACTCCGACCAGAAGGCGGGAGCACGATGGCTCTCAGTCGCTGGCGCCTCACATGCTAGCAAGCGATCACCTGATCTATGTTGTCCTGAAAGGCGGGGCAATCAGCAAATTCACGGATTGCCCTTCGGCGCCGACAAGGCCCTTCGCGCGTTGGGGGCTTCGGTGCATAGCGCACCGGCACCATCATTCGAGTCGCCGGCCTTGCCCGCGCGACGGGGGAAAACGAGATGTACTGGACCGACGCCTGGCGCATCGCCGCCGCGATGTGGGAGAACAGCCTCGCGCTCGGCGAAACGGCCGTCGCCTCCCACGCGGTGATCGGGCATCGCAGCCGCACGATCGACGCCGCGATGCGCAACCCGCTCGGCGCCGACAGCGCGGAGCTCAACCGCATGGTGCCCGAGAAGATGGCCGCCTTCGGCCAGGCCGGCGCGGCGCTGCTCGACGACTGGATCGGACTGCACCATGACATGCTGGCCCAGGGCAGCGACCTTGCCGCCATGCTGACCGGCGCGGTGCCGGTGCGCGCACGGGCCGAGCGGATCAGCCGCCGCGCCTCGCGCATGGCGGTGCGGGCGGCAACGGCCGGTGGGCGGGCACTCGCCCCGATCCATGCGACCGCGACCGAGAACCAACGGCGGCTGGGCCGGAAGCCGCCGGCCTGAGCGACCCTGGCACCGGCGGTCAGCCTGCATACATATCCGCTGTTGCACAGGACGGGCGGACCAAGAGACGATGCGATGAACCCGGTTTCAGGCGCCCATGCGCCGCTCTATCTGTTGCTGGCCGGCCTGATCGTCGCAGCGCTGATCGCGCGGCGCGTGCCGCTGGTCCGGCTGGTCACAACGCTGGCGATCTGGGCGGCGCTCGGTGGGCTGGCGGTGTTTCTCGTCGGCGAACGCGGGCGGATCGATCCCTATCTCGGCCCATATATCGACCGGGCGGCCGGGCTCCTCCATCTCGACCGCCAGACGGTGGCGGGCAAGGAAGTCCGTATCCGCATGGCGCCGGACGGCCATTTCTGGGTGCGCGCCCGGATCGGCGGGATCGAGCGGCGGATGCTGGTCGACAGCGGCGCGACCGTGACCGCGCTGTCGAGCGAGTCGGCGGCCGCGGCCGGCATCGCCGTCGACGACCCGGCCTTCCCGATCGTGCTGCGTACCGCCAATGGCAGCGTGAGCGCGCAGACCGGCACGATCGACGAGCTGCGCTTCGGCACGATCACCGCGCGGCGGCTGGCAGTAGTGGTCTCCCCTGCGTTCGGCGACACCGATGTGCTGGGGATGAATTTCCTTTCCCGCCTCAAATCGTGGCGGGTCGAGGGATCCACGCTGATCCTCGAGCCGCATCACCCGCAACCGGCGCAGGCGGACGATCGCTCGACCGGCTAGCGGGCGAGCTCGACCATATGGGCGGGCAGATATCGGCAAGGCCCGAGATGGCCGCGCGGCCTGGTGCACAGCGTTTCGCCGGCATCGGAGCCAGCGCTGCGCAGGCAGGTGGATGCGGGACGGAGCCTGAAGGCCGCAGGCGCGGCAGCAAGAACATGGTTCATCGCTTCCCCTTTTCGCTTTCGCGACGGGGAAACGCCCGCCCGCCCGGTGCCGTTCCGGACGGGCGGCGCGAATCCTGTGGATAACCCGACGACGTCTTCAGAAGGGCGATGCACCGATATATTTCAGCAGCCCGAGCACTGCGAGCAGCACCGCGATCGCGATGATGATGTTGGCGACGTTGAAACTGCTCCGTGCGACGACGACTTTCTCGTCGCTGTTGACCTCTGCCATGCCGATCCTCCTCTGATATCCTATCTATCCCCGCACAACGCGCCATCACCCGCGCCGTTCCTGCCCGGCGACGACGCGTCCGGCGCTTGACGCGGATCAAGGCGCGCGCGCATCCTTCAGGTCCTTCTCGCGTCCGGGAGGCGCGCAGACCGGGACGCACGAAAGGGACGAAGCGATGACCGAGCATGACGAGAGCGCCCTGGACAAGGCCGCACGGATCGCGGCGGGCGACGACGGCACCTATTACGACCGGACCGCGGCGATGCTGCATTGGGCAACCGCGGCGCTGGTCGTGATCCAGTTCGCCCTGGCGCAGCTCTGGGAACTCGTGCCGCGGCCGCAGCATCACCTGATGGTGGTCGCGCACATGTCGTTCGGCATCCTGCTCGCCATCATCATCGCCTGGCGGATCGTGTGGCGGCTGATCCCGGGTCACCAGGTACCGGCGATCGGATCGGGCTGGTCGGTCCTCGCGGCCAAGGCGGTGCACTTTCTGCTCTATGCGATGCTCGTGGCGGAAGCCGTGCTGGGCTTCCTGCTGCGCTGGTCGGGGGGCGAAGCGATGAGCTTCTTCGGCCTGTTGCTCCCGCCGCCCTTCGCAGCCTTTCCCAAGGCGACGAACGAATTGATCGGCGAATTGCACGAGCTGAACGGCTGGGCGATCATCGTGGTCGCGCTGGGCCACGCCGCGGCGGCGCTGTATCATCATGTCGTGCTGAAGGATCGGGTGCTGATCCGCATGATGCCGCACCGCGCGGCGCGCGGCTGACCGGCGCCTATCCCGCTACGCCCTCGATGATGCTGCGGACCTCGCCGTCGGGCAGCGGGATCTGGAACTCCACCCCGAAACGATCTTCCTTGCTCCAGACGATCCGGCCGCACACCGTCACCTCGCGGCAGCGCAGTGCCAGGAACGTGCCGAGCGGCGGCATCTGGGCGCAGTGGAGCCGCGCGCCCCGCGCCGAGACGTCGAGGATGTGCGCCCGGTGGCTGGCGCCGTCCCAGGCGAGCGCCGCCGGCTGGAACACCTTGAATCGCGGCGCCATGCGGCGCAGCGCGGGATCGCGGCCCTGATCGATCTTATGCGTCATGAGAACCCCGGCGAATGCACATGAACAATGCCGCCCGCGTGGGAAATTTCCAGTACAAACAATCCCTAATGCAAAAAGAACGTCAATTCGGGTATCAAGGTCGGGAGTTGTACAGTGCTTGCGGCAACGAAAATCCGGGGAATGACGTACGCGACATCACGGCAATCCTTTGACGCACTCGCCTGTCCTTTGGCGCCGGCTTTTCCGTTGCAGCAGCGTAACGGTGCAGGAAAGCAGCTGGACAGCATATCCCGCCGCCGGAAATTTCCCGGCCGGCAGGATCGCCCGCGGCCCTTCGCCGCTCAGTCCCGCCCGCTGATCTCCTCCAGCCGGGCAAGGATGCGCGGCCAGCCGCCGCCCATGCCCTTGTAGCCCGCCTCGTCCTCGGGCCGGAAGCCGCTTTGCTCCATCCGCACCAGCGTGCCGCCCGCCTGCGGCGTCAGCGTCCAGGTGACGAGCGTCTTCAGCCCGCTTGCCGATTCGCTCCCGTCGCCCCAGCGATAGGCGAGCAAGCGCGGTTCCTCGACCTCGACCACCTCGCAATGGGTGATGCCCGACCAGCCCGGCACCGGGGTGGCGCGGAAAGTGAAGCGATGGCCGGGCGTGGGCGCGAAATCATTCTGCATCAGCCATTCGGCGATCAGCCAGTCCTGCGTCAGCGCGCGCCAGATCTTGCCCGGCGGGTGCGGCATCAGCCGCTCAACGACGATCGATTTGGTCTCGCTCATGCTTTCTCCTCCAGGACGCGCTCCAGCGCGGTGATAAAGCGCTGCCAGCCGAACTCGGCCCCGCGGAAATTGGCTTCCTGCCCGACGGCGAAGCCGGCCTGCTCCATGCGCAGCAGCACACCCGGCCCCTGCGCGATCAGCGTCCAGGTAACGACGGTGCGCAGCCCCCCGCCTTCGCCGGGCACGTCCCAGCGATAGGTCAGCAGCCGTTCCGGTTCGACCGCAAGCACCTCGCCCTCGACCACGCCGTTCCAGTGCGGCATCGGCGCGGTGCGGAAGGTGAAGCGATGGCCCGGCTCCGGCACGAAATCATTCTGCATCAACCAGTCGGCGATCAGCCAGTCTTGCGTCAGCGCGCGCCACACCTTGCCCGGCGGGTAGGCGAGCGCGCGTTCGACGACGATCGATCGGGTGGCGGGAATGGCCTCGTTCATCGGCAATCTCCTGGTCTGGGTCGAGGAAGCATCATGGCCGCAGCGCGCCGGCCTCGGCCGGCCTCACTGGTCCATCCGGCCGAGCAGGTTTTCGAGCGCATCGAAACGCTCGTTCCAGAAGGCACCATAGAGCGCCATCCAGTCGACCAGCGGCGCCAGCCCCTCGGGCCGGGCGCGGTAATGCGTCTCGCGGCCCTGCCGGCGATCGGTGACGAGCCCGGCCGCCCTGAGCGCGCCGAGATGCCGCGAGACCATCGGCTGCGACACGCCCGCCTGCTCGGTGAGCGCGTGCACGCTCTGCTCGCCATCCCGCGCCAGGCGCTCGAACAGCGCGCGGCGTGTCGGATCGCCGAGCGTGCGGAACAGGGCTTCGGACAGAATTGGCTGCATGATCGATAACCCTTGAGTAATGGATTACCCATAATCACAGAGTTATGAATCTGTCAACGACCCGGCTGCTACCCTTGCCTTCGCCAAGTGCAGAAAAAAATCATGGGGCATGGAACCCATATCGCGGGAGCTCGTTTTATCTTCCGAAGCGGCAATGTGCCCCCCCCCTCACGCCGCTTCACGATAAGAGCGCCCCGCCAGTGCCCCCCGCTGGCGGGGCGATTTCGTTTGCGCCCGATTTTCGCCGGGTGCCGTGCCACAGGCCCGTTTCACCGCCCACCGGCGCGCGTGGCGGAACGGCCCGGCGATCCGCTCGTTTCCAGCTACCAGTCGGGAGAACGACCATGGCGATACATGCGAGCGGAAGGAGGATCGCCCTGGCGGCGGCCTGCCTCGGCGCGAGCGTCTCGGTCGGAATGCTCGCCAGCGTCTATACGACCGCCGGCATGGACCGCTTCTACGCGCGGCTGCCCGGTTCCGCCGCCGAGATGCCCGGTACCGCAGAGATCGCCGACTCCGCCGACGCCCCGTCCCAGGCGTTCGCCACACACCGGATGTCGTCACGGGGCGCTCCGCCCGAGACCCTCGCCTTCCCGCCAATCCCCGCCGGCCGATAGCTTGGATGCGCCGCCTGATTGCCTGGTGGCGCGCCCGCGCCCCTGTACCTGCGCCCGATCCGGCGCACGTCGCAGCCCAGCGCGAGGCACTTGCCCATGCCCGCGCGGCGCTGCGCCGATCCTATGCGGCGCGGGACGAGGAGCTCGAGAGCCGCATCGTGGCGCTGATGCTCGCCCTGTCCATGGATCCGCCGCCGCGGCGGCGGCGACGCGGCCGGGGTACCACGCAAAAGCCGCCCGGCCATTTCTGATCGGGCGGCAGGGAGCATCGTGCGTGCGTGCGCGCGATAATAAGGACAACGGCGATCGCCCGATTTCGATCCACCTCTGCGGCTCCTTTCACGCGTCTTTTCGGACAGCCATATCCGACGAAGCAATCCGAAGGCAGCGCTCGCTCGCCCAGGGCGCGGTTGCGACTGGCCGACGAATCCGTCCGCAGTCGGATTCGACGGGAAGGGAGACATTTGCCCTTGCTGAAGCAGTGCTGAAATGCAGTCATGGCATTTCAGCGTAACGGTAAAAGGGCGTGCCATGCACAAGCTGCTTCTGAGCCTTATCCTGCTCGGCGCAACGATCTTCGTCTCGCCGGCATGGGGGCAGGCCACGGCCCGGCCCTGCGGAACCGAAGAGACAGTCGGGCCTGCCTGCCTCCTGTCCAAACAACCATTGGCGTCGCTGCCGCCCGGCCCGCTTTACTGGCACCTGGATCAGTTCGATTCGCGGAACGCCGCCGAGCGCGCCGCGATCGCGACCAGCACGGTGGCGGAGGCGTTCGGATCGATCTGGCTGTTCACCATCGAACGCCAGTCCTGGCGGCCGGCACGGGGCCGGCATGTCTCCGATATCGGCCCGCTGCCCGTGCAGCCTGCAGCAGCCTATGCGGCCGAATATCTTCGGTCGGTCTTCAGCCCCGGCATGACGGCGCCGCTCCACGTCCATTCCGGCCCGGAAGCCTTTTACGCCGTCAGCGGTGACACCTGCCTGGAGACCCCGGACGGGATCAAATTGGGTCGCGGCCCAGGCAACAGCCTGCTCATCGAGGCGGGGCCGCCCATGCTGCTGATGGCGATCGGGAAGGATCCGCGTCGCGGCTTCGCGCTGATCCTGCACAGCGCCGATCAGCCGCCCACGACCCTGATCCACGACTGGCATCCGCCGGGCCTGTGCAGCCAGCAGCTTGCGCGTGACCAGGCCCGGTAGCAGTCACCATCGCGCGACTGGCGTCGGCCGCCAGCCGCGCTATGCAGCGGCGTGACCATGATCCTTCGTCCCCGATCGCTGCCGGTGCTCGGCCTCGCCTGCCTCGCCGCCCTTGCCCCCGCCGCCCCGCGCCCGGACGGCCCGTGGCCCGATACGCCGCGCGCCAGGCTCGGGGCGCTCGCGCTGCTGCAGACGCTCAACGCCGAGCTGCTCGGCCATGACAGCGCGACGCTCACGCTCGATAGCTGGTGCGCACGCCGCCATCTTGCCCCGCCCGGCAGCCATGTCGTTGCCGACCGGGTGACGGGCGCGGACAAGCCGGCCCCGCCCGAGGTCCGCGCGGCGCTCCAGCCCGGTGCCGGCGACGCGATCCGCTACCGACGCGTGCGGCTGCGCTGCGGCACGCGCATCCTGTCGGAGGCGGACAACTGGTATCTTCCCGCCCGCCTCACGCCGGAGATGAACGCGCTGCTCGACGGCAGCGACACGCCGTTCGGGCGCGCAGTGCAGGCGCTGCATTTCCGGCGGCAGACCGTGTCGGCCAAGCTGCTCTGGTCGCCCCTGCCCGATGACTGGCCCGACCGGCACGACCGCGCGGGCACCGGCCGCCGCCTCGCCATTCCCGATCGGGTGATCGAGCACCGCGCGATCCTGCGCCTGCCCGACGGCACGCCCTTCAGCCAGGTGATCGAGACCTATCAGGGCGCCGTCCTCGGCGCAGCGCCGCGATGATCCGCGGCGCGCCCCGCCGGGAGGTGCTGACCGGCGACATCACCACGCTGGCGCATGACGCGATCGTCAACGCCGCCAACAGTTCGCTGCTCGGCGGCGGCGGGGTGGACGGCGCGATCCACCGCGCCGCCGGGCCGGAGCTGCTGCACGAATGCCGCCTGCTCGGCGGCTGCCGGACGGGCGAGGCAAAGATCACGCGCGGCTATCGCCTGCCGGCACGGCATATCATCCACACCGTCGGCCCGGTCTGGCGCGGCGGCGGCAACGGCGAGCCGGACCTGCTGGCGAGCTGCTACCGCGCCGCGCTGGCGCTGGCGCAGCGCCACGGCCTGCGCAGCATCGCCTTCCCGGCGATCTCGACCGGCATCTATGGCTTCCCGATGCCCGAGGCAGCCGCCATCGCGACGCGGACGGTGGACGACTGCCTCGCAGCGGCGCCGGCGGCGTTCGACCTGATCTCCTTCGTCTGCTTCAGCCCCGAAGCGACGGAGATCTTCGCGCGGGCGCTCGAACAGGCCCAGTAAACGCCGGCCCCGCTGCGGCCGGCATCCTCGGCGCCCTCACCCGGCCGCGACGGGAATCCATACCGAGAAGCTCGCGCCCGAGCGGTCCGTGCGGTTGCGCGCGACGATGCGCCCGCCATGCGCCTCGGCCAGCTTGGCGGCGAGCGTCAGGCCGACGCCGCTGCCAGGCCGGCCAGCGCGCTTGTTCGCACCCGCGCGCCAGAAGGGCACGAACAGCCGCGCCTCGTCCTCGGGCGGAAAGCCGTCGCCCTCGTCGAGCACGCTGACGATCGCGAAGCCGTCCGACCGAGTCATCGCGATCGTCACCGGCGTGCCGGCCGGGGCGTGCTTGATCGCGTTGGTCAGCAGGTTGGTGAAGACCTGCGTCATCCGCACCGGATCGGCGAGCACGCGCTCCGCCCGGTAGGTCTCGACCAGCGTGACGTCGCGCTCGCTCGCCGACGCGCGGAGATCGCCCGTCGCCGTGCGCAGCACGCTGTCCAGGTCGAGCTGGCGCAGGTCGAGGCTCAGTTCGCCCGCATCGGCATGGGCGAGCGTCTGGAGATCGTCGACCAGCCGGGAGAGGTGCTCCACCTGGCGCAGCAGCCGGTCGGCCTCGCCGGTGGCGGGATCGATCACCCCGTCGGTCAGGCCGTGCAGCCGCCCCTTGAGGATGGTCAGCGGCGTGCGCAACTCGTGCGCGATGCCGGCGGTCAGCACCGTGCGTTCGCGCTCATAGGATTCGATGTCGGCTGCCATCCGGTTGAAGCTGTCGACCAGGTCACCCGTCTCGCCCGATGTCTCGCCCCGCGGCACGCGGACCGACCGGTCCCCGGCCGAGACCTGCACCGCCGCGCGCGCCACCGCGGTGATCGGCCGGCTGATGCGCCGCGCCAGCACGATCGACGCGCTGCCGCCGACGATCGTCGAGATCAGCCCGATCGTGGCGATGAAGCCGATATCGCCGATGCTCGGCCCGTCGCCACCATAGCGGTCATAGATCTGGAAATAGCGGTCCGAGCCGCGCTGGCCGGTGTCGATCAGATATTGCAGTTCGGCCCGCGCCCTGGGCGGCATGTGCGCCGCGACGCTGGCGAGATGATAATAGACCGATCCGTAATAGACGACGAGCCCCACCGTCATGGTGATGATGGTGGTGAGGCCCGCGAGGATCAGCATGCGGGTGACGATGCGGTTCATCACGCCGGCCACAGGCGATATCCCAGGCCGCGCACCGGCTCGATCATGTCGGCGCAGCCGGCCACGGCGAGCTTCTGGCGCAGCTTCGACAAGTGGCTGTCCACCACCCGGTCATAGGCCTCGCTGTCCGGCGATGCCGCCTCGAGCAGTTCAGTGCGCGAAAAGGCGCGGCGCGGCTGGCGCGCCATATGGGCGAGGATCTCATATTCGGTGGGGGTCAGCGGCAGGCGTACCGGTTCCGCCGCGTCGTCGTCGCCGCGGCAGGTGACCACGCGCGCATCCAGCTCGATCAGCAGCCGGCCGACCGAAAGCGTCCGCCGCGCGGTCGCGCCCTGGGTCCGGCGCAGCACCGCCCGGATCCGCTCGACCACCTCGGACGGGTTGAACGGCTTCACGACATAATCGTCGGCGCCGATCCGGAGCGAGGACAATTTCGTCACTTCGTCGTCGAGCGCCGTCACCATGATCACGGGCGTGTCGATCCGGCGCCGGATGGTGGTGAGCACGTCGAGCCCGTCGCCCCCCGGCAGGCCGATATCGAGCAGCATCAGGTCCGGGCGAAAGCGCGCATGCTCGCGGATGGCATCCTGCACCGTCGTCGCGCGCGCCACCTCGAACCCGGCCCGCTCGACATAGGCCGCCAGCAGTTCGGCGATCTCGCGCTCGTCCTCCACGATCAGAATCCGGCTCATCAATACTCCCTTCGATCCACGCCATCGCCCCGGCATGTTGAGGAAGGATGGAGGGCAGACTCCATCGAACCTCCATCGAATCCACCGCGAGCGTTCATCGTCGCCCGCCATCTGCCGCCCCGACGCCGGTTATCGTGACCGGCGCTTTGGGAGGTTTCTCGCATGCTACGCTCACTTGCCCGATTTGCGCTATTCGGTTTGATTGCGACCCCGTTCGCGGCCCCCGCGCTGGCGCAGGACGACCCCGTCAAGGGCATCTACGCCGTCGCCCGCGCCGGCGCCTCGATCAGCCCGGAACAGAAATTCGACGGGTCCTCCGTGCCGCTGTCGTCGCTGTTCGACGACAAGACCAAGTACAAGACGGGCATCACCGGCCAGATCGGCGGCGGTTATGATTTCGGCCTGTTCCGCGTCGAGCAGACGATCGGCTATACCAGCAACGACCTGAACCTGAAGGATGCCAACACCGGCGGCCTCACCAGCGCCGGACGCAGCCGCGCCTTCAGCATGACGGTCGCCGGCTATGTCGATATCCCGGTCCACAAGATCATCGTGCCCTATGTCGGCGGCGGTATCGGCGCGGCGCGGGTCGAGGCGAACCTGTCGCGGGTCAACAGCGCGACCGGCGTCGGCAGCAGCTTTTCCGGCAAGGACTGGGGCCTGATGTGGCACGCCGATGCCGGCATCGGCGTGCGCGTCTCGCGCAAGATGACGATCGAGGTCGGCGGCCGCTATGCGCAGACGAGCGGGCTGAAATATGCCGGCGAGAGCGCCGGCGTCGCGACCAGCTTCGAGCCGAAGCTGAGCACCCTTTCGGCCACCATCGGCGTCCGCCACGTCTTCTGATCGTCCGGCAGCGATCGGCCGGCCCCGCCGTCGCGCGCCCGCCCGGCCGCCCCGGCGGCGGGGTGGGCGCGTGCTGCCGCCCCCGCCCCGAAAGGAATAGCTCGTGCCGGCCAGGCCGCTTCGTTTCTGCCGTGCCGTCGTGTCCGGGAATCGCCGCCGGCCGACGCTCGCCCGTGGCCGCGTACGGTATCCGCGCGGGCTGGCAGCCTTCCGGCCGACGGACATATGACGCCGCTCGGCCCGGACAGCCCCGCGGACGCGCCCGCCGCCCATCGCCTCGGGGCACCGGCGCGCCAGGTCGCCGTCTTCCTGCCCCCAGGCGTCGCCGGGCTGCTATTGCTCCAGCGCCAGCTCGACCGGTTGCTCGAGGACGATCTGGCGGCGGCCATGCTCGCGCTGATCGTGGCGATCGTGCTGCTCGCACTGGCCGCCCCGTTCCTCGGGCGATCGCGGCGGCGCTAGCCTAGCGGCAATCGCCGTAGAAGGTCATCGTCCGGGCGCGGTAATCGAGCAGCATCCTGACCTTCATCGCCGCAAACAGCGGATTGCCGATATTGGCGATCGGGCCGCCGGCGGATCCGCGAATGGGGTGAAGCGAGGCGATCTGGCCAGCCGGCAGCCTGAACGGGCCGAAGCCCACCGGCGCGGCGATGGTGTATGCGGACGCTTTCGAACTGCCGCGCGCGCCGTTGTGGACGATCGCCCCCTTCTCGACCAGCGCGTCGCGCAGACCCGGCAGGTCCAGCGCCTGTTGATACAGGCCGATGCCGCCGTTCGCGCCGGTATCGATGCTGATCGGCCCGGCGAGCGCGCCAAACCTGAAGTCCTGCAGGATCGGAAAGCCATCGACCGTCTCGAACCCGGTCGACCATCGCGTCCTGCACGAACCCGTCATCGCCGCTGCTTCGGCGACATCGTCCAGTATCGCCAGGTTCCGGCGCGGATAGTCGATCATCACGATCTTGTCGGACAGGAAACTATAGCCGAGGATAGCGTCCAGCTTCCGCCCATAATGGGTCGAAAGCGCGCTCAAGTCCGAGGCAACGGCGTCGATCGAGCCGTAGCCGCGCCCCTGGATCGTCAATCCGGCAATCTTCGCGGGAAATACCGCCTGGCCCTTGCCTTCGCCGAAGCCGCTGGCCTCGCCGCCGTCACCCTTGTCGATCTCGAGGCCAAGCGCTTCGGCGCGCGAACGGTCGATGACCGAGGGATCGACGCCGGTATCGATCAGGACGTAGAGCGGCGTGCCCTTGATCATGACCTCCACGCCGATCTCCGACCGGGAGAAGTCGAACGGAACCTGCACGGGGGCCGACCGCGCCGGCGCGGAAATGGCCATCAACATCAACAGAATGCCGGCCATCCGGCCCGATCTTCCACCCATTGCACGATTATGGCTGACCGAGGCGCGCCGGGCAATGCCCGCTTCCGCCCTCTACGGCGCAGGCTGAACTATCCCGATCTTCCCCCGCCGTTCCGGGGGCCGGCATCAGGCACGGGCGATCCAGCCGCGCCAGGTGAAGGCAGCGTAGAATTGCGTCACGTCGCTGAAGCCGCCGGCGCGCAGGATGGCTTCGTCGGCCTCGGGGCTGAGCATCGCGACACTTGCATCGACAGCGGTGCGCGCGCCCCGCGCCTGACCGGGGTCGGCGCCGGAGGCGATCGCGAAGTTCATGTAGCGGTCGAGCCAGCGCGCGCGGTCGCCTTGCGGGAAGCTGCCATGCGCGGCGACGAACGGCGCGCCGGGGCGGAGGCGCCGGTGAATCTGCCGGACGGTGCGCTCGCGTTCGACCGGATCCAGAAAGTGCAGCGTCAGCAGGCAGACCGCGGCGTCGAACGGGCCGGACGGTGCGTCGTCGATATAGCCCTCGATCAGGTCGGCCCGCGCGGCGTGAGGCCCGAGCGTGCGCCCGGCCAGCTTCAGCATCTCCGCCGCGGGATCGACGCCGACGAAGCGCCAGCCGGCCTGCATGTCGGCGAGCGCCTTCATCTCGAGGCCACCGCCCGCGCCGAGGACGAGCACGCGCGCGTCGTCTGGTGCCCGCTCGGCCAGCAGCACCCCGGTCATGCGGTGCAGCGCCTCGAAGCCGGGCACGAAGCGTCGCGGCCCCTCGACATAGCGGGCGACATGCACCGGATCGGAAAAGGGCTTGAGGAAATAGTCCGGCCCGGTCGGCGCATCAGTGGGCATGCTCGGCTCCGCTCGTCTCGGGAAGGGGCCGCCGGCTGAGGCGGTCGTGGAAATCCGCGCTCAGCGCGGCAAGCGTGACGCGGTGGAACGACGCGAGCAGCAGGGCCTCGGCCTCGTCGAGCGCGTCGTCGAGCGCTGCATTGACCGCCTGCTCGACCAGGCAATCGGGGGCCTCGCGCCGGTTGCCGATCGCAAACAGCGCCGGGCGCCCAAGCGCCTCATAGACGTCCCCGAGCGTGATCGCCGCGAGGTCCCGCGCGAGCGTCCAACCGCCGCCATGGCCCTTTGTCGACGCGACATAGCCCTGCGCGCGAAGCCCGGCCATCGTGCGGCGAACCACGACGGGATTGGTCCGCATCGCGACGGCCAGCGCAGCGGAGGTCACCGGCCCGTCATGCTCGGCCATGTGGAGCAGGACGTGGAGCACGCCCGATAATCGACTGTCGCGAATCATGTAACTTCTAATGATACATTATCGAGATCGGGTCAAGGCGCCGGGCGAGGCCGGGCGCACCGCGGGCGCCGGAGCGCGCGGGCATTATCCCGCGCGCTCCCCGTCTTCAGATCTGCGCGACGCCGCCGTCCACGAACACTTCGCTTCCCGTCATGAAGCTGCTGTCCGCCGATGCGAGGAAGGCCGCCACGGCGGCCACCTCCGCAGGGTCACCGAGCCGCCCGATCGGCGTGCCGGCACCCATTGCGTCCATGGCTTCGGCACCAACCACGTCCAATGCGAGCTCGGTTCGCGTGGGCCCGGGCGACAGCACGTTGACGCGAATGCCGGTGCCGCGCAGGTCCTGCGCCCAGCTGCGCGCGAAATTGCGGACCGCGGCCTTGGTGGCGCTGTAGACGCTGAAGCTCGGCGTGCCCATCACGCCGGTGCTCGATCCGGTGAGGATGATCGAGCCGCCCTCGCCCATCAGGGGCAGGCCCTTCTGGACGGTGAAGAGCAATCCCTTGACGTTGACGTCGAACGTCTGGTCGTAATGCCCCGGCGTGATCTCGCCCAGGGGGGCCAGCGCTCCGGTTCCGGCATTGGCGAAGAGAATGTCCAGGCTGCCGCGCGCCGCCTTCACCGCCCCGAACAGCCGATCGAGATCGGCCAGATCAGCGACCGAACCCGGCACCGCGCGCGCATTCTCCCCGAGCGCCGCCACGGCCGCGTCGAGCGCATCCTGTCGCCGCCCGAAGATATAGACGAAAGCGCCTTCCTCGATGAAACGCCGCGCGGCGGCGAACCCGATGCCGGTGCCACCACCCGTCACCACCGCCGTCTTGCCTGCCAGTCTCTTCATGTCGTGCTCCTTGATTGAAGTTGCACGTAGCTGGCGGCGCACCCACCTGTGGACAAGTATGCACCTTTTGGTAAGTACCCAAATATGTCCGAGCCCCCTTCCCCTGTCCCCGGCTTTTCCTGCGGCCTCGACGCCACGCTTCGCCTGATCTCGGGCAAGTGGAAGCCGCTGATCCTCTATTTCCTGCTCCAGGGGCCGAACCGTTATGGCGCGCTGAAGCGGGCGGTCCGCGGCGTCAGCGACAAGGTGCTGATCCAGCAGCTGAAGGAGCTGGAGGCCGACGATGTCGTCAAGCGCACCGACTATCGAGAAGTCCCGCCCCGCGTGGATTATGCGCTCACCCCGCTCGGCCGCAGCCTCGCCGAAGCGCTCGTGCCACTGTGCACCTGGGGAAGCGAGAACATGGCCGAGGTCTCGCGCATCTTCGCCGAGCGCGATGCCTGGCGTGATGGCACAGCTCCCTAGCCGGCAGTCCTCGCCTGGAGGGGATCGGCATCGTCGTGGCGCATCCGCCGCATCGCTTTCGCGCAGGCAAGCCTTATATCTCCGCCTGCCCGCGCCTAGATAGGGCGGGATGACAAAGGTTCTCCTGGCGGGCGCCACCGGTCTGGTCGGCACGGCGGCGCTGAAGCTGTTGCTGGGGGACGAGCGCGTGACCCGGGTCGTCGCGCCGACGCGCCGGCCGCTTCCGCCGCACGCGAAGCTGCTGAACCCGATCGCGGACAGCGCCGATCTGCCGCACGACGCCGACTGGTGGGCGACCGACAGCGCGATCTGTGCGCTGGGGACGACGCGGGCGAAGGCCGGATCGGCCGCGGCGTATCGCGCCATCGACCATGATTACGCGCTCCGCATCGCGACGCTGCTGCGCGAGGGCGGCGCACAATGCTTCGCCCTGACCTCGTCCATGGGGGCGAATGCGCGGTCCCGGTTTCGCTACACCCGCACCAAGGGCGAACTCGAAGACGCCATCGATCGCCTCGATTTCCCCTCGCTGACGATCGTGCGCCCGGGCTTTCTCGGGGGAGAGCGCGCGGAATATCGGCCGCTCGAGCAGATCATTGGCCCGCTGCTGCGCATCGCGGCGCCGATCCTGCCCGCCGGCGCCCGCATCAGCCCCGCATCGACCGTCGCGGCGTTGCTCGTCGAAGCGGCGCTCTCCGGCCGGGCGGGCAGGCACGTCATCAATTCCACGCAGATCGCGGTCGTCGCCGGGCGCCGCCCCGCAATGCCGGGCAATCCCTATTATAATGGCCCCGTTACCGACCATTTCGACGGCAACCGCTTCTTCAACCCGGGCGAACCGGAAACCGACCGAACCCTGAGCGACGTGCTCCGCTGGAAGCGCGCCGTGCCCGACAATCCCTGGCCCGCCTCGGTCGGCGTGGCCCCGGTCGTCCCCGACGCCCGCGTCGCGGGGCTGCGCGTGACGATGGTCGGCCACGCCACGCTGTTGATCCAGATCGCCGGCCTCAATCTCCTGACCGACCCGGTCTGGTCCGATCGCGCCAGCCCGCTCGATTTCGCGGGGCCCAGGCGCGTCACGGCGCCCGGGGTGAGGATCGAAGACCTCCCGCCGATCGATGCGATCCTGCTGTCGCACAATCACTATGACCATCTCGACATCGCGACGCTGCGGGCCCTGCAGGCGCGGCACGCGCCGCTGATCGTCACCCCGCTCGGCAACGACACCATCGTGCGCCGCCATGTCCCCGCCGCCCGGATAGCGGCGGGCGACTGGGGCGATCACTTCGAGATCGCGCCCGGGGCGGAGGTGCATATCGTGCCTGCCACCCATTGGTCCTCCCGCGGCATCCGGGACCGGCGCATGGCCTTGTGGGGCGGCTTCATGGTGCGGGCGGGAGGAAGGCTCGTCTATTTCGCCGGCGACACGGGATATGGCACGGGCAATATCTTCCGGGCGATGCGCGCGCGCTTCGGCCCCCCTGACCTCGCGCTGATCCCCATCGGCGCCTATGATCCCCGCTGGTTCATGGCCGCACAGCATACCGATCCGGAAGAGGCCATCCAGATCATGCGCGACCTCGATGCGCGTGCCGCGATCGGCATGCACTGGGGCACCTTCAAGCTGACCGACGAGCCGCGGGACGATCCGGCGCTGCGCCTCGCCGCCGGGCTTGCGGCGAAGGGCATCGACCCCGATTCCTTCGTCGCGCTGCGGGCGGCCGACACGGCCGAGTTCAGCTGACTGCCGGAGGCATAATACAGGCACCCGGGCAGCGCACCGAGGCGCACGCGCGAGAATGGCTCGCCAGCCGGCCGCCGAGTGCTAATCATGCCCCCCTATTCCACCCCGGTCGGAGTGACGTCCGCGTGTCGTATGCCCGCTAGCAGCGTCGAAAGCGCTGCCCCCTTCAGCCGGCTGGTCGGCCGGATCCAGGTCGAGGCACTGCTGAACTGCCGCGTCGCGGTGACGCGCGGCCTGCACGGCCATGTCGGCCGCGCGCTGCCGTTCGACCGGGTCGTCTATCTGCTGATGGTGCTGCGCGAGAGCGCTGCCTTCCGCGCGACCTGCACCGGCGTGGCGGCAGCGGGAGAGCGGCCCTCCGGCATCAGCATCAACGCGATCGCCGCCTCGCTCGGCCAGCCCTTCGAAACCGCGCGGCGGCATGTCAACGCGCTGATCGACGACGGCGTCGCCCGGCGCGGGCCGGGGGGTGTCGAGGTGCGGCCGGAGGCCCTGGCGCGGGGCCCGCTCGCTGCAATGCTCGTCGATCTGCATGACACCATGATCCGGCTGGTCGAGGATCTGCGCACCTTCGGCGTACCGGTGCCGCCGCCCCGGGGCGGCGTGCCCTATTGCCGGGAAGCGACGATCGCGGCCGCGCTCGACCTGATGCTCGCCGCGCACGAATATCTCGTCCAGGGCTATCGCTCGGGGCTCGAGATGGTGGTCGTCAATGCAGTCGTCGCAGCGAGCGTGCGCCACATCACCTTCGATCGCATCCTCGCGCTGCGCTACGCCGCGGCGGATACGCCACCACCCGACCAGTTGCGGCGATCGGTCGCGCCGCGCCCGATCGCCCGCGGGCTGCTCATCCCCTACACCACCGTCCGACGGCAGATCGAGCGCTCGGTCGCGCGGGGCATGCTGGTGATGCGCGACGGCGGGGTCCGCGGGGCGCCTGCCTTTCTCGATCAGTCGTCGCTCATGGCCGGCGGCGCGGTCAGCGCGGCAGTCGTCTCCCGCGTCGCGCGCGCCTTCGAACGGCTCGGCCCTGGCGGCTTCCCGTTCGACGATCCCGCCAGCCGCTACATCGGATCGCGCCCGGCGCTCATCGCCTTCGCCTGAGCGCGCGCCGCCCTGCTACCCGCCACGGATAGCCGCACGGCACGGTAAAGACCTTGTTAGCCGCAAACTCCTAGCCGTCACGCATGCACTGCGGTGAAGAGGGAGAAGCGACCATGTTCGCAGCAGAGATCGGATTGTCGAAGCGCGGGCGATCCGCCGGGGCCATGCCGTCGCGCCGGCAGCATCCCCGCTCCCACACGCAGATGCCGGGCCGGGTCGGCGACGACGGCATCCGCAGCCTGTGCCGGGTGAGCGACCTTTCGCTCTCGGGCGCGCGGCTGAAGACCTATGCCGCGCTGCAGTGCCGCGCCGTCATCCTGCTCACCCTGCCGGGCCAGCCACCGCGCCGGGCGATAGTGATGTGGTCGGACGACTATATCGCCGGTTGCGCCTTCGAGGAGCCGCTCGACGCCGGCACGCTGGAGACGCTGGTAGGCATCTACGGCTTCGTCCCCGCGCCCAACAAGGTCCGGGCCTAGCCCCCGGCCGGGCGCGCCGCGCGCGGGGTGCCGAGCCCGGCATCCTCATCCCATTCGGCATCGACCGCCGCCTCGATGCAGCCATACCAGCCGAGCCCCTGATAGGTCTCGTAGCCCGGGGTCCGGGCGAAGGCGATGATGCTGCCGCCGCGGCGATACCAGCCGCGCGTGCGCCCCTCCGTCTCCAGCACGACCTTGCCCGTCAGGATGTCGCGCCCGTCCGAGGCGGCGAGCACATGATGGTCAGCGCTCAGCAGCATCACCCGCGACGTCTTGCGCTCCTCCTCGGACAGGGCCAGCCCCTGCACGATCGTGGCGGCCTGGGGCGCCCAGTCGAAGAAGATGCCCATCACGCCCAGCCGCTCGCCGTCGCTGCGCCCGCCGGCGCGGATCGCGGTTGAATAGGTGGCGACCGCCGCCCCACCGAGATGCGGGTTGCGCGCGATGTCGCACACCGCGAAATCGTCGCCACTCGAACAGCCCAGGCCGCGCCTGAACCATGGCTCGTCCGACACGTCGACGCCGATCGCGCCGCGATAGAGATCGGGCCGCCCGGTCGCGACGACCCGGCCGTCGCGGTCGGCGATCCAGAGATCGAGATAGACGGTGTAGGAGCGCAGGATCGTGGCGAGCCGCTCGCGGGCATAGGCGCTGCTGTCCGGGCCGGGATGAGTCAGCGCCTCGACCATCGCGATGTCGGTCGCCCACCAGCGGATGTCGCATGAGCGCTCATAGAGGTTGCGGTCCATGATCTCGACCGCATTGAGCGCGAGATCGGCCAGCCGCTCGCCGCGCAGCGCGAAATGCATCTCGGAGCCGGCCCAGCGCAGCTGCTCGATATTGGTCGCCACCGCCTCGCGCAGCTGGCGCGCGATGTTGCGGATATCGCTGGCGACGCCGTTCATTTCCTGTGCGACGACCGAGAAGGCGGATCCCGCCTCGCCCGCGCGGGCCGCTTCGAGCCGCGCGTTGAGCGCGAGCACGCCGGTGCGGCGCATCACGTCCTCGATCAGGGCGACCTTTTCCTCGGTGACGCGGGACACTTCATAGGCAAGCTTGAGTACGGCATCCGCCACGGCTTTCCCCCCAGCCGGTGATATGCCCTCTCCCGGGGCGCCCGTTCGCGTCCCCTGCCCGAGCGTGGCCGATTATGGTTAATTTCCGATGCCGCAACGACACCGCCGACCCGCTCCCGCCAAGGCTATGCCAAGGCACGGCGCCCCGCAATATCCGCAATGGTGGTAAATGCGCGCCTGTGGCCCCGATACAACAACGGCGCGGAAACCCGGGGTTTCCGCGCCGCGCAGCTCATGCCTCAGCGCTCGTAGCGGCCATAGCCGCGGTCGCCGCGATCGTAATCGCCATGGTCGCGGTGATGGTGGCGGCCGCGATCGTCGCGATAATAGCCGCGATCGGCATAATAGCCCTGCTGGTAATAGCCCTGCTGGTAATAGCCATTGTCATAGACCTGCGGGTACTGCTCGTAGCGATACTGGTCATAGCCCGGGCCATTGTCATAGCCCTGCTCGTAATAGCCATCGCGCCGGTGGTTGCCGCTGCTCGCAATGGCCGCGCCGATGGCGAGGCCGGCGATCCCGGCGACGATCGCGACGCCGCTATTGTCATGGCCGCGATGCCCGCCGCCATAACGCTGCGCCGAGGCAGGCACGGATGCGGTAAGCGCAGTGGCACCAAGGGCAAGGGCGAGGGTCGCCCGGGTCAAAAGGGATTTCATGATTGGCTCCTCAAAGGGGCGGGCGCGTTGCTGCCCGAAAAGGACAGGGGCCCGTGCCGGCTTGGTGCCTTTCTGGAACCCGTGCGGTGAATGGGTCCGGAATGGGCCTTGCAGCATGTGTTCATCGCTGTCGGAGGGGATCCGCCCCCCGGCCCGGGACCAGCGGAAAACCTGTGCGACACCGTGATATCCCCGATGGGACGGCCATCAGTGACCGCGTATCCGGCGTCCATGACGGCAAGAGGAGGATCCGGCATCACGAAGCAGCATCGATCGCCATCCCCGTCCGGCCGGTCGCCGCGGCTCGCCCGCTGGTTGATCGGCCTCGTCGCGCTGGCGGCGCTGTTCGCGGCCGTGACGCATTTCGGCGAGTTCGAACGCTTCGCCGAGATGGCGCGCCGCGCCCGGCCCGGCTGGCTGATCGTCGCCGTCCTGCTCCAGCTCAGCACCTATGGAAGCGTGGCGCTGGGCTGGCGCACCGTCCTGCGGCGCGCCGGCGCACCGCAGCCGTTGCGGCGGCTGCTGCCGATCGCCTTCGCCAAGCTGTTCGCCGACCAGGTGATCCCGAGCGCGGGGATGGGCGGCAACCTGCTGCTGGTGGAGCGGCTGACCCGGCTCGGCACGCCGCGCGGCACCGCCGTCGCCGCGCTGCTCGTCTCGATGATCGGCTTCTACGCCGCCTATGCCCTGCTCGCCGTCGCCATGCTCGTCACATTGTGGCTGGATCGCGCGGCGACGCCGCTGCTGGTCGGTGTCGTCACGACCTTCCTGCTGGTGGCGCTGGCAATTCCCGCGCTGGCCCTGTGGCTGCGCCGCCGCGGGAGCCGGCCGCTGCCGGCGTGGCTCGAACATATCCCGCCGATCCCGGCGCTGCTCAAGATCGTCGGCGAAGCGCCTGCCGACCTGGTGACCGACCGCCAGCTGATCGCGACCGTGGGCGGCCTGAATGGCCTCGTCTTCATTGCCGATGCAGCGACGCTCGCTGCCTGCCTGCTGGCGATCGGCCAGCCGCTGCTGCCGGGCACTGCCTTCATCGCGCTGATGGCAGGATCGATCGCGGCGACGCTCGCGCCGCTGCCGCTCGGCCTGGGCAGCTTCGAGGCAAGCTGCGTCGCGATGCTCGGCGTGCTAGGCGTGCCGGTGGAGGCGGCGCTCGCCGCCACGCTGTTGCTGCGTACCCTGACGCTCTGGCTTCCCCTCCTGCCCGGCCTGGTCCTGCTGCGCGGCCACCGGCGAAAGGCGATCCGATGACCGACGCATTCTGGTCCACCCCGGCCGCCGCCGCGCTGGCGACGCTGAAGACATCGCCGGCCGGCCTCGATGCGGCGGAGGCGGCGGCGCGGCTGCGGCGAACCGGGCCCAATCTGGTCGGCGGTGAGCGGCGCGACAGGACGTTCATGCTTTTCGCGCGCCAGTTCAAGAGCCCGCTGACCCTGATCCTGCTGTTCGGCGGCGCGATCTCGCTCGGACTGGGCGACTGGCTGGATGCCACGATCATCTTCGTCATCGTCGGGGCGAGCGCCGGGCTGAGCTTCTACCAGGAATATGGCGCGACGCGCGCGATCGCCGCGCTGCAGGAGCGGCTGGCGCTCAAGGTGCGCGTGCTGCGCGGCGGCGCCGAGACAATCGTGCCGGTGCAGGAACTGGTGCCCGGCGACGTGATCCTGCTCGCCGCCGGCAGCCTGATCCCCGCCGACGGGCTGGTGCTTGCCGCCAATGACTGCCTCGTCACCGAAGCCTCGCTGACCGGGGAGGCGCTGCCGGTCGACAAGCTGCCCGGTACCGTGGCGGCGGACACGCCGATCGCGGGCCGCTCCAACGCGCTGTTCATGGGATCGTCGCTGCGCAGCGGCACCGCGACGATGCTCGTGGTGGAAACCGGCCCGCGTACCCAGTTCGGCGAGATCGCCGCGCGGCTGCGCACCGCGACGCCGGAGACCGAGTTCGGCCGCGGGGTCCGGCACTTCGGCACGATGCTGTTGCGGGTGATGATCGTGATCGTGCTGGCCGTGCTGACGGTGAACCAGCTGCTCGGCCGCCCGGTGGTCGAATCCCTGCTCTTCGCCGTCGCCCTCGCGGTGGGGCTGTCGCCCGAGCTGCTGCCGGCGATCATCAGCGTGACGCTGGCCGCGGGCGCGCGCGAGCTGGCGCGTGGCGGGGTGATCGTCCGCCGGCTGGAGGCAATCGAGAATCTCGGCAGCATGGACGTGCTGTGCACCGACAAGACCGGCACGATCACCGAAGGCGCGATCGTGCTCGATGCCGTGCTCGATCCGAATGGCGATCCCTCCCCCACGGTGCGCGAGGCGGGCTTCCTCAACGCGGCGCTGGAGACGGGCATCGCCAACCCGCTCGACGCGGCGATCGTCGCCGCGGGCAGCCAGGCCGGCCTGGCGATCGGCGCCCGGCGCAAGGTTGCCGAGATCCCCTATGATTTCATGCGGCGGCGGCTGAGCATCGTGGTCGAGGATCCGGCCGCGCCCGGCGTGCGGCGCATGATCACCAAGGGCGCGTTCAGCGACGTGCTGGCGGTCTGCACGCAGATCCGCACGGCGGATGGCGACCAGCCGCTCGACGCGGCGGCCCGGCAGCGCATCCAGACGCTGTTCCAGGCGAAGGGCGATGCCGGCTTCCGCGCGCTGGCGGTCGCCGAGCGGCAGCTCGACGCGGCGGCGGTCTCGCGCGGCGACGAGGCAGGCATGGTGTTCACCGGCCTGATGCTGTTCCTCGATCCGCCCAAGGCGGATGCGCAGAAGACCCTCGGCGACCTTGCCGGGCTGGGCATCGCCGTGAAGGTGATCAGCGGCGACAACCGCCATGTCACCGCGCATGTCGCGCGCTGTGTCGGGCTCGAGACGAAGAACATGCTGACGGGCGAGGAAGTGGCGCACCTGCCCGACGAGGCGCTGCGCGCCCGCGTCTCCCGCGTCACGGTGTTCGCCGAGATCGATCCGCAGCAGAAGGAGCGTATCATCCGCGCGCTGCAGCGGGCGGGCCATGCGGTCGGCTATCTCGGCGACGGCATCAACGATGCGCCCGCGCTGCACCTCGCCGATGTCGGCATCTCGGTCGACCAGGCAGTCGACGTCGCGCGCGAGAGCGCTGACGTGGTGCTGCTCCACCGCGATCTCGACGTGCTGCGCCAGGGCGTGGTGGCCGGCCGGCGTACCTTCGCCAACACGCTCAAATATATCGCGATCACCACCAGCGCCAATTTCGGCAACATGGTCAGCATGGCGCTGGCGACCCCCCTGCTGCCGTTCCTGCCGCTGCTGCCCAAGCAGATCCTGCTCAACAATTTCCTGTCGGACCTGCCGTCGCTGGCCATCTCCAGCGACAATGTCGATCCCGAGCATATCGCCGCACCGCAACGCTGGGACGTGCGGCAGGTGACGCGGTTCATGATCGTGTTCGGGCTGATCAGTTCCTGTTTCGACCTGCTGACCTTCGCTGCCCTCCTGCTCGTCTTCCACGCCGACGAGGCCATGTTCCAGACGGTGTGGTTCGTGCTCTCGGTGCTGACCGAGCTTGCCGTGGTGCTGGTGCTGCGCACGCGCCGCTTCGCCTTTGCCAGTCGCCCGAGCCCGTTGCTGATGTGGAGCACCGGGCTGGTCGCGCTGGGCTGCTTCGCCCTGCCCTATATCGGCAAGGTCCAGGCGGTGTTCGGGCTGGTCGCGATTCCGTGGTCGCTGCTCGGCGTCGCGATCGCGATCCTCGCCGCCTATATCGCCGCGACCGAAGGAACCAAGCGGCTCTTCTATCGCGCCGCGCGCCGCGCCCGTCACACCGGCCATGACCGGACCAGGGGGCGCGATCGACCCTGAAGGGAGCGCCGTGCCCCGAACGCGCCCTCCGTAACCTTCCCGATATGGCGTCCACCGCCGATCGCGCAGAGCGTTGCTGCAGCTATGGGAGATGCATGATGGACGACAAGCCGCAGATCGGCGTCCTGCCGGACATCCTGTTCTTCATCATGTTCGCCCTGTTCGTCGCGGCGCTGATCGGCGTAGCGATCTATCTGAAGCTCATGTGAGCGCCGGCCATGGTCGCATCCGTCAAGCGCCACCGCCCCGGGAGCGGCATTCCCCCCTTGCCCGGCCCGGCCGGTCGGGCGGACGGAAACGGGATGCAGGGCGTACCGGCCCCCGCTTCGCGGTCGTCCCGACGCGGTTGATGGCTGTCATTGGACCCGACGCTGACGGCACGCGCGATCCGGAACGCGCAGCCTATGCCCTGCGCGACGACCGGGATGGCATCGAGCTGATCATCGCGGGCGACTGGACCGCGCTGACGCTCGGAGATGTTCCTGCACGGCTCCAGCGCCATATCGACGAACAACCGCGGTTCGAGAGAATCGACCTGTCGCAGCTCGGGCACGTCGACACCGCCGGCGTCTATGCGATCCTGAGCGCGATCAGCGAGGCGGCGGCGCGGCGCGCGTTCGACCGCGACGACCTCCGCCGGCTCGCCGAACTGGTCCGGCCTGCGCTCGAGACGAAACCGGGCGGTCGACGCCGTTCCCATCGCGACGCGGCAGCGTTCTTCACCTGGATCGGCCGCAACGTCGTCACCGAGGCCATCGAGGCCTATCGCCTGGCGGATTTCGCCGGGCAGACCATCGTCGCGATGGCGCGCACCATCGCGCATCCCCGGCGCCTGCGGCTGACGCCGCTCGTCGCCGCGATGGAGGAAGCGGGCCTCAAGGGCATACCGATCACCATGACGATGACGTTCTTCATCGGCGCGGTGATCGCGCTGGTGGGGGTCAACATCCTGGCCGACTTCGGCGTGGCCGTGTTCACGGTCGAGATGGTCGGCGTGGTCGTGCTGCGCGAGTTCGGGGTGGTCATTGCCGCCGTGCTGCTCGCGGGCCGATCGGCGTCGTCCTTCGCGGCGGAAATCGGCGCGATGCGCATGAACCAGGAGATCGACGCGATGCAGGTGATGGGCGTCGACCGGTTCGATGCCCTGGTCGTGCCGCGCGTGCTTGCCACGCTGCTGATGCTGCCCCTGATGACCTTCTGCTCCGACATTGGCGGGGTCGCCGGGGGGATGCTCGCGAGCTGGGTGACGCTCGACATCAATCCGGCCTTCTTCGTCAGCCAGACGCTGCTGACCGTCGAGGTCTCGCATTTCTGGATCGGCATGAGCAAGGCGCCCTTTCTCGCGGTGGTGATCGCCGCCACCGGCTGCCGGCAGGGGTTCATGGTGGAAGGCAACACCGAGAGCCTCGGCCGGCACGTCACCGCCGCAGTGGTTCAGTCGATCTTCCTGATCATCATGTTCGATGCGATCTTCGCGATGATCTTCACGGAACTGGACCTGTGATCGCCGCCGGCACCCCCGGCCCCACGATCAGCGTGCATGGCCTGCGCACGAGCTTTGGCGACAAGGTGGTGCATGACGGGCTCGACCTGGAAGTGCGGCATGGCGAGATATTGGGCGTGGTCGGCGGCTCCGGGTCGGGCAAGTCGGTGCTGCTGAACACGCTGCTCGGCCTCAAACAGCCCGACAGGGGGGAAGTCCTGGTGTTCGGGCGCGACGTGCGCGATCCCGCGAGCCAGATCGATATCGAGCGCCGGATCGGCGTCCTCTTCCAGCAGGGCGCGCTCTTCTCGTCTCTGACGGTGCAGGAGAATGTCGAGGCGCCCTTCCTCGAACATACCAGCCTGCCGATGCGGTTCGTCCGCGACCTCGCAGCGCTGAAGATCAAGCTGGTCGGACTGCCGGACGACGCCGGCGCGCTGCGTCCGGCCGAGCTCTCGGGCGGCATGCGCAAACGCGCGGGCATCGCCCGGGCGATCGCGCTGGATCCCGAACTGCTCTTTCTCGACGAACCCACATCCGGCCTCGATCCGATCGGCGCCAATGCCTTCGACGAGCTGGTCCGCAGCCTGCGCGACGCAATGGGGCTGACGGTGTTCCTCATCACCCATGATCTCGCCACGCTCCACGCGATCTGCGACCGGGTGGCAGTGATCGCGGAGCACAAGGTGATCGCCATCGCGCCCGTCGCCGAGCTCGAGACATCGCAGCATCCGTGGATCCGCGACTATTTCCAGGGGCCGCGCGGGCGCGCGGCGACGGAGGGACATCGCTGATGGAACGCCACGCCAATTATGCGCTGGTCGGCGCGATCTCGATGGCGATCCTGGTGGCGGCGATGATCTTCGTCGTCTGGCTGGGGCAGAGCGAGTTCGATCGCCATTTCGATCAATATCGCATCATCTTCGTCGGCCCGGTGCGCGGCCTGAGCGAGGGCGGCGATGTTCAGTTCAACGGCATCAAGGTCGGCCAGATCGAGCAGATCGCGCTCGACGAGCACGATCCCAACCGCGTGCTGGTCGATGTGCGGGTGAAGGCCGGAACCCCGGTGCGGGTGGATTCGATCGCCACCACCGAGGGACAGGGCATTTCCGGTATCAACATCATCCAGATCGATGCCGGATCGGCCGGGCATCCGCTGTTGCGCGCATATTCCCATGATGCGCGCCCGGTGATCCGCACCAGGCCCAACGCCCTCTCCGCACTGCTCCAGGGCGGGGGCCAGATCCTGCAGAAGACGACGGAAGCCCTCGACCGGGTCAATCGCCTGCTCTCCGATCGAACGCTGGACGATCTCAGCGCCGCGGTCGCGGATCTCCGCCTCACCACGCATGAGGCGGCCGCCAATCGCGCGATGTTCGCCCGGGCCTCTTCCGCGCTCGCCAAGCTCGACGCCGCCGCGACCGACATCCAGTCGGCCGCCGCCTCGGTACATGTCATCGCCGATGGCGATGGTCGGCGGGCCTTTGCCGACATCTCCTCGGCGGCAAGCGAACTGAAGCTGACGATCCGTGATGCCCGCGGTACGCTCGCCAGGCTGGACACGCAGAGCGGCGAGCTCGGGACGACCACGCTTCCCAACATCAACGCCACGATGATCAGCATCCAGGACGCGGCCGATTCGCTCGGACGCCTGGTCCGGGAGGTTCGCAGCGATCCACGGGCGACGCTGGGGAAGAAGGGCGGCAAGGAACTGGAGGTGCACCAATGATCCGCGGACGGCCCATGATCCTGCTTGCCGCCGCGCTGTCGCTGGGCGGCTGCGTGGATGCCCTGCTTGGCGGCGCGAAGCGGGTGCAGCTCTATCGCCTCGATGGCCAGGCTCCGCCGCCCGTGGCGGCGATGGCGCGCGATGCCGTTCCGGGCCGGGCGATCCTGCTGCTGCCGGTGCGCTTCGCCCCGGAAATCGATGGCGACCGGCTGCTCACCGTGCGCGGGCGCGCGGCGCTCTACATCCGGGACGCACGCTGGGTGGCGCCGACGCCGGATCTCTTCGCCCGGGAAATGGAGCGCATCTTCGCGGCGCAGGCGCCGGACATCCTGCTGACGAGCGCGCGCCAGCCATCGGCCGCACACCATGCGCTGCAAGTGACGATCGACACGTTCGAGGCGTCCTATGCCGAAGGCGCCCCGGCCGAAGCCGCGCCGCTCATCCGGATCGAGGGAGAAGCGCGCCTCATCAGCACGACGGATCGGCGCGTGATGGCGGTGCGCCGCTTCGTGGCCACCGCGCCGGCAAGCGAGAATCGCGTCGGCGCGATCATCGCTGCCTTCGCCACCGCCACGGATGTCTACCTGGGGCAACTGGCCGGCTGGACGAGCAGCGCGGCGATGGCGCAGCCCTGAGCCCGGCGCCTCGGCACCGTCTCAGGGCTGCAGCCGCTTCTTTCCCTCCGGGCAGTCCTCGCGCGTCGCGGCCGCGGCCGTGAGCAGATACGCATCGCCCTTGGCCACCGGCTCGCGGCCACGCGCCGCCTTGCCATTCAGCACGCGGCACAGATCGGCATTGCCGGCCGGGCCCTCGACGAAATCGGCATGGCCGAGCAGCGTGGCCGACACGTCCGACAGGTCGACGATATCCATGCCCTTCACCGGCGCTGCATAGCAGCGCGCGCCCTTGACCTTGGTGCCGCAGCGCAGATCCCCGACGCGAAAGGCGCCGTGCACCACCCTGGAGCTCCGCAGCGGCAGATCATGGTCCGACGCATAGAGCGTGATCGAGCGACCGGGCGCGACAAGGCTGCCGGCAATGTCGCGATCGAACATCTCGCGATCGATATCCGGATCGGCCAGCACCATAGTATGGATGCGCCGCGCCGCCTCGGGCGACGACCGCTCCAGCGCGCGCAGGGCATCGATCGCGATCCGGTTGCCCATGCTGTGCGACACCAGCAGCACGTCCCTGGCCGACCCGGCCAGGTCGGCGAGCAGCGCGTCGGCATAGGGCTGGGTCCAGCGGGCATTTTCCTCGTCCCAGGTATATTTGGTCAGGGACGCCTGTGACGGCCAGACGAACGCGACCACCGGCCCGTCGAAATGCGCCGCCGCCGCGATCAGATCGGCCCGCTCGAGCGCGGCAAAGGGCGAGTTGTTGTAGCCATGGACGAAGAGCAGGAGGCGCCCGCCCGAGGCGGCGAGGTCCTTTGCCAGCCGCGCATGCCACGCATCGGCGGCGACCAGCGCGAGATCGGGCTGCTTCTGCTTCGGTGCCGTCGGCGCGGTGGCGACGCCATAGCGGACCGGCCCGCCATAGGGGGTCGGGCTGCCATAGGGCATGGGCGTCCCACGCCCGACCGTCAGCAACGGCACGGGGCCGCGGCAATCGGGCAGGTTGGAACCGACGAAATAGATCGGCCTGCTTGCCTCGACCGGCCCCGCCGCGGTCAGCGCGGGGCAGCGCGCGGCGAGCACGTCATAGCCGAGCGGCGGCGTCTGGACGCAACCCGCGAGCAGCGTCGCCGCGCCAAGCGCGGCCCAGGCCGCAAGTCGATGGATCATGCAACAGTCCCCGCCGGTGATAGCGCCGCGATGCTTGCACGCGACGGACGACATGGGAAGGACCAGTGCCCCAACCATTCGCCGCCCTTGCGGAACGGCGCGGATCGATGCGGCGACGGAAGCGGCCGTCGCGCGCCTCAGTGATTGCCGCCGATCAGGTCGCCAAGGCCGCCCAGGACTGACCCCTCGCCGCGATTCTGCCCGCCGCGGCTGCCGGCGGCGGCGATCATGCGCCCGGCCA
>CAISGR010000269.1 GCA_903884945.1 uncultured bacterium
CGCGGTCGACGAAACCGCGCTTGCCGCCGATTCCATGTCGAACACGATTGCCGCGATCCGCGAGGATACCGAAACCGTCGCCTCGGAGATCGAGCGCGTCGGCCAGGGATTCGATTCACTGGATGGTAGGCTTGGTACGCTCAAGAACAGCGCAGGCGAGTTCGTCGCCAAGGTTGCTGCATGAGCAACAGGAGGATGACCGAGGATGGCGCACGACAGCGCAAAGACCCTGGGCGGATGGAGCGGCGCGGCGCGCCCGGTCGCACAGCGGGTTGCCGATTATGACTGGGACGGGGCGATCGGCCCGGCCACGATCGAGATCGCGCGGCTGATCGAAGGCCGGGAGCAGGCGATCGCGAGCGCCTTCTGGGAACATTATCTCTCGCTGTCGGCGGCAGCGCATCTCCGCCCCTTCTACGACGCCGATCGGCTTGCCGGACAGATCGCGAAGAGCGCGCATTATACGCATATCAAATATGCGCATCCGCTCGACGACACCTGGATGGCGATGGCCTCGCGCCACGCCGCCGGATCGCACAAGGCCAATGTGCCGTTGCCGGCGCTGCTCGCGTCGCTGAGCTTCGCGCACAGCCGGACGCTTGCGGTGATCGAGGAAAGACTGGGCGATGACCACGGGCGCCTGTGCCTGCTCGCCGACGTGATCCAGCGACTCGGGCTGGTCGAGGCGGACATCATGGCCTCGCATCTCGGTGCGCGCGACGTCGAGCGCGCCCGGGAGGAGCGCCGCAATCGCTCCGCGCAGTTCAGCGAAAGCATCGCCCGTTCGATCGAAGGCACCGCCTCGCTCGGCAATCGCATCCGCGTCCAGGCCCAGCGCGCCTCGGCATCGGCACGCGGGATGCTCGGCAAGACCTCCGAAGTCGCCGCCGCCGCCGAACAATCCGCCGTCGCGATGCGCGACGCGGCCCGCACCGCGGCGGGCCTGATCCGCGCGATCGAGGACGCGCGCAGCGAAGTGGAGGCAGCGGCCGAGATCGCGACCCGGGCGTCGGGCCAGGCGGGCGAGGCTGTCGGCATGTCCGAGGCGCTGTCCGACCATGCCCAGTCGATCGAATCGATCCTCGGCCTGATCCGCGACATTGCCGGGCAGACCAACCTGCTCGCGCTCAATGCCACGATCGAGGCGGCACGGGCGGGCGACGCCGGGCGCGGCTTCGCAGTCGTCGCCCAGGAAGTGAAGTCGCTGGCGAGCCAGACGGCGCGCGCCACCGACGACATCGCCGCCAAGATCGCCGCGATCCAGCACGCCACGCGCTCGACCGTCAGCACCAATGCGTCGATCAAGACGACGGTCGGGGAGGTGCAGGACAGCGCCAACCGCATCCGCACGGCGATGGAAGCCCAGGCCAAGACCGTCACCGCCATCACCGCCGCCGTGGACGAGACGGCGCTTGCCGCCGATTCGATGGCCAACACCATCGCGACGATCCGCGAGGATACCGAGGGGGTCGCGAGCGAGATCGACACGCTGGGGCGCGACTTCGGCGAGATCGACGACCGGCTGAGCGGCCTCAAGGGCGCGGCGGACACCTTCTCGGCGAGCGTGGCGGCGTAGCGACCGGCGGGGCGCCGGACCGGGGGTGACGGACGCAGGCGGCAGGCGCTATGCGCGGGCCATGACCAATATTCTCCTCACCGGCAGCAGCCGCGGGATCGGGGCGGCGATCGCCGTCGCGCTCGATCGGCCCGGCATCAACCTTGTCGGGCACGGCATCACCAGCGGCATCCCCGCCGACTTCGCCGATCCCGCCGCTCCCCAGGCGCTGTGGCAGGGCGCGCTCGAACGGCTCGACGGGCGGATCGACGTGCTGATCAACAATGCCGGCATCTTCGAGGCGAATCCGATCGACCGGCCGGCCGAGGAATGGAGCGCCGACTGGGAACGGACGATGCGGATCAACCTGACCGCGGCCGCCGAACTGTGCCGGATGGCCGTGCTGCACTGGCAGGAGCGCCGCGCGAACCGGGATTCCGTCGGCGGCCGCATCGTGAACATCGCGAGCCGCGCCGCCTATCGCGGCGATTCGCCGGCGCACTGGCATTATGCGGCCTCCAAGGCGGGCATGGTCGCCATGACCAAGTCGATCGCACGCGGCTATGCGGCGCAGGGCATCCTGGCGTTCGCGGTGTGCCCGGGCTTCACCATGACCGGCATGGCCGAGGATTACCTGACCAGCCGCGGCGGCGACAGGATTCTCGCCGATATCCCGCTGGGCCGCGTCGCCGCGCCGGAGGAAGTGGCCGAGGCAGCCCGCTTCCTGGCGCTGGATGCGCCGCCCTCGATGACCGGCGCGGTGATCGACGTGAACGGGGCGAGCTATGTCCGCTGACGGGGGCGAAAGCTGGAAGCTGACCCTGCCCTGCACCCGCGCCGAAGCAGAGGCGATCGATTTTGAGGCCCCGGCGCTGGCCGCGCTCGACCCGACGCCGGTGCTGCTGACCAGCGAGGAAATCGAGGACGACCCGACGCGCTGGCGGCTCGACGCCTTTTTCGAGGGCAAGCCCGATGCCGCGACGCTGGCGGTGGTGCGCGCGCTGGTGCCAAGCGCGAAGGCGAGCAAGGCGAAGCCCGAGCGCGTGATCGAGCAGGACTGGATCACGCTGAGCCAGGCCGGGATCGAGCCCGTCCATGCCGGGCGCTTCTATATCCATACCGCAGCCAATCGCGGCCCGGTGCCGCCAGGCGCGCGCGCCTTCCGGATCGAGGCGAGCCGCGCCTTCGGTACGGGGCAGCACCAGACGACCAGCGGCTGCCTGGTGACGCTCGACGGGCTGAAGCAGCGCGGCGCGGTGTTCCGCAACATCGCCGATATCGGCACCGGCACCGGCCTGCTTGCCTTTGCCGCGCTGCATCTCTGGCCGCGCGCCTATGCGACGGCCTCCGACATCGACCCGGCCTCGATCGACGTGACGGCCGAGAATGCCGTGCTCAACGGCGTGGCGCTCGGGCGGGGCATGGGCGCAGTGGCGCTCGCGGTCGCCTCGGGCCTCGATCACCCGCTGATCGCGCGGCGGGCGCCCTATGACCTGATCGTCGCCAATATCCTGGCCGGACCGCTGATCGCGCTCGCCCCGGCAATCGGCGCGGCGCTGGCGCCGGGCGGGACGCTGGTGCTGGCCGGGCTGCTCGACACCCAGGCGGCAGCGGTGGCGCGGGCCTATCGCCGCGAGGGGCTGTTTCTCGCCGGGCGGACCCAGATCGGCGACTGGCCGACGCTCCGGCTGCGCAAGCGGCAGAAGCTCGGGTGGCGGCGCCCGGTGCGCGACAGCGGGAAAGAGGCCGAGACGCCGGGATTCGGGAGCTGGTAGACCCTGCCCCGCCCGCTTCGGCGCGCAGACCTGTCTAGCGCGCCGCCGCCTTTTCGCGGGCATAAGCCTGGGTGCCATGGGTGATCACGAGATCCTCGGGCAGGATGGCGCCGACCGGCACGTCGGGCTGCGCCATGATCTCGGCATAGAGCGGCGCGAAATCGGTCTCGACCGTAGCGCGCAGCAATTCCTCGAAGCTGGGGATCACGAAATAATTCTGCTGGAAATCGTCGATCCGATATTCGGTGCGCATCACGCGCTTCATGTCGAAGGCGATGCGGTGGGGGCTGGGATCGTCGAGCGCGAAGCGGCTCTCGGCGAAGCTCGAGACGATGCCCGAACCATAGATGCGCAGGCCCGCGGGCTCAGCGACCAGGCCGAACTCGACGGTGTACCAGTAGAGCCGCGAGAGATGCGCGAGCGCGCCCAGTTCGAGCGCCCGCTGCCCGCCCCGGCCATAGGCAGCGAGATAATCGGCGAACACCGGATCGGCGAGCATGGGGACATGCCCGAACACGTCGTGGAAGACGTCCGGCTCCTGCAGATAATCGAGCTGGTCGGGCCGGCGGATGAAATTGCCCGCCACGAAGCGGCGATTGGCCATGTGATCGAAGAAGACATGATCGGGGACGAGCCCGGGCACCGCGACGACCTGCCAGCCGGTGAGCCGCATCAGCCGCTCGGACAATTCCTCGAAATCGGGAATGCCGGACCTGGACAGCTTGAGCACGTCGAGGCCGCGCAGCCAGGCCTCGGAGGCGCGGCCCGGGAGGAGCCGGGCCTGGCACTCGAACAGCATGTCCCACACCGCATGTTCCTCGGCGGTGTAGTGCGCCCAATCCTGCGGCACCGTCCAGTCGGGCGCCGCTCCTTCTGGCGGGCGCTCCAGAACATGCGTTTCGTCTGCCATGGAAATGCCATATCACAGTCGCGATGCAGCAGAAAATCCGACCGCTCCGAACCGGCGCCAGGCTTGCGGGCGCCGTCGCGTCCGGGCTCGTCGCGATCCTCCTCGCCTATGGCGCGGCCGGCATGATCGGCGGGGCGATCCCGACCAATGCCGGATGGCGGGAAGCCCCGACCGGCGTGCGCATCCATATCGAGAGCAACGGCATCCATACCGGGATCGTGGTGCCGGTAGCAGCGGCAGGGATCGACTGGCGCGACCTTGTGCGGCCCGAAGACCTGCGCGACCCGCGCTATGCCGGCTATGACCATCTCGCGATCGGCTGGGGCGACCGGGCCTTCTATCTCGAGACGCCGACCTGGGCCGATGTGAGGCCGGGCACGGTGCTCTCCGCGGCGATCGGCAGCGAACACAGCGTGATGCATGTCGACCATGTCCCCGAGCCGCGCATCGGGGACGACGAGGACGGGGATATCCGCACCATCGTGCTGCGGCCCGAGGAGTATCGCCGCCTCGCCGCCTTCATCCGCGCCAGCTTTCGCGCGGAGCAGGGCCGGCACCCGGCGCACCAGTTCGGCTATGCGGATTACGATGTCTTTTACGACGCCCATGGCCGCTACAGCGCGATCGAGACCTGCAACGCCTGGACCGGCGACGCCCTGCGCCATGCCGGCATCAGGATCGGCGCCTGGACGCCCTTTCCGGTGACGGTGCTCGGATGGTTCGGCCGGTGAGGGCGCGAGGCGCCGGGCCGAGGGCTCCCTCCAAGCTGCTCTGGGCAATGGAAGTGCCGCGCGGCGCCTATGGACTGGGGCAGTTGCTCTGGGGCGGCGGGAGGCTGGCGACGGGACCGAAGGGCGACGGCCGCCCGATCCTGATCCTGCCCGGCCTGATCAATTCCGATCGCTCCAACTTCGCGATGCGGCGCTATCTCAACCGGCTCGGCTATCGCGCCTATGGCTGGGGGCTGGGCCGCAATCTCGGCGCGCGCGCGATCGGGCCCGAAGGCGAGAAGCTGTTTGCGCGAATCCGCGAGATCCACGATCGCACCGGGCAACGCGTGACCCTGATCGGCGTGAGCCTGGGCGGGATCATGGCGCGCATGGCGGCGCACCGCGTGCCCGATCTCGTGCGCGAGGTGATCACGGTCAGTTCCCCCTTCGCCGGCAGCCCGCGCGCGACCAATGTGTGGCGCGCATTCGAATGGCTGACCGGCGACCGGATCGACGACCCGCGCGTGCAGGCGCTGCGCGACGAAGTGGCCGCGCCGCTGCCCGTCCCGGCGAGTGCGATCTGGAGCGCCAGCGACGGACTGGTCAACGGAGCGATCTGTCACGAACCGGGGTGCCGGAGCATCCGGGTGCGGAGCAGCCATCTCGGCGTACAGGTACGGCCGGAAGTGCTGCTCGCGATCGCCGGGATACTGGCCGGCGAATGACCGGGCGCGGGAAGGCGCCGGCCGGGGCTAGTCCCGATCGCTCTCGCGGCGCTCCCGGTCGCGGCGCTTCTCTTCCGCCCTGGCCTCGCGGGCGCGCTTCTCGTCTTCCTTGCGCAACTTGCGGCCAGCGTTGCGATCGGCCTCGCTCTGGCTCGTGGTGGCCCAGTCGGCGGTCTTGCCGACGGCCTTGACCGGCATGGTGGCGACGTTGAACGCCGTCTTGGCGACGCAGCCGCCGCCGAGCAGCGGAAGCAGGGCGGCAGCTGACATCAGGAGCTTGCGCATGGCATGGCCTCTCTTCAGTTGGGCGCTGTCGTCCCGGTCCGGGCAGCCCGCGCTTCGACACCGATATAGGCGAAGTCTGTGAAGAAACCATCGATGCCGAGATCGAGATAACGCCTGATCTCGTCGGCAAGGCGCCCCTGGCCGCGCGGATTGATGCCGACGCGCAGCGACGGGGGCAGGAAGTAATTCTCCGCCCGGAAGGTCCAGGGATGGAGCCGCAGGCCGGCGGCATGCGCGTCCGCGACCAGTGTGGTGGGGGCGCCGTCCCCCTTCCGGATCATGTCCTTGTTGGGGCCGATGCCCCAGGCATAGGCAGCCACCGCCTTCAGCCCCTCGGGCGTCGCCATCGCCGCATAGCTCGGCGCGGCGCCATCGGCCGGAGCGCCAGCCGCGTCCATCAGCTGGATCAGGCGGATGCCGGTCAGCTTGTGCAGCGCCTTGAGGTTGTTCACCTCGAACGACTGGATGAACACCGGTGCGCTCGCATCGTGCCAACCCGCCGCCGCGAGCTGCGCGACCAGCCGCGCCTCCATCGGCTTGCCGATCGAGGCGAAATAGCTCGGGTGCTTGGTCTCGGGATAGATGCCGACGACACGGCCGCCGACCGAATGCGCCTTGGCCAGCGCGATGACCTCGGCAAGGGTCGGCACCTCGAACTGGCCATCGAACTTCGCATTGTCGGGACGGAGCAGCGGCAGACGCTCCTTCGCCCGCAGCGTCTTGAGCTCGGCGAGGGTGAAATCCTCGGTAAACCAGCCGACATGCTTTTCGCCGTCGATCACCCGGATTGCCTTGCGGTCAGCGAATTCGGGATGCTTCGCGACGTCGGTGGTTTCGGTGATGTCGTTCTCGTGCCGCGCGACGAAGACGTCATCCTTCGTCAGCACCAGATCGGGCTCGATGAAATCGGCGCCCTGCTCGATCGCCAACGCGTAGGATGCGATGGTGTGTTCCGGCCGCATCCCGCTGACGCCGCGATGCGCGATGACGATGGGAGGCGAGAGCGGAGTCACCGGTGCAGCCTGCCCGATCGCACCGGCCGGCGCCAGCGCCAGCAGCCCCGCGACGAAATTTCGCTTGCGCAACGAACGACTAAAAAGTTTCAATATGCTATCCATCCCCGGAAACCATCCTTCCCAAATGCGTTACCCCACTCAGCTCAGGAGGGGCGATCCCCATGCACTTCACCGTCAACGGCCAGGCCCGCGAAGCCGAACCCGATATCCGCGCGTCCCTGCTCGACCTGCTGCGCGAGCATCTCGCCCTGACCGGCACCAAGAAGGGGTGCGACCATGGCCAGTGCGGTGCATGCACCGTGCTCGTGAACGGACGGCGGATCAATTCCTGCCTGACGCTCGCGGTGATGCATCAGGATGATGACATCTTGACGATCGAAGGCCTGGGCAGCGCGGAGAATCTCCATCCGTTGCAGGCGGCGTTCGTGAAGCATGACGGCTTCCAGTGCGGCTATTGCACGCCGGGCCAGATCTGCTCGGCGGTCGGCATGCTCGACGAGGTGGCGAAGGGCTGGCCGAGCCATGTCAGCGCGTCGCTTACGGAGATCGAGTTCAGCGACGAGGAGATTTCCGAGCGGATGAGCGGCAATCTCTGTCGTTGCTCGGCCTATCCGAACATCGTCGACGCAATTCGCGACGTCTCGGAGGCGAGCGCATGAAGATGTTCGACTATAGCAGAGCGGACAGCCCGGAAGCCGCCGTGGCAGCCGGCGGGCGCTTCATCGCGGGGGGCACGAACCTGCTCGACCTGATGAAGCTGCAGATCGAGACGCCGGAAAAGCTGGTAGATATCAGCCGGCTCGACCTCGCCCGGATCGAGGAGCGCTACGATGGCGGGCTGACGATCGGCGCGCTGGTACCGAACAGCGATCTCGCCGCCGACGCGCGCGTGATCAGGGGCTATCCGGTCCTCAGCCGCGCGCTGCTCGCGGGCGCTTCCGGGCAGCTGCGCAACAAGGCGACGACCGGCGGCAATTTGCTTCAGCGCACCCGCTGCTATTATTTCTACAATACCGCCATGCCGTGCAACAAGCGCGTGCCGGGATCGGGCTGCGCCGCCCAAGGCGGTTTCAACCGGATCCTCGCCGTGCTGGGCACGAGCGCGGCGTGCATCGCAACGCACCCGAGCGACATGGCGGTGGCGATGCGGGCACTCGACGCGACGATCGTGACGCTGCAGCCGGACGGCGACCGCCGCCGCATTCCGATCGGCGACTTCTACCGCCTGCCCGGCGATACGCCGCAGATCGAGACGGTGCTCGCGCCGGGCGAACTGATCACGCATGTCGAGCTGCCGCCGCCGCCGCGCGGCAGGCAACTCTATCGCAAGGTGCGCGACCGGGCCTCCTATGCCTTCGCGCTGGTTTCGGTGGCCGGCATCGTCTCGGTCGAAGAGGGGAAGATCGCCTCAGCAGCGCTGGCGTTCGGCGGGCTCGGCCCGATGCCGTGGCGCGACGCGCGGGTCGAGGCGGCGCTGCTCGGCCAGGCACCGTCGACCGCAGTGTTCGAGACGGCGGCCGACGCGTTGCTCGCGGAAGCGAAGGGCCAGGGCTCGAACGACTTCAAGATTCCACTGACCCGCCGGGTGCTGATCGCCTGCCTGCGCGACCTGACGGGAAATCCGGCATGACTGAATTCAGGATGGATGCCGATCACCCCGGCCTCGCGCTGGAGCGCGGGGTGCAGGATATATTGGGCAAGGGCCTCGACCGGGTCGAGGGGGTGCTCAAGGTGATGGGCGCCGCCACCTATGGCTATGAGCATCAGGTCGGCGACGATGTCGCTTATGGCTATCTGATCACCGCGCCCGCGGCGAAGGGCAAGGTGATCAGCTTCGACAGCGCGGCGGCGCGCGCCCTGCCCGGCGTGCTCGACATCGTGATCGACGATCCGCGCATTCCGCGCCAGGCCGCCGGCTTCGTGCCGGCGCACGGCGGCAATGAAGCGATCGATCATTGGGATCAGGTGCTGGGTGCGGCGATCGCGACCAGTTTCGAAGCCGCGCGGGAAGCGGCGCGGGCAGTGCGCGTGGAGATCGCCCAGGAGGAAGGGCGCTTCGACACGCTCGCTCATCTCGCCGATGCGAGCGGGCCGCCCAGGGATTCCCGGCTCCAGGACATCGCCAAGGGCGATATCGATGCAGCGATGGCCGAGGCGGCAGCCTGTATCGACCAGGTCTATTCGACACCCCATCAGGTCCATGCCGCGATGGAGCCGCACGCTTCGATCGCGGTGTGGGAGGACCGCAGGCTGACCCTGTATTCGAGCCTGCAGATTCTCGGTGCGGCGAAATCCGTCCTGGCCGGGGCGCTGAAGATCGATGCCGGCGATATCAGGATCGTCTCGCCCTATATCGGCGGCGGATTCGGCGGGAAGATGCTCGGTCCCGAGGCAGTGATGGCGGCGATCGCCGCTGAGCGCCTCGGCCGGCCGGTCAAGATCGCGATGGCGCGCGCGCAGTTGTTCCATAATGTCTATCGCCGCACCGACACGCACCAGCGCATCCGGCTCGCCGCCGACGCCGAGGGCAGGCTGACCGCGGTCGGGCATGACAGCGTGGTGAGCCAGGGACCGGACGGCGGCTTCATGGAACCGGTCGCGCTCGGCACCATACCGCTCTACGCAGCGCCCGTCCGGCATTTCAGCCACAAGGTGGTGACGCTCGACATGGTCCAGGCGGGCGCCGTGCGCGCGCCGGGCGAAGCGGTCGGCATGCTCGCGCTCGAGACGGCGATCGACGAACTGGCCGAGAAGCTCGGCCGCGACCCCGTGGACTTCCGCAAATTGAACGAGCCACCGGTCGATCCGATGACCGGGGCCCCCTTCTCCACCCGCCGGCTGGTCGAATGCCTCGACGAGGGCGCGCGGCGCTTCGGCTGGGCGCGCCGCAGCGCGACGCCCGGATCGGTGCGCGAGGGGGAGTGGCTGATCGGCATGGGCATGGCAGCCGCGGTGCGCATCAACCTGCTGGTGGATTCCGAGGCCCGGGTGACGCTCGGCATCGACGGGCGGGCGACGATCGAGACCGACATGACCGATATCGGCACCGGCACCTACACCATCCTCGCCCAGATCGCGGGAGAATCGCTGGGCCTGCCGGTCCGATGTGTCGACGTGAAGCTCGGCGACAGCGACCTGCCGACCGGCGCCGGATCGGGCGGGTCGTTCGGGGCCGCGAGCGCTGGATCATCCGTTGCGCTCGCCTGCGAGGACATCGTCGCCGAACTGGCACGGCGCATGGATACCAGCCCGGAGAACATGACGCTGAAGGACGGTCATGCCATCGCGGGCAACCGCCGCGTCGCGCTGGATGCCCTGGTCGGCGAAGCGCCGCTGGTGGCGACCGGCAAGATCAGCCAGGGCAGCAACGCGCGCAACTTCAGCCAGGCGGCGCACGGCGCGCAGTTCGCCGAGGTCGCGGTCAACGCGGTGACGGGCGCAGTCCGGGTGCGGCGCATGCTCGGCGTGTTCGAGGCGGGACGCATCCTCAACGCCAAGACCGCGCGCAGCCAGGCGATCGGCGGGATGATCTGGGGTATCGGCTATGCCCTGATGGAGGGCCTGGAACTGGACCTGAGGACTGGCCACTTCGTGAACCATGATCTTGGCGAATATCATGTACCGGTGCATGCCGATGTGCCGCACCTCGACGTGCATTTCATCGAGGATATCGACCGGCACGCCAACCCGATCGGCGTGAAGGGCCTGGGGGAATTGACGATTTCCGGCGCCGGCGCGGCCGTGACCAATGCCGTGTACAATGCCTGCGGCGTCCGCGTCCGAGACTTCCCGATGACACTGGACAAGGTGCTGGCGGGGCTGCCACCGGTATGAACCCCAGACCCGATGCAAGCGCCGGAGAAACGCGTGGCCGATAACGATACCGTCCTTGCCGCAGCACAGAGCTGGAAGGGCGCGCCGATGGCGATCGCCACCGTGGTTTCGACCTGGGGATCGGCACCGCGGCCGCGCGGCAGCCATATGCTGGTCAACGCCGATGGCCGGTTCGAGGGATCGGTTTCGGGCGGGTGCGTCGAGAGCGACATTCTCGCGACCGCCGCCGAGGTCATCGCCGGTGCGCCGTTCCAGGTGAAGAATTACGGCGTGGCGGATGCCGCCGCGTGGGAAGTCGGCCTCCCGTGCGGCGGCGAAATCGCGGTGATGGTCCAGCCGGTCTCAGCCGAGGGATTCGATCCCGAACTGTTCGACCGCATCAGCGAAGCGCGCGCGGCGGGCAAGGCACTGACGGTGTCGACCAATCTCGAGACCGGACACAGCGATCTGCGCCCGCTGGAGACGGGCTCCGCCTTCCTCAACCGCTATGATCCGCCGCGCCGCCTGCTGATCATCGGCGCGGTGCAGATCGCGCAGGCGCTGGCGGGACTCGTGCGCCAACTCGGCATCGAGACAGTGGTGATCGATCCCCGCGCGCGCTTCCTGACCGAAGAGCGCTTCCCCGGCGTAACGCTCGACGATCGCTGGCCGGACGAGGCGGTGGCCGCCTATGCGCCCGGGCCGGCAACGGCGGTGGTGACGCTCAGCCACGACACCAAGATCGACGATCCGGCGCTGATCGCCGCGCTTGCCGCGCCCACCGCCTATGTCGGCGCGCTGGGTTCACGTCGCAGCCATGCGGCGCGACGGGAACGGCTGGCGGCGCAAGGGGTTGATGAAGCGGCGCTCGACCGGATCGACGCGCCGGTCGGGCTGGATATCGGTGCGATCGGGCCGGGCGAGATCGCGCTGTCGATCGCGGCAGCGATGGTGGGCGCCTTCAACGCAGACAATGGGAAGCGCCGATCGTGATTTTTGCCGAGAAGACAGTGTTGATCCTGCTGGCCGCCGGACGATCGAAGCGGTTCGGCGATCTCGACAAGCTGGAGCAGAAATTTCTCGGCCAGCCCCTCGCGCTGCATGTCGTCACTGCGTTCGAGGACATTCCGTTCCAGGACCGGTTCGTCGTCAAGAACGGCACCGACCTGGACTTTGCCGGCCGGGGCTACCGCGTCATCCATAACGACGATCCTTCGATCGGCATGTCGCGTTCGGTAAAGCTCGGCGTCGAATGCGCGAAGCAGGACGGCGCGCAGGCCGTGCTGATCGCGCTCGCCGACATGCCCCGCGTGACGGCGACGCATGTCTATCGTCTGCTCGACGCCGCGGATTCAGCCGATGCGGTGGTTGCGTCGAGCAACGGCGTTTACCCCTGCCCTCCCGCCTTGTTCGCCGCCGGCCAGTTCGACTTCCTGCTGAATCTGGACGGAGACGCCGGCGCGCGCGACCTGGTGCGGTCGGGCAAGCACGTCGTCACCTCCCCCGCCGAGTTGATCGACATCGACACGCCCGAAGACCTGGAGCGCCTGCGCGCCCTGGTGTGAACCGTCGGACAGTCGAGCCGAGGGCGTAGCCATTGATGACCGGCCTTGCGGGCTGCCGGAAAGCTGATAGCATCGTGTCACAATCCCGGGGAGCACGGGATACACAGGAGAGGCCCACGTCATACCGAGGGCCGTTGATTGCGCATACTCCGTCGCCTGCTCCTGATCAGTTTCCTGGCGCTGCTGCCGCTCACACCGGCGACCGCTGCCGATCCGCTCGAAGTCCGCGTCGTCATCGTCACGGCGTTCGAAATCGGCGACGATAGCGGCGACCGGGCGGGCGAATTTCAGGCCTGGGCCACGATCACGCCGGACATCCTGCCCTTTCCGGCGGGCTATCGTCACCTGCGCTATGATCCGGCCAGCCATGTGCTGTTGCTGTCGACCGGGATCGGCACCAACCGTGCCGCCACCTCGACCATGGCATTGGGCCAGGACCCCCGGTTCGACCTGACACACGCCTATTGGATAATTGCAGCGATCGCGGGGGCGGACCCGAACCGGGCGCCCGTCGGCTCGGCCGTGTGGGTCGGCGATGTCGTCGATACCGATTACGGCTATGCCATCGATCCGCGCGAGGCGCCGAAGGGCTGGACCACGGGGATGTTCCCGCGCGACCGATCGGCGCCGTACCAGGGCGAGCATGGCGATGCGCGCTACAACCTGTTCCCGCTCAACAAGGGGCTGCGCGACTGGGCCTTTGCCCGCACCGGCGCCATCACGATCCCCGACCAGCCGGCGCTCAGGACGATCCGGGCGGCCTATCGCGCCTATCCGGCCGCGCAACAGGCACCGCTGGTGCTGCGCGGCGCCGAAGCGAGCGGCCAGACCTTCTGGCACGGCGCCCTGCTCAATAGCCATGTCGAGAAATGGGTCGATTACTGGACCGGCGGCAAGGACCAATTCCTCGTCACCGCGATGGAGGACACCGGCGTCATCAACGCCCTCGCCGCGCTGGGCCGGATCGGGCGGGCCGATCCCGACCGGCTGCTCGTGCTGCGCACGGCGAGCAATTTCAGCGTGCCGCCGGCGGGTACCGGCGCAGCGGAAAGCCTGGCTGCAGAGGCCAAGGGACTTTCAGCGCTGCAGCCGTCGCTCGACGCAGCCTTTCTGATCGGCTTGCCGATCGTCACCGAACTCGCCGGCAACTGGAGCCGCTATCGCGACACGGTCCCCGGCGGGCCGACAGGGGATCATCCCGTGTCGTCTCCATAAGCACGGCAGGGGGCCGGCCCGGCGGCGATGCAAAAAGCACGCTGCCGGAGACAATCAAAAAGGGGGTAATTCAATGCGTCATCTGCTTCACGCGAGCGCCTGCGCGATCGCCATCTGCGTCGCGTCCAGCGCCTATGCGCAAGAAACCACATCGTCGATCCGCGGCACCGTCACCGCCGGCGATGCGCCCGTCTCGGGCGCCGAGATTACCGTAACCCATGTGCCTTCGGGCACGACATCGACCACGACAACCGGCGCGGACGGCAGCTTCAGTGCTTCGGGCCTGCGGATCGGCGGACCGTTCACGGTCAAGGTGGTGGCGGGCGGCTTTGTCGATACCACCGTGACCGACATCGAACTGACCGCCGGCCAGCCCTTGCGCCTGCCGATCGCACTCGAGGCGAGCGGCGGCGACATCGTGGTGACCGCGGCGAAGAGCGGCGCGGTCGACCTGTCCTCCGGACCAGGCACGGCGCTGGGCCGCCAGCAGATCGAAGGTGTCGCCTCGATAACGCGCGACATCCGCGACATCGTGCGGCGCGACCCGTTCGCGACCATCGATCCGGCGCAGAGCCGCGGCGTGATGATCGCAGGCCAGAATGCGCGGCTCAACAAATTCTCGGTCGACGGCCTGCGCTTTTCCGACACGTTCGGCCTGAACGTCGGCGGCCTGCCGACGGCGCGCGGCCCGGTGCCGCTCGACGCGATCGAGCAGCTTTCCGTGAAGATCGCACCGTTCGACATCAGCGAGGGCGACTTTCAGGGCGGCGCGATCAACCTCGTGCTCCGCTCGGGCACCAACAAGATCACCGGATCGGGCTTTTACAGCTACAGCAGCGACGGGCTGACCGGCAGCAAGACGCGCCCTGGGATCGCCAACAAGACAGGTATCGTGAACCTGGACTTCGAGAGCAAGAATTACGGCGGCTTCCTCTCGGGACCGATTATCAAGGACAAGTTGTTCATCGCCCTGTCGTATGAGCATCTGGCGGAAGGAACGCCGATCAACATCGGCACCGCGGGTTTCCCGAACGTCGTGCCCAACCTGACCGATGCCCAGATCGCCAACATCACGTCGATCGCGAACACGACCTACAGCTACGACACGCTCGGCGTGCAGTCCTCGACGCTCGAGACGGACGAGAAATATACCGCCAAGGTCGACTGGAACATTACCGACGGGCAACGCTTCTCCTTCACCTATATCCATAACGACAGCGCCAACAGCTCGACGGCCGGCTTCTCCTCGACATCGACCACCACCCCGGCGCTTGCGCTCGGCTCGAACAACTACAAGCGCCCGGAAAAGGTCTCCTCCTATGTCGGCCAGCTGAATTCCGACTGGGGCGACAATTTCCACACCGAGCTCCGCGGCAATTTCCGCAAGTACGATCTCACGCCGGTGCCGTTCGGGGCGATCCCGTTCAGCCAGGTACAGGTCTGCCTCGACACCGTCTCGCAGGCGGCCGATCCGACCAACCCAGCCTCGCCGACCAGCACTGCGGTGAATACCGACAGCCAGGCCTGCGCGCCCAGCACCGCCAAGCTCTATTTCGGTCCGGATCGTTTCCGCCACTTCAACTATGTGCGCACCCAGCAATATGGCGCGGACATCGCCGCGCGCTGGGAACTGGGCGCGGTGTCGATGAAGCTGACCGCAGCCTATGAACATTATGACGTGGCCAATGCCTTCACGTCCGACGCGTACGGCACCTATTATTTCGACTCCGTCGCGGACTTCCAGGCGAAGCGGGCCAGCACGCTCACCCTCGCCGGTTCGACCAGCGGCAACATCAACGATGTGCTCGCCAGCTTCAAATATGACCAATATACTTTCGGCCTGCAGGGAAGCTGGGATCCGACCCCGACCGTCAGCATCACCGCCGGAACGCGCGTCGATCTCTACGGCATGAAGAACCGTCCGCCGACGAACCAGTATTTCCTGCAACGCTACGGCTTCGCCAATACCTCGGTGATCGAGGGGAAGGTGGTGCCCCAGCCGCGCATCGCGGCGACCTGGAATCCGTCCAGTCGCCTGCGGGTGCGCGGCGGATTCGGCCTGTTTGCGGGCGGATCACCCGACGTTTTCCTGGGCAACAGCTTCTCGGTCGCGGGCGTCTACCAGAACTCCATCACCATCTCGCGCAATCGCGACGGCAGTTGCACCGCGCCGACGGCAGCAATCTGCAATGCGGCACTCAACGGCGTGACGGGGAAGAGCTTCAGCAGCCTCGTAACCGACTATCTGCGCACCAATGTCGGCTCGATCTCCGTGGCCAATGTCAACGCCATGGACCCGCATTACGAGATGGAATCCACCTGGAAGGCGACCCTCTCCGCTGACTACAAGGCCAGCCTCGGCTTCCTGGGATCAGGCTGGAACTTCGGCGGCGACCTCTATTACGGCTTCGTCAACAATGCGCCGATCTATTACGACCTGCGGCTCGTTGCGAACGGGACGCTGCCCGATGGCCGGCCGCGATATGCCGCCACCACCCTGCTGAATCCGACGACCGGCCTGCCCATCACCAACTCCAATACCGACCTGCTCCTGACCAACACGCAGAAGGGCCATTCGCTCGTCACGGTCGCGCGGTTCGACAAGGGCTGGGACTGGGGCCTGACGATCGGGGGCAGCTACACGTTTCAGGACGTGACCGACGTCAGCTCGATGAACGGCACCACTGCCTCGGGCACCTATGGCCAGAACGCCGTGGTCGACCCCAACAAGGCTGCGTACGGCACATCGATCTACCAGATCCGCAACAGCTGGAAGTTCAGCATCGATTATGACCACGCGTTCTTCGGGGACAACAAGACGCGCTTCAGCCTGTTCGGCGAGCTGCGGTCGGGCATTCCGTACAGCATCACGATGAACGATCCGAGCGTGGTGAACGGCCATTCGAGCGTGTTCGGCACCGCCGGCAGCGCCAATCGCTACCTGCTCTACGTACCGCTCGCGGCGAACGATGCCGTCGTCGACAACCTCGCAACCGATCCGACGCTGATAGCGCTCAACGCATTCATCGATGCCAATGGCCTGAGCAAATACCGTGGCAAGGTGCTGCCCAAAAACACGCAGCGCGCGCCGAGCTGGTTCAAGGTCGACCTGCATGTCGACCAGGAAATCCCGCTGCCGCTAGGGGCAAAGTTCAAGCTGTTCGCCGACATGGAGAATGTGCTGAACTTCATCAACAAGGATTGGGGATCGCTCAGACAGGTCGCGTTCCCCTATCTCGCGCCGGTCGTGAACGTCTCATGCGTTGCCGTCGGTACCAACAGCTGCGCCAAGTACCATTATTCGAGCTTCGCCAACCCGGCGGTCGACAACCAGTCGCGCTACTCGCTCTGGGGCCTGCGGATCGGCGCCAAGGTCGAATTCTGATCGAGCGATTCAGGGGGCGTGGCCCGCTCACGCCCCCATCATCTGCCCATGACAAGAGGTCGGCATGATAACCCTGCTTTCCCGTGACACCATCCGGTCGTTGATGCGCCTTCTCCTGCTCATCGTGCTCGGCCTCGTGCCCGCCATAGCCTCTGCGCAGAAGCTGGATACCAAACCGCGGACCGCCGTGATGACCGCCTTTCCCCCGGAATGGGGCGCATTGGTCGGTGCCGTGTCCGAGCCGGTCGAGCATCGCCTGAACGGCTTGCTGATCCTGACCGGCACGATGCAGGGTAAGCCGGTCGTGCTGATGCAAAGCGGCGTCAGCATGGTGAATGCAGCGATGAACACCCAGTTGCTGCTCGATCGCTTCACCGTGAAGCGCATCGTCTTTTCCGGGATCGCCGGCGGGGTCGATCCCGGGCTCGATATCGGCGACGTGGTCGCGCCGGAACGCTGGAACCAATATATGGAAGTGTCGCTCGCGCGGAAGACCGCCTCGGGCTGGACCCCGCCCGAGCGGCAGGACGCCGACGCGCTGCCCAATTACGGCATGATGTTTCCGCGCGCCGTGCGCGTCGGCAACGCCAGCGAACCGGCGACGCGGCACCGCTGGTTCAATGCCGATGCCGGGCTGCTGGCGGTTGCGCGGCAGGTGGCGGACAAGGCGCCGCTTGACCGCTGCATTCCCGCATCCCTGCCGGCGCGCTGCCTCGCCTATGCGCCGAAGGTGGTGGTCGGCGGAGGCGGCGTGAGCGGCACGGCCTTTGCGGACAATGCCGAATATCGCGAATATCTGTTCTCGACCCTGAAGGCCAATGTCCTCGACATGGAGAGCGCGGCAGTGGCGCATGTCGCCTATGCCAATTCGGTACCGTTCATCGTGTTCCGCAGCCTCTCCGACCTGGCCGGCGGCGATGCCGATGCGAACCAGGAAACGACCTTCATGACGCTCGCCTCCGTCAATTCGGCAAGCGTCGTGCGCACCTTCGTCGAAGCCTTGCCCGATTGAAGCCGGACCCGATCGGGGCCGGCGGCTATTCGTGCCGCAGCGCGTCGATCGGGTTGAGCGAGGCGGCGCGGCGGGCGGGAAAATAGCCGAACACCACGCCGATGACCGCCGATATCCCAAAGGCGAGGACGTTGATCTCGGGCACGAAGATCCAGCTGACCTGCATCAGCGGCGCCAGGCCGAGGATCGCGAACTGCGCCACCACGAGCCCGATCAGGCCGCCGAGGCAGGACAGCGCCACCGCCTCGACGAGGAACTGGAGCAGCACCTCGCGCGCGACTGCGCCGATCGCGAGGCGAATGCCGATCTCCCGCGTGCGCTCGGTAACCGACACGAGCATGATGTTCATGATGCCGATGCCGCCGACCAGCAGCGAGATTGCCGCGACCGCGGTGACGATGCTGGTAAGCAGGGTGGTGGTGGCGCTCAGCGTGTCGGAAATCTGCTTGGTGTCGAAGACGTTGAAATCATCGTCCTTGCTGCCGGTGATGTTGCGGCGCTCGCGCAGCAGGCTTTCGATCCCGGACTGGACGGTGGCGGTCGAATAGGCCTGATCGACACCGACCAGCATCAGACGGATGTCGCGGCTGCCGGTGAAGCGGCGCTGCACCGCCTTGATCGGCATGATCACCACATCGTCCTGATCGCCGCCGAAGCCGGCCTGGCCGCGCGCCGAGAGGACGCCGATCACATCGCAGGAGATACCGCCGATGCGCATCCGCGTTCCGACCGCCTGACCGCCATGATAGAGATTGGTGTAGACGGTGTTGCCGATGATGCAGACGCCCTTGCCGGCCTGCTCTTCGGTGGTCGAGAAGCTGCGCCCGGCCGCCAGCGGCCAGGGCTGGACATCGAAATAGGCGAGCGTGGTGCCATTGATCGTGGTCGACCAGTTCGCGCCCTCGTAGATTGCGGTGGCGGAGGACTGGGCCTGCGGCGCGACCGCAGTGACGCCGGCGATCTGATGCGCAATCGCGTCCACGTCTTCCGGCTTGAAGTCAGGCGGACGCGGGCCGCCACCGCCGCGGCCGAAGCCCTGGCCGGGGCGGATCTGCAGCACGTTGGTGCCGAGCGAGGAGATGGATTTCTGCACGGCCGCGGTCGTCGCCTGACCGAGCGTCACCATGGTCACGACCGCGCCGACGCCGATGATGATGCCGAGCGTCGTCAGGAACGACCGCAGCTTGTGGCGGAGGATCGAGCGGATCGCGAGGAGAAGCGTGGTGCCGAACATCTCAGGTCACCTTCTCGCCGCGCGCATGCTGGGTATCGACGCGCTCGACCAGCCCGTCCTTGAAATGGACGATGGTGCGGGCGAACTGCGCCATGTCGGGCTCGTGCGTGACCATCATCACGGTGATGCCGCTCTCCCGGTTCAGCCCGGCCAGCAGTTCCATGATCTCGACCGAACGCTCCGAATCGAGGTTGCCGGTCGGCTCGTCCGCGAGCAGCACGTCGGGCGCCGTCACGATCGCACGGGCGATCGCCACGCGCTGCTGCTGGCCGCCGGAGAGCTCGGCGGGGGTGTGATCCCACCATTTGTCGAGCCCGACCTTGGCCAGCGCCGCCATCGCCGCGTCACGCCGCTCCTTCTTGGGATCACCGCGATACAGCAGGGGCAGTTCGACATTCTCCAGCGCCGAGGTGCGCGCGAGAAGGTTGAAGCCCTGGAAGACGAAGCCGAGATATTTGCGGCGCAGCAACGCGCGCTGATCGCGATCGAGCGTCTCGACATGATGGCCGCGGAACAGGAAGGTGCCGGCACTCGGCACGTCGAGACAGCCGATGATGTTCATCGTGGTCGACTTGCCCGAGCCCGATGCGCCCATCACCGCGACGAAATCGCCCTGGGCAATGTCGAGATCGATACCCTTCAGCGCCTGGAATGCCGTCGCGCCCTCGCCATAATCCTTGGTGACGCCGCGCAGGCTGATGATCGGCACGGCGCCCGCCGCCACGCGATCGCCCATCGCAACCGGCCCTGCCGCGTTACTGGCCACCGCGCTGCCCGCTGCTCGCACCACCACCCGACGAGCGCCTGCGCTGCCCGCTGGCGGCGGTGCCGGTGCCGGAAAGCTGGCCGGTGATGATCTGGTCGCCCGGCTTAAGATCCCCGCCGGTCACCTCGGTCATCGTGCCGTTGGTCACGCCGGTCGTGATCTGCACTGCCTTGGGCTGGCCGGTTTCGTCCTTGATATAGACGGTCTGCTTGCCGCGGGCCGCGCCTTTCCCACCCGCCGCGTCACTCGCGTCCGCGGCACTGCGTCGACCGGGCCGCCGTGGCATCAGCGCGCCGGCGATCCCGCCGCTGGTGGCGGTGGCGCTGGGCGTGGCCGTCGTGGCCGGCTTGAAGCGCAGCGCCGCGTTGGGAACGAGCAGGACGTTGTTCCGCGACGTCGTCACGATGTCAGCGGTCGCGGTCATCCCCGGGCGGAGCTGCTGATCGGCATTGGCGACGGTGAGCGTGGCGCCGTAGGAGACGACCTGGGCAGTGGTGCTGCTGGTGGTCGTGGTCGTCGACTGCGCACTCAGGTTCGAGCCGAGATCGACCCGCGTGATCGACGCGGGAAAGGTCTTGCCGGGAAAGGCATCGACCGTGAAGGTGGCCTGCTGGCCCTGTTTGACCGAGCCGACATCGGCTTCGTCGATCGCCACCTCCAGCTTCATCGCCGACAGATCCTCGGCAATGACGAACAAGGTCGGCGTGCTGAACGAGGCGGCGACGGTCTGGCCAGGCTCGATCTGGCGGGCGAGGACGACGCCGTTGACCGGCGAGCGGATCACCGTCTTGGTGAGCTGCGTGGCATTCGACGACAGGGTGGCGCGCGCCGACACGACATTCGCCTGGGCTGCGCGGAGATTGGCGACCGCACGGTCGCGATCCGCAATCGCCTGCTCCATCTCGGTCTTGGCGGGCACGCGGCCGCCGGACAGCCGGCTGACCTCCTGCAGGCGCGCGAGCTGGGCGTTGGACTGGGCGAGCGTCGCCTGATTCTGGCCGACGGTGGCAATGGCCGCGTCGAGCGCGGCCTTGCTCTGGTTGACCGTATCCTGGAAGCGCGAGGGATCGACGAGCGCCAGCGGCTGCCCGGCAACGACGCGATCATTGACGTCGACCACCACCTTGGTGACGAGCCCGGACAGTTCGGAGCCGACCTGGACCTGGTTGGTCGGGGCCAGCTTGCCGGTCGCGGAGACGGTCACCGACAGCGAGCCGCGCGCGACCTGCTCAGTCGCATATTCTGTCTTGGCGCTGCCGGCGAACCAGCTCTTCGCCAGCAACAGGAGCAGGATCACACCGACCCCGACCAACGCCCATTTGACGTAGCGATGCCAGGCGGGCGTCGGCTTCACGCCGAGGAAATCGTCGAGATCGTTACTGTTCGGATCGGCCATCGGAGTTCCTAGGGTGTCGGTGCCTGGGGAGCTTGCGGGACAATATTGCTGTCCCAGCCGCCGCCAAGCGCCAGATAGAGCTGGACGAGCGCGGTCGCCCGATCGGCTTTCGCGTTCGACAGGCCATTCTGCGCCGAGAGCAGCGCGCTCTCATTGGTGTTGAGCGTCGTGATGTCGGTCAGGCCGGCGCGATACTGGCTGCGCGACAGGATCGCACTATTGTTGGCGGCATCGAGCGCGATCGCGAACTGGGCCTGGCGCTCCCTGGCCGAGCGCAGCGCGGTCAACGCGTTCTCGACGTCCTCGAGCGAGGTCAGCACCACCTGCTTGTAATTGGCGAACGCGCCCTCGGCAGCGGCCTCTTGCGACCGGACCTGCGACCGCGTGCGCCCGCCATCGAAGATCAGCTGGCTGAGACCAGCGAACAGGCTGCCGGTCACGACGCTGGCAAGGCCGCCAAAGGACGCCGCCGCGGTGCCGATGCTGCCGCTGATGTTGAGCGCCGGATAGAGCTTTGCCTTGGCCACCCCGATCTGCGCGGTCGCGGCCGCGAGCTGACGCTCTGCCGCGCGGACATCGGGGCGCTGGCGCAAGGTGTCGGCCGGAATGCCGACCGCAATGGCGTCCGGACCGGCCGGGATCGGCGCAGTTGCCTCGAGTTCCGCCCTGAGCGCGCCGGGCGCCTGGCCGGTCAGGACTCCAAGCCGGTTGACCGCCGCCTGGTAATTCTGTTCGAGCGACGGGATGGTGGCTGCCGTCTGGGCACGCTGGGCTCGCGATTGCTCGACATCGAGCGAGGAGACCAGTCCGGCCTGGACGCGGAAACCGCTGATCTCGAGATTGTCGTCCTGAATGCCGAGCGAATTGCGCGCGATCGCGAGATTGGCCTGCGCCTGGCGCGCAAGGATATAGTTGCGCGCTGCCTCGGCCGCGATCGAGGTCTGCACCGTGGCGAGATCGAAGCCGCTTGCCGCATAGGTAGCGCGCGATGCCTCGATGCCGCGCGTGACGCCGCCGAACAGATCGACCTGATAGGACGCGTCGGCGCCTAGCGAGAGATTGTCGCGATTGCCGACATTATCGAGCACCGCACGATTATAGCCGGCCGACCCGGAGACTGTCGGCAGACGGCCGGCCCCGGCCTGGACCAGTGCCTCGCGAGCCTGGCGCAGCCGCGCGACGGCCTGGGCGATATCGAGATTTCCGCTGCGGGCGCGATCGACGATCGAGGTCAGCAGGGGATCGTTGAAACTGGTCCACCAGGCCGAAAGATCAGCGGGCTGGGCTGCGGGCGCCGACGTGGCGTAACTCCCGGGCACGCCCAGCGGCGCCGGCGCGGGCGGCGCATAGTTCGGACCGACCACGCATGCCTGGAGGGGCAGGGCGACGGTGAGCAACAAAAGGATGCGCGAGCGAAACATAGGGCTCAAATGGCCAGCGCGGCCATTTTGGTCCATCGATTTATTGTCGCAATTTGTAACTTCGGGGACAATGCGATGGCGTACAGTGCCCCTGTGCGGCACGCATGTGCGGCAATTTAGCCTGCCTTCTCAACTAGTAAGTGGCGAGGCCGCCGGAAGAGCCTTTGCGCCTCGTCCCGTCAGCGCTTATTCCATCTCCAGAATGATCTCGTCGACGGCGAGGCTGTCGCCCGGCGCGGCATTGATCGATTTGACCGTGCCGGCCTTTTCGGCGCGGAGAATATTCTCCATCTTCATCGCCTCCACCACCGCAAGCGGCTGGCCGGCCTCGACCTTCTGGCCCGCGGCGACATCGAGCCGCATCAGCAGGCCGGGCATCGGCGCCAGCAGGAAACGTGACAGATCGGGTGGGATCTTCTCGATCAGGTGCTGCGCATAGGGCGCGACATGCGCCGGCAGGCAGCGCGCGACATGCGAGGCGCCCCGCGTGGTAAGCCTGAAACCGCTGCGGGTGCGCGCGATACGGACCGAGAAGGGAGCTCCCTCCACCTCCGCCTCGATCACCCGGTCGCCCGGCGTATATTCGAGCGCAAGGTCGATCGGCTCGTCGTCGACGGTGACCGCGTCGGGCGACACGCACACATGATGCTCGGCAGCGCCGATCTTGACGGTCCATTCGGCCGGCGGGCGAAGCCGTTTGCCGAGCTGACCGTCAATCCGGCGCGCGCGATCCGCCTCGGCGGTGGCGGCAAAGCCGGCGATCGCGGCAAGGCATTCCAGCAATTCGGGAGACGCCGGGGCGCCGTGGAAGCCGTCCGGATATTCCTCGGCGATGAAGCCGGTGGTGAGCGCCCCCGCGCGGAAGCGGGGATGCTGCATCAGCGCCGAGAGAAAATCGATATTGTTGCCCGGCCCCTCGATCTCGAAGCGGTCGAGCGCCGCGATCTGGAGGTCGATCGCTTCCTCGCGGGTGTCGGCAAAGGTGATGAGCTTGGCGATCATCGGATCGTAGAACATCGAGACTTCGCCGCCTTCGCGCACGCCGTCATCGACGCGCACGCCGTCTACCGCTTCGGGCGGGTTGTAGCGGACGAGACGACCGATCGAGGGCAGGAAGCCGCGATAGGGATCCTCGGCATAGACCCGGTTCTCGATCGCCCAGCCGGTGAGCGTGACATCCTCCTGGCTGAAGCCGAGCGGCTCACCCGCGGCGACGCGGATCATCAGTTCGACGAGATCGAGACCGGTGATGCATTCAGTGACGGGATGTTCGACCTGAAGCCGCGTGTTCATCTCGAGGAAGTAGAAGCCCTTGCCCGAGGTGTCGGCGCCCGAGACGATCAGTTCGACCGTACCGGCCGAATAATAGCCGACCGCGCGGGCCAGCGCGACCGCCTGCTCGCCCATCGCCCTGCGCATCTCGGGCGTGACGAAGGGTGACGGGGCCTCCTCCACGACCTTCTGGTGGCGGCGCTGGACCGAACATTCGCGCTCGCCGAGATAGACGATGTTGCCATGCTGATCGCCCATCACCTGGATCTCGATATGGCGCGGACTCTCGATGAACTTCTCGAGGAAGACGCGGTCATCGCCGAAGCTGGCGAGCCCTTCGCGCTTGGTCGCCTCGAAGCCTTCGCGGACGTCCTGCTCGCTATAGGCAAGCCGCATCCCCTTGCCGCCGCCGCCGGCCGAGGCCTTCATCATCACGGGATAGCCAATGTCCGAGGCGATGCGCACCGCATGCTCGGTATCGTCGATCTCGCCGAGGAAACCCGGCACGACGTTGACGCCGGCCTGCTTGGCCAGCTTCTTGGACTCGATCTTGTCGCCCATGGCAGCGATGGCGTTCGGCGGCGGGCCGACAAAGGCGATACCCGCCTCCGCACACGCCCTGGCGAAGCTCTCGCGTTCGGAGAGGAAGCCGTAGCCGGGATGGATGCAGTCCGCGCCGGTTTCCTTTGCGGCGAGCAGGATCAGTTCCGCCTTGAGATAACTCTCATTGGCCGGCGCCGGGCCGAGGCGGACTGCCTCGTCGGCCATCAGCACATGCGGGCTGCGCGCATCGGCATCCGAATAGACCGCGACGGTGGCGATCCCCATCTTCTTGGCGGTGCGCATGACACGGCAGGCAATCTCGCCGCGATTGGCGACCAGGATTTTCTTGAACATCAGCTAGTCCTTGGGAAACGTAGCGACCTGGCGCGCGACGCGACGCGCCAACCAGTGACAGAAGAGGAGGCAAACAACTGCGTAGATGATGGCGGGCAGGCCGTTGACGAGCCAATCCTCGTAGAGCGGCTGAAGCGCGCCATCCGTTAGGTTCACGCCGCGCAGCGAACGTCCCAAATCCGAGACGAGCGCCCAATATATTGCCGATAAAAGGGCAAAAATGGTTGCTGGTCTGCGGACACGTAGCTTCACGACGTCACCCGCATCGGCTCCTCACCCTCCATCGGCTTGAGCCCGAGCTTCGCAAACAGCGCTGCGTCCGCGCCGCCGCCGGCATTGCCGGTGGTCAACAGCTTCTCGCCGGTGAAGATCGAATTGGCCCCGGCGAGAAAGCAGAGCGCCTGGGTCGCCTCGCTCATGCTCTCGCGGCCGGCCGAGAGGCGCACCATGCTCAGCGGCATGGTGATGCGCGCGACCGCGACGGTGCGGACGAATTCGATATCGTCGATCTTGGCGAGCGGCGTGTCCGCGAGCATGTCGCCCAGCACCGTGCCCCTGACCGGCACCAGCGCATTGATCGGCACGCTCTCGGGATGGTGCGGCAGGGTCGCCAGCGCATGGACGAAGCCGACCCGGTCGGCGCGCGTCTCGCCCATGCCAACGATACCGCCGGAGCAGACGTTGATGCCGGCCTGACGCACATTCTCGAGCGTATCGAGCCGGTCCTGGAAGGTCCGCGTCGTGATGACGTCGCCATAATGCTCGGGCGAGGTATCGATATTGTGGTTGTAATAATCGAGGCCCGCTTTGGCGAGCTGATGCGCCTGGTGCGGCTCGAGCATGCCGAGCGTCATGCAGGTTTCCAGGCCCATCGCCTTGACGCCCTCGACCATCGCCACGACCGCGCCCATGTCGCGGTCCTTGGGGTTACGCCATGCGGCACCCATGCAGAAACGCTGCGAACCCGCCGCCTTGGCCTCCGCGGCGGCAGCCAGCACTGCCTGCACCTCCATCAGCTTTTCGGCCTTTAGGCCCGACTCCGCCGATGCGGATTGCGAGCAATAACCGCAGTCCTCGGGGCAGCCGCCGGTCTTGATCGAGAGGAGCGTGCAGAGCTGGACTTCGCCGGCGGCGTGATGGGCGCGGTGGGTTTCGGCGGCACGGAAGACGAGCTCGGCGAAGGGGAGATCGAACAGCGCGGCGATTTCGGCGCGGGTCCAGTCCTGCCGCATTTCCTTCCCCCGCGAAGGAGCATTGGGTTGAGCATGCCCCGCATACTCAAGGATCGTCGGGGAGGCGATCAGACCCGATGCTGATCCGGCATCGAAGACACGCGCAACAGCGGACCGTACATCACCATCAGCGCCGCGAGACGGGGCCCCGGGCTCCGTCGGGGAAGTCAAAATATCGATGTTGAGCGTCATTCGGCAGCTTCCTCGATCGGGGGCTGGTTATGCCCCAGCAATTTCAACACTTCGGTTGCCGCGTTCACCAGATTGGTGCCCGGCCCGAAAATCCCCTGCACGCCGGCATCGCGGAGATACTGATAATCCTGCGCCGGAATCACGCCGCCGGCGATCACCTTGATGTCGCTCCGCCCCGCATCGCGGAGGTGCCCGATCAGCTCGGGAATCAGCGTCTTGTGGCCAGCCGCGAGCGACGACGCGCCGACCACGTCGACGTCCGACGCGATGGCAAGATCGGCGGCTTCCCTCGGCGTCTGGAACAAGGGCCCGGGCACTACCTCGAATCCCAGATCGCCGAATGCGGAACTGACCAGATTGGCACCGCGATCATGACCGTCCTGCCCCATCTTCGCGACGAGCAGGCGGGGCTTGCGGCCCATGCGCCGGGTGAGCGTGCCGACGCCATCGAGCAGGCCCTGCCACTGCGCATCGAACTGATGCGCGCCGCCATAGATACCGGAGACCGGCGTGGGCTTGGTGCCGTGGCGGCCGAACACATCCTCCATGGCCGTGCTGATCTCGCCGAGCGTCGCGCGCTGGCGGGCGCATTCGACCGCGAGGCCGAGGACATTCTCGGTACCCCGCGCGCCTTCGCGCAGCGCAGCAAGCGCCGCCTGGCACTTCGCCTCGTCGCGCCCCGCCTTGGACTTCCTGATCCTGGCGATCTGGGATTCGCGGACCGCGACATTATCGACATCGAGGATGTCGATATCGTCTTCTTCCGCGAGCTTGTACTTGTTGACGCCGACGATGACGTCCTCGCCCATGTCAACGCGCGCCGCGCGGCCCGCAGAGGCTTCCTCGATCATCGCCTTCGGCCAGCCCGCCGCGACCGCCTTGGCCATACCGCCCTCGGCCTCGACCCGCTCGATGATCTCCCAGGCCTTGTCGTACAGCTCCCGGGTCAGGCTCTCGACATAATAGGAGCCGCCCAGCGGATCGACGACATGAGTCATGCCGGTCTCTTCCTGGATCACGATCTGGGTGTTGCGGGCGATCCGGGCAGAGAAATCGGTCGGAAGGGCGATCGCCTCGTCCAGCGCATTGGTATGCAGCGACTGCGTCCCGCCGAGCATCGCCGCCATTGCCTCGATCGTGGTGCGGATGACGTTGTTGTACGGGTCCTGCTCGGTCAGCGACACGCCAGAGGTCTGGCAATGCGTCCGCAGCATCTTGGAGCGCTCGTCCTTCGCACCGAGATCGGTCATCACCCGATGCCACAGCTTGCGCGCCGCGCGCAGCTTCGCGACCTCCATGAAGAAGTTCATGCCGATCGCGAAGAAGAAGCTCAGCCGCCCGGCAAAGGCATCGAGATCGAGGCCGGAGGCCATCGCCGCCTTGGCATATTCGCGGCCGTCGGCGATCGTGAAGGCGAGTTCCTGCAGCTGCGTCGCGCCCGCTTCCTGCATGTGATAGCCGGAGATCGAGATCGAATTGAACTTCGGCATGTGGCGCGAGGTGTAGCCGATGATGTCCGAGATGATCCGCATGCTCGGCTCGGGCGGGTATATATAGGTGTTGCGGACCATGAACTCCTTCAGGATGTCGTTCTGGATCGTGCCGTCCAGCTGCTCCTGCGGGACCCCCTGCTCCTCGCCCGCGACGATGAAGAAGGCGAGGATCGGGATCACCGCGCCGTTCATCGTCATCGAGACCGACATCTTGTCCAGCGGGATGCCGTCGAACAGGATCTTCATGTCGTCGATCGTGTCGATCGCGACGCCGGCCTTGCCGACGTCGCCGGTCACACGCGGATGGTCGCTGTCATAGCCACGGTGCGTGGCGAGATCGAAGGCGACCGACAGTCCCTTCTGCCCGGCGGCAAGGTTGCGACGGTAAAAGGCGTTGGATGCCTCGGCGGTCGAGAAGCCGGCATATTGCCGGATCGTCCAGGGGCGGCCGGCATACATGGACGCGCGCACGCCCCGCGTGAAGGGCGCGAAACCGGGCAGGCCGGGGTCGATATCGGCGACATCCTCCGCAGTGTAGAGCGGCTTGACCACGATGCCTTCCGGCGTGTGCCAGGTGAGGTCCTTGCCCTTCACCTCCTTCGCGGCGGCGGCGGCCCAGGCATCAACGGTCGGTGTGTCGGTCACGGCAGGTCAGGCTCCCTTGAACGCGGGCTTGCGCTTCTGGAGGAAGGCAATGCCTCCCTCCATCGAATCCGCCGAGCCGCGTGCCGCGCGCTGGTTCTCGGCCTCGCGCTGCATTGCCGTCGCGTAATCGACCTCGAGCGCATGGGCGAGGCCGCGGCGCATCAGGCCGAGCGCGACCGTCGGACCAGCCGCCAGCCGCTCGGCCAGCGCGAACGCCTCGGCATCGAGCGCGTCGTCGGCGACGACCTTGTGGATCATCCCCCACTCGAGCGCCTTCGCCGCCGGCACGCGCTCGCCGAGCATCATCATCTCGGTCGCGCGCGCCTTGCCGATCAGGCGCGGCAGCATCCAACTTGCGCCACCGTCGGGCACCAGCCCGATATTGACGAAGGCCTGGAGGAAATAAGCCGTCTCGCTCGCCACGCAGAAATCCGCGGCGAGCGCGAGGCTGCAACCGATCCCCGCCGCCGGTCCGCGCACGGCGCTGACCACCGGCACGGCCAGATCGGCAACCGCCGCGATCGTGCGGTTATAATGGTTGGTCAGCGCCTGGTAGGTGGTCTCGCCGGGGTTGTCGGTGCCGAGTGCGCCGCTGCCGACATCGGCGCCTGAACAAAAGGCCCGCCCCTCGCCCGCGAACATCACCGCGCGCGCGCCATCAAGGCCGGCGACCGCATCGCGCAACTCGTCGAACAGGTGCGGCGGGGCGGCGTTGAGCCGCTCCGGCCGGTTGAGCGTGACGACCAGCACGTCGCCACGGCGCTCGCTGCGGATCATTTCGTAATCGGCCATCAGTGGTTCCCTTCCCCCTTCGGCGTTTCCATGATCTCCGTCAGGATTCCGCCCATGTCTTTTGGATGCACGAAAAAGATCGGCGTGCCGTGAGCGCCGATACGCGGCTCGCCGAGGACCCGGGCGCCCTTCGCCTCGAACCAGGCCTTGGCCTCGTGGATATCGGGCACCTCGTAACAGAGATGGTGCTGCCCACCGGCCGGGTTCTTTGCGAGGAAGCCGTTGATCGGCGAATTCTCGTCATAAGGTTCGATCAGTTCGACCTGGGTGTTGGGCGTGTCGACAAAACACACTTTCACCCCTTGCGACGGGAGGTCGAACGGCTCGTGGATTGTCGTCGCGCCCATCACATCGCGATAGAAGACAATCGAATCAGCGATCGACGGCGTCGCGACGCCGACATGGTTCAGGCGGCCGATCAGCATTCCTTCATCCTCGTCTTGCCCCGCAGGACATAATCGTCCCCGTGGCGCACCCAGGTTTCGGTGAAGGTGCGCGCACCGGTATAGTGAACGGTAAAGGATTTGCCGGGCACGATCGTGGTGATCTTCCCTTCGATCACGATCCCGCCCTCCTCAAGCGCACCTGTGTCGTCGTAGTAGATCGGTACGGATGCGAGCGATTTGGGTTCGTCGGGCGCGAGTTCGGTCAACTCGAACCACGTACAGGTATAACCCTGGCCCATGAAACCTGCCTCGGAATAGAGTACCGGCAAGGGACCGAAACGTCGTGCGATCACCCAGAAATCCGCTGGGCCGCCGAAACCATTGCCCAATACGGCGTCCGGCCATTTGCCGGTTACCGTGAAGCCAGCGCCGGCTGCCTTGAGATAATAGATGCCCAGTTTGCCCTCCGTTCCGTGGCTGGCATCCTTGTAGGTCGTCGTAGTGATCAGTATCGCGGTGTCGCCGAGCCAGATCAGCTTCTTAGCTTCGGTTTCTCCCTCGAACCCGGCCTCGGTTTCTTCCTCGACGAGAGGCGACGCCGCGCCAAAGACCGCCTTGAACGCGCGCTGGAGCGTTTCAGGGGAAACAGGCGGCGAGCGCTTGGGAATGACAGCCGCAGGCGCCGTGGCCGGCGTTTTCGCCGTCACCTTGCCGGCTGGCGCCTGCACGGCGCCATCGCATCCGGCGAGAGCCAGCAACGCAACGATGCCCGCCACGAAAGGGGCCGGAAAACCGGGAAAGTCGGCCCGCACGGCGAGCATCATCCCTGCTTCTTGGGCGCGGGCGCGCGAACCGGCACTTCGCCGAACGTGTAACCACACGCCTCGACGACCTGCTTGATCGGGGCTTCGCTCGGCGGTCCGGCAAAGGTCGCGTCCACGACGTTGTTCGCCGGATCGATGATATGCACCTTGATCTGGCGGCCATGCGCGATGGCGGTGGTGAGGGTCGTCACGATCGCATCATCGGCGATATAGGCCCCGCGACCCGGGAATTCCCAGTTAGCGCCGAGGGGGGCGGCGCCATCGATCTGGATCGAGACGGGGCGCGGCGTTGCGGCGCTGAACGGCGGCGTCGGCGAGAACTGGACCGAGACGATATTCTCGACTGCGCGATCGCAGCGGATCACCAGCCGGCCATTGCCTTCGACCGACATAGCCGAAACCGAGCCCGACTGCGCGCCGGTGGCCGGATCGGCCTTCATCCGCGGCGTCCAGGGCGCCGGAGGCGCCGCCGCGGGCGTTGCAGCAGGAGCGGCGGCCTGGAGAGCCAGTGCGAGAAAGAGGATCATGCGTCACCTGTCTTGATGTGGAGGGCGATACCTGCGCCGAAGGGGCCAGGGAACGCAACCACCCGCGTTCGTCACCCCGTCACAACGGGATATTGTCGTGCTTCTTCCACGGATTCTCGAGGCTCTTCCCGCGCAGCTTGCGCAAGCCGAGCGCGATCCTGCGCCTGGTCGAGTGCGGCTGGATCACTTCGTCGATGAACCCCTTGGACGCCGCCACGAACGGATTCGCGAAACGCGCCTCATATTCGGCAGTACGCTGCGCGATCTCTTCCTGGCTCTTGCCGCGGAAGATGATCTCGACCGCGCCCTTCGCGCCCATCACCGCGATCTCCGCGGTCGGCCAGGCATAGTTGAGATCGCCGCGCAGATGCTTCGACGCCATCACGTCATAGGCACCACCATAGGCCTTGCGGGTGATGACGGTGATCTTCGGCACGGTCGCCTCGGCATAGGCAAAGAGCAGCTTGGCGCCATGCTTGATGATGCCGTTCAGTTCCTGCGCCGTGCCCGGCAGGAAGCCCGGCACGTCGACGAAGGTGACGATCGGGATTTCGAACGCATCGCAGAAGCGCACGAACCGCGCCGCCTTTTTCGACGAATTGATATCGAGGCAGCCGGCCAGCACCATGGGCTGGTTGGCCACGAAGCCAACGGTGCGGCCCTCGATCCGGCCGAAGCCGATGATGATGTTGGCCGCGTGAGTCGGCTGGACCTCGAAAAAATCGCCCTCGTCGACCGTCTTCCGGATCAGCTCATGCATGTCATAGGGCTGGTTGGCCGAGGCCGGCACCAGCGTGTCGAGGCTGTCCTCGATCCGGTCCCACGGATCGGACGAAGGCCGCTCGGGCACCGACTCGCGGTTCGACGCCGGCAGGTAATCCACGAAGTCACGGGCGGCGAGCAATGCCTCGATATCATTCTCGAACGCGACATCGGCGACGCCGGACTTGGTCGTGTGGGTGACCGCGCCGCCCAGGTCCTCCTGCGTGACGATCTCGTTCGTGACGGTCTTCACGACATCGGGGCCCGTGACGAACATGTAGGAGCTATCCTTCACCATGAAGATGAAGTCAGTCATCGCGGGAGAATAGACGGCACCGCCGGCGCAGGGGCCCATGATCAGGGAGATCTGCGGGACGACGCCGGAGGCGAGCACGTTGCGCTGGAATACCTCGGCATAACCGCCGAGCGACGACACGCCTTCCTGGATGCGCGCACCGCCGGAATCGTTGAGCCCGATCACGGGCGCACCGACCTTCATCGCCATGTCCATGATCTTGCAGATCTTCTGCGCGTGCCGCTCCGACAGCGAGCCGCCGAACACAGTGAAATCCTGGCTGTAGACGAAGACGAGGCGGCCGTTGATCGTGCCCGATCCGGTAACGACGCCGTCGCCCGGAACGGTCTGTTCGGGCATGCCGAAATCGACGCAGTTATGCTCGACATACATGTCGAGCTCCTCGAACGAGCCTTCGTCGAGCAGGATGTGGAGCCGTTCGCGCGCTGTCAGCTTGCCGCGGGCATGCTGGGCCGCAATCCGCTTCGCGCCGCCGCCCATGCGGGCGGCCTCGCGCCGGCGTTCTAGCTCCTCGATCGTCGACGACATATGGCCTCCGGGAATTGGGAGGATTTCTCTTCCAACTCGCGTGTCGCATTGCAAATGTGAATTTGCGAAGTTGCGAATATACATTTTGCGAAGTACTGCGGCCACGCACGCTTGGCCGTCCGCTGGAAGGGCGGGGGAAGATCGACCATGTCCCGCACCACCCCGCGGCTTTACGCTGGTGAACAGCTCCGCACCCTGCGCCGCACCGCCGGCCTGAACCAGGCCGCGATGGCGGCGCAGCTTGGCATCTCGGTCAGCTATCTTTCGCAACTCGAAAGCGGGGACAGGCCATTGACCCCCGCGGTAACCGCCGCGCTGCAGCGGCGACATCCGGGTGCGCTGCGCGCGATCGAAAGCGCCGCGCCGGCGTTGCGGCGGTCGGCGCTCGCCGCCGCCCTCGCCGATCCTGTCCTGCCGCCCGCTCCGTCGCCCGACGCGATCGCACGGCTGGCCGAGGAACGGCCCGAGATCGCTGACCGGATCGTCGCGCTGCACGGGGCGATGCGCGCGGCCGAGGAACGGCTGCAGATGGTCGAGGAGAGCATGACCTCGGGCATTTCCGGCGCGGGCGCGCGTATGCCATGGGAGGCGGTGCGCGACTGGTTTCACGTCGCCGGCAATTATGTCGACCCGCTCGACCGCGCGGCCGAGGCGCTCGCCGAACGGCTCGGGCCGGACGAAGCCGGCCCGATCGAGCGGCTCGCCGCGCACGGGATCGAGATCGTCGCGGTGGCCGACGAGGCGGCCCCGATGCGCGCGCTCGACCGGCAGCGCGGCACGCTCGCGCTCAACGGCGCGCTGCCGCCGGAAAGCCGCCGGTTCCTGATCGCGCACCAGCTCGTCGCGATCGAATTCGCCGACACGATCCGCGACATCGTCGAGCATGCGACGGTTACGAGCATCGAGGCGCGCAACCTGCTGCGCATCGGCCTGGCCAATTATGCGGCGGGCGCGCTGACCATGCCCTATGGCCGCTTCCGTACCACCGCCCGGCAGATGCGCCATGACATCGACCGGCTGTGCCGCCGCTTCGGTGTCAGCTTCGAACAGGCCTGCCACCGGCTGTCGACGCTGCAGCGGCCCGGTGCGGAAGGCATTCCCTTCTATTTTTGTCGGGTCGACATGGCCGGCAACATCACCAAGCGCCATTCGGCGACGCGGCTGCAGTTCGCCCGGTTCGGCGGCGCCTGCCCCTTGTGGATCGTGCACGAGGCAGTCGCCATCCCGGACCGCATCGTCGTCCAGCATGCCGAGACGCCCGACGGCGTGCGCTATGTCTCGATGGCGAAGGGACTGGTGAAGCCGTCGGGCAGCTTCACGCGCAGCCCGCGCCGCTATGCGGTGACGCTCGGCTGCGAGGCGGAGCACGCCGCCGATTTCGTCTATGCCGATGTGACCGACCGCACCGCACCGCCGACCCCGATCGGCATTTCGTGCCGGCTATGCCCGCGCGACGATTGCGACCAGCGCGCCTTTCCGCCGGCTGATCGCGACATCGCGGTCGATCCCGACCTGCGCGGCACCGTGCCCTACCGCGTCGTCTGAATCGCTTTCCCCCGCGCCGGGGATTTGGCACAGGGCAATCATGTGCATGGATCATCTGCCCGACTGGCCCCAGCAGGGACGCGAGCGCCTCATCGTGCCCGCCCCTGTCGCGATCGTGGGGACCGGCCAGTCAACCGGCGAGCATGAGGCACTGGCCCGGCTCGGCCCCGACACGGTAATGATGATGGGCGACAACCCGGCGCTGCCGCGGATGCCCGAGGCGCCGACCCTGCTCGATTTCTTCCGGTTGCGGATCGGCGGCATCACCGGCCGCCATCTGCTGACCGCCGCCCAGCGCGCGCTGGAGGATGGGCAGGAGGAGAAGATCGTGCTCGCCTGCCTGCTCCACGACATCTCCAACGCCTGCCTGATCCGGTCCGACCATGGCTATTGGGGAGCCCAGATGATCGCTCCCTATGTCGATGAAGAAGTCGCCTGGGCGGTGCAGCAGCATCAGGCATTGCGCTATTTTGCGGATGAGTCAGTCGGCTATGCCTATCCGGAAAGCTATCACCGCTTCTTCGGCGCCGACTATGTGCCGCCGGACTATATCCGGCGCGAGGCGGAAGCGGCGCGGGCGCATCGCTGGTATATGAGCGCGCGGTTGGTCACGCTGTACGACGCCTATTTCTTCGACGAGACGCCCGCGCCCGATCCGGAATTCCTGACCGATGTGATCGGCCGGCATTTCCGCCAGCCGGTGCAGGGGCTTGGCTTCGACGGATCGCCGACCGCGCACATGTGGCGCACGATGATCTGGCCGAACAACTTCCTGTAGCCTGATGCAGGACAGCTCCACCGCGCCATCCCCCTTCCCCCTTCGCGCCTATCTCTTCCTCGCCATCGTCATGCTGCTCTGGGCGGGCAATTCGATCATCGGGCGCGCGGTGCGGGACGATATCCCACCGTTCACCCTCGCCCTGGCGCGTTGGGCGGGGGCGGTCGCGGTCCTGCTGCCCTTCGCCTGGCGACGCCTGCGCGCCGATGTGCCGACGCTGCGCGCGCACTGGCTGGCGGTACTGGTGCTGGGGCTGCTCGGAGTCGCGGCCTTCAACGCCTTTCTCTATTCGGGCCTGCACTACACCACCGCGACCAATGGCCTGCTGATCCAGGCCGCGGTTCCGGCGCTAGTGCTGCTGGTCAGCCGCCTGGTCTTCGGCGACCCGGCCCCGCCATTGCAGGTGCTCGGCGTGGTCGCTTCGACGATCGGCGTCGCCTGGGTCGTCTCGCAAGGCCAGATCCTCACGCTTCTGCACCTCAAGCTCGGCGCGGGCGACCTGCTGATCCTCGCCGCTACCCTGGTCTGGTCATTCTACACCGCGCTGCTGCGGCTGCGGCCCGCAGTGGACCCGCTCAGCTTTCTCGTGGCGACCTTCATGATCGGCGCGCTCGCGATGCTGCCGCTCGCCGCGCATGAGTGGTTGAGCGGCGAGCGCGTCCATTGGCATCCGGGCACGTTCGGCGCCTTCGCCTATGTCGCCGTGCTGCCGTCGATCGTTGCCTATTTCCTCTATAATCGCGCCGTCGGCGCGATCGGTGCCGGCCGGGCCGGGCAGATGATCGCGCTGATGCCGCTGTTCGGCGCCATGCTGGCCGCACTGCTGCTCGGCGAACCGCTGCACGCCTTCCATCTCTGGGGCATGGCGTGCATCGTCGCCGGGATCCTGCTCGCGGCAATCGCCGGGCGGGAGCGCGCGATCAGGCCCTGACGATCCCCCGTTCGAGCAGGCTGCGCGCCGTGTCGAGGATCGATTCACCGGCGTCGCGGGTCTTCCAGCCGAGCGCCGCCAGGGCGTGGCTTGAATCGACGGCGCGAATCCTGCCGAGCTCCCCGACGACCTGGCGGATGCTCGGATCGAACACGCCCATCAGCCGCACGACAAAGTCCGGAATGCCGCGCCGTGGCACCTTGCGCGCCTGAGTACCCAGTCGCGCACGGAGGAGTTGCCCGACCTCCTGCATCATCATGAACGGGCCTGCCGCGATGAAGCGCTCGTTCGCCACGGCCGGTGCATTCAGGGCGCGGACATGAATATCGGCGAGATCGCGCACGTCAACGACCGCGAAGCCCAGGCGTGGAATGCCCGGCATCGACCCGTCCATCATGCGTTTCACGAATTCGATCGAGGTCGAAAAATCGTCGCTCAGCACCGGCCCGAGCACGGCCGACGGGTTGATCGAGCAGAACTCCATGCCACCGCCATTGGCCGCCACCCAATCACGTGCCGCGCGCTCGGCGATGGTCTTGGACTTGGCATAGGCGTTGACGCCCGGCGCGTTCACGTCAGTCCAGTCGGCCTCGGTATAGGGCCGATCCACATCGCCATGGCCATAGGCCACTGCCGCCACCGACGAGGTCAGCACGAAGCGCCTGACCCCGGCCCCGGCGGCGAAGCGGAGCGCGCGCAACGCCCCGTCGCGCGCCGGCACGATCAGGTCGTCTTCGTGGCGAACCGCCCCCATCGGGAAGGGCGACGCGACATGCGCAACATGGCTGCAACCGCCGACCGCCTCGGCCCAGCCGGCGTCGTCGGTCAGGTCGGCCGCGAAGAAGCGCAGGCTCGCCTCGGGCACGCCGAGCGTCGCGCGCACCGCGGCCTCGCGGCCGAGCGACCGAACCGTGGTGTTGATCTTCCAGCCCTCCGCCGCGAGCTGCCTGATCAGATAGCCTGCGATGTACCCGCTGCCGCCCGTGACTAAAATCGTGCCCGCCATCACCGCTCTCCGCCGTCACATTCGGACAAGTTTTACATTGAAACTGAACTTGCGCCAAGCGGAGCTTGCATTCGCCACCCCTCCCCCGGCAAATGCGACTCAGGAGGGCACTCATGGCCGATCAGGACGTCTATCCCGTACCACCCGAATGGGCGAAGCGCGCGCGTGTCGACGCGGCGGGATATGAAAGGCTCTATGGTCGGTCGCTCGCCGATCCGGGCAGTTTCTGGCTCGAGCAGGCACGGCGACTCGACTGGATCAAGCGGCCCGAGATCGCCGGTGACTGGTCCTTCGCGGAAAAGGATTTCCGCATCCAGTGGTTCGCCGACGGCAAGCTCAACGTGGCGGCCAATTGCCTCGACCGGCACCTGGCGAAGCGCGGCGACCAGATCGCGCTAATCTGGGAACCCGACGAGCCGAAGGAGGAGCCGCGCCGTTTCACCTATCGCGAGCTTCACGCCGAGGTCTGCCGCTTCGCCAATGTGCTGAAGGCGCAAGGCGCAAAGAAGGGCGACCGCATCACCATCTATATGCCGATGATTCCCGAGGCGGCGTTCGCGATCCTCGCCTGTGCGCGGATCGGTGCGATCCATTCGGTGGTGTTCGGCGGCTTTTCGCCAGAGGCGCTGGCCGGCCGGATCACCGATTGCGACAGCGCCTTCCTCGTCACCGCCGATGAGGGCCGGCGCGGCGGCAAGCGCATTCCGCTCAAGGCCAATGTCGATGCCGCGGCCGAGCGGGCGCCGGCGCTGAAGACCGTCATCGTCGTCCGGGCGACCGGTGGCGACGTCACGATGCACGAGGGTCGCGACGTCTGGTATCACCGGGCTGCGAGCGAAGTCGCCACGACCTGCCCGGCCGAGACGATGGGCGCCGAGGATCCGCTGTTCATCCTCTATACCTCGGGCTCGACCGGCCAGCCCAAGGGCGTGCTCCACACCAGCGGCGGCTATCTGCTATGGGCGAGCCTGACGCATGAACTCGCCTTCGATTACCGCGCCGGCGATGTGTGGTGGTGCGCCGCTGATATCGGCTGGGTGACCGGGCACAGCTATATCCTCTACGGCCCGCTCGCGAACGGCGCGACGACCCTGATGTTCGAGGGGCTGCCGACCTGGCCGGACGCGAGCCGGATCTGGCAGGTGATCGACCGCCACAAGGTCCATACCGTGTTCACGGCCCCGACTGCTTTGCGGGCGCTGATGAAGGAAGGCGACGATTATGTGAAGGCGACCAGCCGCGCCTCCCTGAAACTGCTCGGCACGGTGGGCGAGCCGATCAATCCCGAGGCGTGGCGCTGGTATCACGAGGTGGTCGGCGAGGGCCGCTGCCCGATCATCGACACCTGGTGGCAGACCGAGACCGGCGCCGCAATGATTGCGCCGATGCCCGGCGCGACCGATTTGAAGCCCGGCTCCGCGACGAAACCGATGCCCGGCGTCGACCCGCAACTGGTCGATGGCGAGGGCGAGGTGCTGAACGGCGCGATTTCGGGCAATCTCGTGATCGCGAAGAGTTGGCCCGGGCAGATGCGGACCGTCTGGGGCGATCACGCGCGCTTCTTCCAGACCTATTTCACCACCTATCCCGGCAAATACTTCACCGGGGATGGCGCACGCCGCGACGAGGACGGCTATTGGTGGATCACCGGGCGGGTCGACGATGTGATCAACGTGTCCGGTCATCGCATGGGCACCGCCGAGGTGGAATCGGCGCTCGTCCTGCATCCGAAGGTGGCGGAGGCCGCGGTGGTCGGCATGCCGCACGACATCAAGGGCCAGGGCATCTACGCCTATGTCACGCTCAATTCGGGCGAGACGGCCTCGGACGCATTGCGCGCTGAACTGGTCAAATGGGTCCGTACCGAAATCGGCCCGATCGCCGCGCCCGACGCGCTGCAGTTCGCACCCGGCCTGCCCAAGACCCGCAGCGGCAAGATCATGCGCCGCATCCTGCGCAAGATCGCCGAAAACGACATTTCGAGCCTGGGCGACACCAGTACGCTGGCCGATCCGGCCGTGGTCGACGATCTGGTGGCCAACCGCGTGCGGTAAGCCGGCGCCGCCGCGACGATTCAGGCCAGCCAGAAGCCGGTCTTGCGGCCATGCACCGACCGCAGGGCCGCATGATATTCCTCATGCGTCGCATGCGCTCCGTAGTCCGTTATCCTGGAGGCGAGGCTTTCGCATTCCTCGAGGTGGCGGGCAGCATGAGGGTAGCGCTTATGGCGGGCCCTGGTCAGCGCGAAATCGATCATCGCCCGGCGGAGCAGCGTGGCAGCAAGCGGATAGCGTTGCTCCAGCGCCTCTGCGGCAATGCCCAGCTCATGATAGTGATCACCATCAATCTCCGCGAAGCGATCGAGCACCAGGCGGTTGGCCCGATCGAGGGCCGGCCAGGCGACCAGAAAGGCGAGCGCCTGATGGAAGTCGGGATAGGCGAGGACGTGCGCGATGGCACGATTCTCCGCCTCGATATCGTCAAAATCTGGCAACCGCTTGAGATAGGTGCGCAGGTGCGAGGCGTTAAGCGCGCGGGCGAAACAGGACCAGCGGAACTCCTGCGCGTCCTGCGTACGGCCGAGCGCCTCGAGGATCGCAGCGCGAGTCTGCTCCCATTCGAACGGAATCCACCCGCCGCGCTGCCGATCCGTCGCCTCGATCGTGCGCCAGGCCTCGTCGGCGCGACCCGCGGCGAGCAGGCGCCCCGCAATGTCTGCGGCGATGCCCGGCCTCCGCCGCTCGTCCTCGCTATATTGGGCGATGAAGCCATCGACATCGCCCTGGAGGATCGCGATGTCCTGCAAGGCTGCGGTCACGATGCGCGCGTGCCGGCGCTCTGCGAGCAGATCGGCATAAATCGGCCCGTGCGAGCTCCATCCGATCACTTCGCGCTCCTCGTCAGGCGGCCGTACCGGCGACTCCTTGCCGAAGGCGCTGAGACGCTCCTTCAGATGGTCGAGCCCTTCCTTGCCCAACGGCCCCGCGAGAATTTCGATCAGATCGTCATATTGGCCATAGCCATTGTCACAGAGCGACTCGAACACCCGATCGGCAAGGGCGATCGGGTCGCCGCCCACCGCCGCGGCCAATCGGCCAAGATCGGGCAGGACAGCCGCGAACACCGCCCCAACCCGGCCATTGCTGTCGTCGCATCGCGCGAAAACCGGCTCGGCAAGGGCCATGAGCCGCCATAAAAGGTCCAGTCCCTCGCGCGGGTCCGTGGCGGCGACATGGTCGATGATCGCCCGATGCTGGGCTTCGAGATCCGCGGCGAGCGGCTTCACCTTGTCCCATTCGATATAGGATCGCGACTTGGCGATCGTAGCAAGGCGCTTGCGTACCTGATGCGCGACCTCGGCGCCGCCCGACTGTCCCGCCAGTTCCAGCCGAAGACGTCGCTTGGCTGTCGCATCGCCGGCGCTCAGGTCGATCAGCAATTCGGCCAGCCGGGATGCGCCAAGCGCTTCAAGATTCTTTGCCGATAAGGTCTTTGTCGATGCCATGTGCCCGATCCTATGAGCGGCACGCCGAGTCGAACAAGGCCGTTTCCGCCGCTCGAGATTCGTCCCTTGACTCATCCGTTAGCATTGACTTACCGTAAGTCATGACTAACCGAACTGCCCCTGCCTTTGACATGCTCGCCGATCCCACACGCCGGGCGATTCTGGAGCATGTCGGTCGGGGTCCTGCGGCCGTCGGCGAGATCGCTGCTGGCCTGCCCGTATCGCGGCCGGCGGTATCGCAGCATCTCAAGCTGCTGAAGGAGGCGGGCCTGGTGACCGAGACCGCGTCGGGCACGCGCCGCATCTACCGCATCGATCCGCGTGGCCTCGGCGCCATGCGTGACTGGCTCGACCAGTTCTGGAAGACCAGCCTCGATAATTTCGCCGCCTATGCGGACGCCCAGGCCCGGGAGGACCAGGAATGAGCATCGTCCCGATTGTCCAGTCCGTGACTGTCCGGCTGTCGCAGCAGCGGGCGTTCGACGCCTTCGCTACGCAGATGGGCCGCTGGTGGAAGCCCGGCATGACGATCGGGGCAAGCCCGCACGCCGATATCGTGATCGAGCCCGAACCGGGCGGCCGCTGGTTCGAGCGCGATGCCGACGGGATCGAGACCGACTGGGGCAAGGTAATCGACTGGGATCCGCCGCAACGCCTGCTGCTGGGGTGGCAGCTCGACGCGAGCTTCGCCTTCGACCCCGACCTGGTCACCGAGGTCGAAATACGATTCGACGGCCAAGACGACGGATCGACCCAGGTCACGCTCGAGCATCGCCTGCTCGAACGCTTCGGCCCTTCCGCGCAGAAGGTCGCGGAGTCGCTGCGCGGCGGCTGGCCGGGGCTGATGCAATTGTTCGCTGATTTTGCGCAGTCACAAGAGGATGCCCGATGAGTGTGTTCGTCATCCACGGCATCCCCGGCAGCCCCTATGTCCGCACTCCGCTGATGGCGCTCGAGGAAAAGGGCCTGCCCTGGCGGCTCTCCGCCGTGCCGATGGGCGGCAATCGTGCGCCCGGCTATCGCGCGATCCATCCCTTCCAAAAGATCCCGACGCTCGATCACGGCGACTTCCGCCTCTACGAAACCCGGGCGATCCTGAACTATATCGATCGGATCGCGCCCGAGCCGGCACTGACTCCAACAGATCCGCGCAGGGCCGCCCGGATGGACCAGCTGATCGGCATTACCGATTCCTATCTCGCGGCACGGGTCAGCGGCGCGCTCAGCTTCCCGCGCGTCGTCGCGCCGGGCTTCGGACTCCCCGTCGACGATTCCGCCGTCGCCGCCGCCGTGCCCGCCGCAGCCGAGGTGATCGACGAGGTCGCACGCCTGCTCGGTGACCAGCCCTTCATGGCGGGCGATGGGCTCACGCTTGCCGACCTGATGCTGGCGCCGCACCTCGTGTTCCTGCCGCACTTTGCCGAAGGTGCCGCGATCCTGGCGCCGCACGCCCACCTCGTTGCATGGATCGCCCGCATGGAGACGCGGCCGAGCATGGCGGCGACCGGGTGGGTGCGCCTCAATGAACTTTGCGCCGAGCGAGCCAGCGTAAAGGACTGAACCATCTGGACAAGCGACGGCCGACGGCGTTGAGGGGGCGCATCACCTTTGCGACGCATGAGGCCCCGATGGAACCGCTCGATCCAGCCACCACCGCGCTCGTCCTGATCGATCTTCAGCATGGCATCGTCGGCATGGACCTCGGCCCACGCACGGGCCCCGAGGTCGTCGAGACTGCCAAGCAGCTGGCAGGGCAGTTCCGCGCGGCCGGCGCACCGGTCGTGCAGGTGCATGTCGGATGGCGGGCGGATGGCGCCGATCGCCCGAGCCGGAACAGCGACCGGCCGATGCCGGTGCCGCCAGGCGGCTTGCCCGCGACATTTTCCGAGTTCGTCGACGGCGTGTGCGAACCGGGCGACCTCATCGTCCTGAAGCACCATTGGGGCGCCTTTACCGGAACCGATCTCGACCTGCAGCTGCGGCGACGCGGCATCAGGACGATCGTGCTCGCGGGTATCGCGACCAATTTCGGGGTCGAATCGACTGCGCGCTCGGCCTGGGAACTGAGCTACGACACGGTGATCGCGGAAGATGCGACCACCTCGCGCTCGGCCGAACTCCACGATTTCGCCATCCAGCATATCCTGCCGCAGATCGCCCGGATCAGAGCGAGCGGCGAGATTGTATTGCGTGGCTGAGTCGGGCGCGTCATCGCCCGCGGTCCGCTGGACGCTGTTGCTTGCCCTGTCGGCTGCCTTTGGCGGCGTGCTCGAGGCATTGCGGTTGCCCGCCGGCTTGCTGCTCGGGCCGATGATCGCCGCAATCCTGCTGGCGGTGCGCGGGCAGGCAGTGAGCGTGCCTGGCATGCCCTTCCAGGGCGCCCAGGCGATCGTCGGGCTGCTGGTCGCCCGGGCATTCACCGCCGACACGCTGCACACGGTGATGGCTCATTGGCCGCTGTTCCTCGGCACCACGATCGTGACGCTGTCGATCGGTGTCGGGATCGGCTGGCTGATCGCGCGGCTCGGCTGGCTGCCCGGCAGCGTCGCCATATGGGGCTGCATGCCCGGCGGCGCAGCGGCAATGGTGCTGATGGCACAATCCTACGGTGCCGAGTGGCGGCTGGTCGCGGTGATGACCTATAGCCGGGTGGTCTGCGTCGCCGGCGCCGCCTCGATCGTCGCGGCCTTGGTCGGCGCCCATGGCGGCCCCCGGAACCCGATAGCGGACTGGTTGGCTCCGATCGATCTCATGGCATTCGCGCTTACGCTGGTCATTGCCACGATCGGCGGATGGCTGGGGATGCGGCTCAAGCTACCGGCCGGGGCGATGATCGGCGCGATGATGCTGGGCACGTTACTCAACATCGCCGGCCTGGTGCGGCTCGAACTGCCGGGCTGGCTGCTCGCGATGAGCTATGCCGTGGTCGGCTGGCGCATCGGCCTGCATTTCACGCGCGACATCGTGACCGCTGCGGCGCGCGCCCTGCCGCGCATCCTGTTGTCAATCGCCCTCCTGATCGGCATCTCGGCGGCGATCGGCAAGCTGCTCGCGACATTCAGCGGGATCGATCCACTCACGGCCTATCTCGCGACCAGCCCCGGCGGCATGGATTCCGTCGCGATCATCGCCGCCTCCACCAAGGTCGACGTACCCTATGTGATGGCGCTGCAGGCGCTCCGCTTCTTCGCCTGCCTCGTCGCAGGGCCCGCGCTGGCGCGGTTCGCTGCGAAGCGACAGAGCGAGATGCTGGCCTGACCGCCGCTTCGGGCGAGACCGCGCAGCCTAACGCAGCAGCACCAGTTCTTCCGCCATGGTGGGATGGAGTGCGACGGTCTGGTCGAACGCGTCCTTGGTGAGCCCCGCCTTTACCGCGATCGCCGCCGCCTGGAGAATCTCGGGCGCGTCCGGGCCGATCATGTGCAGGCCGAGGATCTTCCCTGTCTCGCTGTCGCAGACCATCTTGTAGAGCGCGCGCTCGTTGCGACCGGCCAGTACGTTCTTCATCGGCCGGAAATCCGAGGTGTAGACCTTCGCCGAGCCGAACTTCGACTTGGCCTGCCCCTCGGTCAGGCCCACACCCGCGATCGGGGGATGGCTGAACACGGCGGCAGGGACGTTCTCATAGTCCACCCGGGACGGCTTGTTGCCGAACAGCGTATCGGCGAATGCCTGCCCCTCGCGGATCGCGATCGGCGTCAGCTGAATGCGGTTGGTAACGTCCCCGACCGCGTAGATGCTCGGGCAGGTCGATCGATTGTCGTCATCGACCACGATCGCGCCCTTGGCATCCAGTTCGACGCCGGCATTCTCGAGGCCAAGGCCCGCAGTGTTGGGATCGCGCCCGGTAGCGAACATCACGCAATCGACGATCATCGGGTCATGGCCGGACATGCTGACCTTGAGCGTGCCGTCGTCCAGCTTCTCGATTCCCTGAAAATCTGCGTGAAAGCGGAATTCGATCCCCTTCATCATCGAGATCTGCAGCAGCCGATCGCGAATCTGCTCGTCATAGCCGCGCAGGATCACGTCAGTGCGGTTGATCAGCGTCACATGCGCGCCGAACTGGTGAAAGATGCCGGCGAACTCATTGGCGATATAGCCGGCGCCCGCGATCAGGATCCGCTTCGGGATGCTCTCGAGATGGAAGGCCTCGTTCGAGGTGATGCCGAATTCATGGCCGGGGCATTTCGGCACCGACGGGGTGGCGCCAACCGCGACCAGGATGGTTTTCGCCGTCACTTCGCGCCCATCGCCGAGGCGAAGATTGTGCGGCCCGGTAATGGTCGCGCGATCATGGATGATCTCAACGCCATTGTTGTTGAGCGTGTCGGTATAGGCGCCGTTGATCCGGTCGACCTCCTCGAACACATTCTTCGTCAGCACCTTCCAGTCGAACGCACATTCCGGCACGTCCCAGCCGAAGCGGCGGGCATCCGCCAGATCCTCGGCAAAATGCGCGCCGTAGATCAGCAACTTCTTGGGCACGCAGCCGCGGATCACGCAGGTCCCGCCGACGCGATATTCCTCGGCCACCGCGACCTTTGCGCCATGGGCAGCCGCGACGCGCGACGCGCGGGTGCCGCCGGAACCGGCGCCGATGACGAACAGGTCGTAGTCGTAGGTGGCCTCGGCCATGAGTATCTCCGTGATGGGGTCAGTTGTCGCCAAAGGCGCGTTTGATCAGGTCCTCGGTCGAGGGGTCGAAATGCTGGCCGCCCTCGCCGGCTGCCTTGGCCATTTCCTTGCCCAGCTCGACGCCGAACTGGTCGAACGGGTTGATGCCGAGCAGCGTCGCGTTCACGAACACGCGCTGTTCGTAAAAGGCGATGAGCGCGCCGAGTGTGCGCGCGTCCAGCACATCGAGCAATATCGTCGAACTTGGCCTGTCGCCCGAATAGCTGCGCGCCGGATCCTGTTCGTTGGCACGCCCCTTCATCAGCGCCGCGCCCTGCGCAAAGGCGTTCAGAAGGAGCGCCCGGTGGTGATCCTCCGCGAGCGTATCGCCGGCCTCGATCACCGCGACGAACTCGACGGGCACGAGATGCGTACCCTGGTGAAGCAGCTGGAACACGGCATGCTGCGCATCGGTGCCGACGCCACCCCACGTGATGGCAGCGCTCGGCCGGCCGAGCGGCCGACCGTCGACGGTAACCCCCTTGCCGTTCGACTCCATCTCGAGCTGCTGGAGGTAGGAGGGGAGCAGCCGCAGGCGCTCGTCATAGGCGAAGGTTGCGCGGGTCTCGGCGTGACGCACCTGCGTGTAATAGAGATCGGCGAAGGCGGCGAGCGCGGGGGCATTCTCGCTGAGCGAGGCAAGGCGAAAATGCCGATCCATCTCGGCCGCGCCGTCGAGCAGTTCCTCGAAACAGTCCCAGCCGAGCGCCAGCGCCGCGGGAAAGCCGATCGACGACCAGAGCGAATAGCGCCCGCCGACCGATTCCATGAAGGGCAGCACGCGGGTTTCGTCCACGCCCCATTCGATCGCCTTGTCGGGCGACGCGGTCAGCGCGATGACGCGGCCATAGGGATCCTCCACGCCCGCCTCCTGCATCCATTCGAGCACCGACTCGGCATTGAGCATCGTCTCGGTGGTGGTGAACGTCTTTGAGGCAACGACAAGCAAGGTCGCGGCGGGATCGAAGCGGCCGAACGCCTCTTCGAGTGCAACGCCATCGACGTTGGAGACGATCGCGGTGTCGTAGCGACCGGATTCGCGACCGAGTGCATCAACCAGCAAGTCCGGACCGAGCGCCGAACCGCCGATGCCGACATGAAGCACATGCCGGATCGGTCCGAGCGCTTCCGCCTCGATCGCATCGATCAGCGCGCGCATCCGGGCGTGGAAAGTCCGGGCGAGGCTGACGTCCTCCGCCTTCCCCTCACCACGCTCCGCAGTGTGTGTAGCCGCACGGCCTTCGGTGACGTTGACGATCTCGCCCGCGAACAGCGCTTCACGCTTGCCGGCAAGGTCCTGCGCCTTGGCCAGCGCCTCGAACGCGGCGATCGCCTCAGCGGTCAGATGAGTCTTCGACCAGTCGAAATGAAGGCCCGCCACATCCAGGCTGAGCTTCGTCAGCCGATCCGGATCGTCGGCAAAGAGCGACTCCAGCCGGGGCGACGGCAGGTTTTCGATCGGTGTCCAGTCGGCAGCCATGGATATTCTCCGCTAGTCGAGGCCGTCAGGTAGTCACCCCGGGGCAAGAACGCCACACCCAACCCGCACAGGATCGCCGTGTGACGCCGGCCCGACACGGGAAAGGGTACCCGCCTGTCCCGCTGCGTGCCATTCATGGCGACAGCTTGGCTTGACGCCTTGCCCCCACCGCAGCAAACCGCCGCGCATGGCCGAAACCGAAGACATGCCCGCAGCCGCCCCCGCGACCTCGCAGGCCGAAGCCACCGCCAAGCCGCGGTCCGAAACGCGCGACACGCTCGTATTCCTGCTGAAACTGGTGATCGCGGTGGTGCTGTTCCGCAGCTTCATCCTCTCGCCGTTCAACATCCCGTCGCAATCGATGCTGCCCCGTCTGTACATCGGCGACTATCTGTTCGTGTCGAAATGGAATTACGGCTATTCGCGCCACTCGCTGCCGATGAGCCTTCCGCTGATCCCCGGGCGAATCCTCGGGCGTGATCCGGCGCGCGGCGACGTGGTGGTGTTCCGCGGCCCGGGCGGAGATCACGACGTGATCAAGCGCGTGATCGGTCTGCCCGGCGACATGATCCAGGTGCGGCACGGCCAGTTGATCCTGAACGGCGTTGCCGTCCCCAAGGAGCGCGTCGGGGACTTTACAATCCCGATCTCGCCCAATTATCCCGCGGGCACCGAATGCCCTTCGCAATTTATCGACACGGACGCGAAGGGTGCGGCGATCTGCCGCTACATGCAGTTCCGCGAGACCTTGCCCAATGGCAAGTCCTACATGGTGCTCGACCGCGGCGAGAATGTCGGCGTGGATAGCCGGGTCAATCCCGACGAGACCGGCGTCTACTCGGTCCCCGCCGGCACGGTGTTCGTGATGGGCGACAATCGCGACGACAGCGGGGACAGCCGTTTCACGCCGGAAGAAGGCGGCATGGGCTATGTTCCGATGGATCGAATCGAGGGCAAGGCAGTCGTTTCCTTCTTCTCGACCGATGGTTCGGCCAACTGGTTCCTGCCCTGGACGTGGTTCACGGCGGCGCGCTGGAAGAGGATCGGGGAAGGCTTTTGAGCGGACCGCTCAGCGACTGGATCAGCAGGACCTTCGGCCACCGGCCTCGCGACCTGGCCGGCTATGAGCGCGCACTGACTCATGGCAGCCAGGCGGCCGCCAATTACGAGCGGCTCGAATTCCTCGGCGATCGGGTACTCGGCCTGGTCATGGCGGAGTGGTTGTTCGAACTGTTCCCCGGCGAACCCGAGGGCGCGCTGTCCAAGCGCCTGAACGCGCTGGTGACCGGCGCGGTCTGCGCCGATGTCGCGCGCGACCTCGGCGTGAGCGTGCAGATGAAGCTCGGCAAGCAGGCGCGCGACGATGGCGCGGCCGACAGCGACAATGTGCTCGGCGACGTGATGGAGGCGCTGATCGGCGCGCTCTACCTCGATGCGGGGCTGGAGCCCGCGCGCGCCGCCATCCGCAAGGCATGGGGCGACCGGGTGAAGACGCAGGGTGCCGCCCCTCAGCATCCCAAATCCGCACTGCAGGAATGGGCCGCCGCGAATAACCGGCGCACTCCGGCCTATGAAGTGGTCGAGCGCTCCGGTCCGCACCACGCGCCGCGCTTCACGGTGAAGGCATCAATCGGGGCGCTGGCGGAGGCAACCGCGACTGGCAGTTCGAAGCAGGAGGCGGAAACCGCAGCAGCGGCGGCGCTGCTGGAACAGGTCGGGCGCCTGGTGGCGCGATAAGGCTGGCCTGGCATCACGCTTTCGACCGCATCCGCTCGGCTGCCAGCACGCACAGGTAGCCAAGGGCATAGGCGACGAAGTCCAGCGGATCGAAGCCGGTACCGAGCACAATCCACGCGACTTGGCTCCATCCAAGGCCCAGCCGGTCGACGAGATCGAAGAACTGCCCGACCTCGATGACGCAGGCGATGGCCAAGGCGAGCGCGGCCGCGGCCTCCACCCGCAGCCGGAAAGCGGCGCGCAGCCCGAGATAAAGCAGCACGACGGCGAGGCTGTCTCCCACAAAGGGTCGTATGAAGCGGTCATGGGCCAACAAGGCGATGAGCGCTTCGATAACGAGGACGGCCAGGGCCATCAGCGCGTAGTGCGGCCGGAATTTCATCGGTAACCTGCGATCATGAGGCGTGCGAGCACCGGCCTACATCGCCAGCCATCGAGGAAGCATGCAGGTTTCGACCCGATCGTGTGGCGTATCACCCCTGGGACGAACGACTATCGTCATGGCCGCGTGATGGTCCTTCTCTTGTCCCGACAGGCCCGATCGGAAAATGATTCGATGCCCGACTGAGGTGGGCACTCCCTGCCGGCGTCTTGGCGGTAACACTGCCGAGGGAATCGAATGCCGAACGCCGCCGTCAGACAACTGATCGTCGATCGCTACGCAGCGGTGCATGGCGCCGCGCCGCCCGCCGAGTATCCGGACTATCTCACCGTAAAAGGGCCTGATGGCCCCTATGCGACCCTGGGGTATCGCCGTGCCGGCAGCAACCGCCTGTTCCTCGAGCAATATCTCGATAGCCCGATCGAACAGGTCCTGAGCGAGCGCCTTGGCCGCCCCATAGCACGCGAGACGGTGGTCGAACTTGGCGATCATGCGTCGCGCCGCCCTGCGGCAACGGTCACCCTGTGGCTGCGCACCGCCGACGCGCTCTGCGGACGCGCCGACTTCGCCGTTGCAGTGCTCACCGCTCCGCTGCGCGCCATGCTTCGGCGGCTCGACCTGACCCTGCTGGAACTCGCCCCCGCGACGGCATCCCGGCTCGGCGACCATGCTGCGAACTGGGGCCGCTACTACGCGACCGATCCCGTGCTGTGCGCCGGCCATGTCCCCACCAATCGAACGACGCTGACTCAGTCGGCCAGAAACTGGAGACACGGCGCATGACCCCCCTTAGCGCGGCGATCAGCCGACATTCCCTGGAGAAGCCCGCCGATATCGCCATCGAGGATGGCGCCGGGAGTGCCGTCACCTGGCAGACGCTTGCCCAGCTCCTTCCGGCAGTCACGGCCGACATTCGCCGCGCCTTCGATGTCAGCCGGCCAGTCGCCGTGCGCACCGATCATAGTGTCGGGCGATGCCTGCTCGACCTCGCTCTGATCGAAGCCGGTATCCCGACAGTGGCGATCCCCGCCTTCTTCACGGCAGAGCAGACCGCGTCCGCACTCGACGCCGCCGGGTGCCCGGCCCTGATCACTGCGGCGACGCCGATGCCGTCCGGCAGCCCCGGACTGGAGATCGACGCCCAGCACACCTCGCGGCCGGCGGCAATGCTGCCCGCGGGAACCGCGGTGATCAGCTTCACTTCGGGTTCGACGGGAACCCCCAGAGGGATATGCCTGTCGATCGATCATCTTTGCGGGGTCGCCGGTGCCGTCGTCTCCTATCTCGGCGTCGAGCATGCCGGACGCCATCTCGCCCTGCTACCGCCCGGCATCCTCCTCGAAGACGTCGCCGGCTTCTATGCGACGATGCTCGCCGGCGGGACCTATATGGCGGTTGCCCAGGCCTCCGTCGGGCTCGCCGATCCGTTTCGCCCCGATTTCATTCGCCTGTCTCGCACCATCGAGGCGCTAGCCGCCAGCTCCCTGATCCTCGTGCCTGAATATCTCGCAGGGCTGGTCACGGCAATGGAGGCAACGAGCCTGCGCCTGCCGCGCCTCACCCTGGTGGCAGTCGGCGGTGCGCGAATCGAGCCTGCCCTGCTCGACCGTGCGGCCGCGCTCGGCCTCCCCGTGCGCCAGGGGTATGGCCTGACCGAATGCGGATCAGTGGTGGCACTCGAACGCGGCGACGAAACCCGGCGGGGCAGCGTCGGCAGCAGCATCGGCGTCAACCGCATCACGGTCGCCGAGGATGGCGAAATCGTCATCGATGGCCCGGCCTTTCTCGGCATGATCGGCGCACCGCGTGACCCGGGACCTCTATACACCGGCGACATCGGGCGGGTGGACGAAGACGGACGCCTGTGGATCGAGGGCCGCAAGTCCAGCCTGATCGTCACCAGCTTCGGCCGCAACATCTCGCCCGAATGGATCGAGGGCGCGCTGGTCGCCCAACCGGCGATCCTACAGGCGATGGTACGCGGCGACGGAAAAGCGGCGCTCGACGCGCTGATCGTTCCGGCGTCGCCCCATGCCGACATCGACGCAGCGTTGTCGGCCGTCAACGCCGCGCTGCCGCCCTATGCCCGCGTCGCGCACTGGCAGGTGGTGCCTCCGTTCACGCCGTCGGGCGGATTGTTGACCGGCAACGGGCGGCTGAAGCGCGCCGCCATTGCGCGGCACTATCCGGCACCATCGGCCGGCATGCCCTTCTTCGATCGCCTCGTCGCCGAGACCCGGGAGGCGCAGGCCCGCTTCGCGATGGTGCCGCAGCTTCAGGCTGGCCTGACCGGACGTATCAGCCGCGCCGACTATATCGCGTATCTTGCCCAGGCCTTTCACCATGTCCGCCACACCGTCCCGCTGATGGAGGAGGCACGGGCGCGGCTGGAAGCGCGGCCGATGCTGGTCGAGGCGCTCGACGAATACATCGCGGAGGAGACCGGGCATGAATTCTGGATCCTCGACGACATCGATGCGGCCGGCGGCAGCGGCTCGGTCGTAGCAATGACCGCTCCCGCGCCGGCAACGGCAGCAATGGTCGAGCACGCCTATCGCACGATCCGGGAGGGCAATCCGGCGGCCTTTTTCGGCATGGTCTACGTCCTCGAGGGCACAAGCATCGCGATGGCCAGCAGCGGCGCCGACGCGGTACGCAAGACGCTCGGCCTTCCCCCCGAGGCGTTCCGTTACCTGACCTCGCACGGCGTGCTCGATCAGGATCATATGCAGTTCTTCGAACGGCTGATGAACCGGATCGACGATCCGGACGACCAGGCCGCGATCATTCGCATGGCGAATGAAATGTTCGCCCTGTTCGGCGCGATGTTCGCCGGGATCGAGTTGGAGAATGTCCGTGCGGCGGCTTGAGGGCAAGGCCGTGGCCCTGACCGGGGCCGCTGGCGGGATCGGATCGCTGGTCGCTGCCCGGATGCAAAGCGAAGGCGCCCATGTGACGGGAATCGATCGACTGCCGTGCAAGGATTGCGACGACCATGTCGTCGCCGATCTTGCCGAGCCGGGCGATCTTGCCCGGCTCGGCGAACGGCTCGCCAGCCGGCGCATCGACATTCTCGTCAATCTCGCCGGGCTGCAATATTTCGGGCCGTTCGAGGATCAGTCCGCCGACGCGATCCGCACCGGATATCTGGTCAATCTCGTCGCACCCGCGGCGCTGATCGCGGCCGTGCTGCCCGCGATGCGGGCCCGCCGATCCGGACAGATCGTCAATATCGGATCGGTGATGGGGGCCGTGAACTATCCCTTCTTCGCCGCCTATTCGAGTGCGAAAGCGGGCCTGCGTGGCCTGAGCGAAGGCATAAGGCGCGAGGTCCAGGCGGATGGCATCGCGGTCACCTATATCGCCCCGCGCGCCGTCCGCACCGCGTTCAACAATGCCAAGGTCAATGCCTTCATGGACGCGACCGGCATGAAGGCAGACGACCCGGCCGATGTCGCCGATCACATCGGCGATGCGATCGCCCGTCGCCGCAAGGACGTGTCGATCGGCGCACCGGAGCGCTTCTTCACCCGGCTCAACGCGCTGCTTCCGCGTCTCGTCGATGCCGGCCTTGCCGGCCAGGCGAGCAAGGCGCGCGCGCTCTTTCCATCCTGATGTTGGAGTTATCGACCATGATTTCGTTTCGCACGATCCGCCTTCTAGCCCTGCTCGCCGGGCTGGGTTGCGCCGGCCTGGCCAATGCCAGCGACAATCCGGCGATGGACGCCCAGGTAGCCCGCATCGATTCCTCCTGGCAGCATATCCGCTACCAAGTGACCGACCGGGATGAGCAATATCGCCAGTTGGATGCGCTGGCGCAGCAGGCGGCGCAGGTGGTGGCGCACTATCCCGGCCGGGCCGAGCCGCTGCTATGGCAGGGCATCGTGACGAGCGAGGAAGCGGCACGGGCAAGCGTCTTCAAGCAGCTTGGCCTTGCGACGGCCGCACGCAACATCCTGGAAAAGGCGCGCTCGATCAATCCGAACATCGCCGATGGCGGGATCAAGATGAGTCTTGGCGTCCTCTACTACCGTGTTCCCGGCTTCCCGATCGGCTTCGGCAGCACAGCCAAGGCACGCGCATTCCTCGAAGCCGCGATCGCGCAAGACCCGCGCGGGCTGGACAACAACTTCTTCTACGCCGACTTCCTGAATTCCGAAGGCCAGCCGGCCAAGGCAAAGACCTATCTGCTGCGCGGGCTTCAGGCGCCCGTCAACAGCGCGCGGCCGGTATGGGACGCCGGGCGGCGCGCCGAAGCGCGCGCGTTGCTGGCCAAGGTGAACGCGAGGCTCAATTGATGATCTCGACATCGCTCTCGCGCGCGATCGGGCGCCAGCTCGAACATCCCCGCGGTCCGGGCGGATGGCTGACTGCGCAGGCGATGCGGATCGCCAATCGCCGGCCGACCGCACTGGCCATCGGCGCGCTCGCCGTACAGCCGAATGACACCGTGCTCGATCTGGGGTGCGGCGCGGGCGACGCGATCCGGCCACTTGCCCGGTTGACGCACACGGGGTTGATCCACGGGCTCGATCACTCGGCGGCGATGCTGGCACAGGCCGCAGCCCGGAATGCCGGCCTTGTGCGCGATCGCCGGGTGGTGCTGCAACAGGGCGCGTTCGAGCGACTGCCGTACCGGGACGCCCTGTTCGACCGTGTCCTGGCCTCGAACATCGTCTATTTCTGGCGCGATCCAAAGGCCGTGATGGCCGAAATCCTCCGTGTGCTGCGACCCGGGGGGCGCCTGTCGATCTATGCCACCGACGGCCAGGCCATGGCGCGCTGGTCCTTCGTCCAGAGCGGCACCCATATCCTGTACGATGCGGCGCAATTCGAACGGATGCTGGCAGCCTGCACGCCGCGGGACGGCTATCGCGTCTCGTGCGTCCCGGTCGGCTTCGGTATTGCCGGGTTGATCGGCACTGTCGACAAGCCAGTGTCGCGGGATGGCTGCTTCATCGCTGATCGGACAGACGACCGCCGCGCGAGCCGCCCCCTCGGCAATTCTGCGGGCCGCTAGCTTTCCTTCGTCGCCTGGGCTTCGGTCCGCGCCAGCGTGTCGGGTACCAGCCGCTCCGAGAAGCCGGCGATGAAGGACCAGACCAGCAGCTTCGCCATGTCGAGCGTCGGCGACAGGATCGTCAGGCCGGACGGGGTCAGTGCGCCCGAAGCGGAATCGGGCACGACCCCGTCCGCCGTCAGCTTCCAGACGACCTGCTCGCCGATGCCGATCTTCTTCAGATCGGGAAAGAGCGATCCGCCGACCAAATTGCCGCGCAGGACGAAGTAGAACACGATTGCGCCGATCATCCCGTATAGCAAACGCATCCGCAGCACGCGGCCGACATAGGTCGTCATCACGTCGTCGAACGAGATGTTCTTGATGCCGGTCTGGAAGGCGATCGCACGGCTGAAATAGGCGCCGAGAATGCCGAAGGTCGCGACCATCGTCAGCGCAAAAAGCGGTTCGTTCGAAAAGCGCGTCATCACGGCCGTGATCGACAAAGGATGTTTGGGATCGGTCGGAACCGGATTCAGCTGGTCCCAGACGAGCACAAGCGGTGCGACCGCCGCGAGCAGGATGATGATGACGCCATAGCGGAAGAGCCGAGCAGCGACCTCACTGCGCAGCGCGCGCTGGAAGCGGGTGTTGATGAAATTGGTCTGGAGATCGACCAGGAGGGCCGCATAGGCGGCGCGCTGCGAATCGAGTTTGGCCGGATCCGAAAACAACGCCTCATTGCCCTTGTGGAAGGCGAGCGTCGGCAATGCCCGCGCGGTCGCGATCTGAAGCAGGGTGCCGAATTCGATCGGAAGCTGAGCGACGGTGAGAAAGGCACCGACACGACGCTCGGCGTCGTTGAACCGGCTCCAGCCCCGGCCGTCGCTCTTGCTGGTCCGCGCCTTGAACAGCACATCGATCGCGGCGGCCTCGATAGGGTCAGCCGTCACAGCGGCGGGCCGGCACACCCGCCAAAGCCCCTCCAGCGTGGACCATTCATTGTCGAGCAGTTCGTTGGAGCCGGGACGATGTGGCCGGAAGAGGCCGCCTGCCCACCCAAATGCCTTGCCCAAGCCGGCCCTTGTCCTGCCCCACCAGGTTGTCGCGGCAATATCCGTCTCCGCGCCGCCATCGGATATACTCCCATTGCCGTCCGCCATCGCCCCCTCCTTCTCGACGCCGTTGGTCGCCCCGGCCGAGCGTTCCAAGAATATGTCCCTGCGACTCTCCCACGCGCGATTGCGCGCGACCGGAAGGTTCACGTCACGCCGAGCGCCGGTCCGCCGCTGCTCTTGCCCCTCTTCCCGCCAAGACGCGCACTCCTGCCCTCACAGTTACGCAAACATGGAACGGCAAGCATTCGAGCGCTGGTTACTTCGCGTCGCCCCCGGTTGCTTGCGGCCGCGAGACAATACGCCGTTCCGTTCACAAATAATCGTGCCATTATCTCCGTTTTGGTTGCAGATCGTCGGACCTCGGGAGGCAAGAAAAAGGCCGCGCGTCCCTTGCGGAACACGCGGCCTCCCGGTGCTGTCGACGCTGCTTGGGAAACGTCGATGCCGGTTGGGCGTCGGCGCGTTACCGCGCCGGCGCTTCAGTTCGCGGTGGCGTTCGAGCCGTTCTCGGCCGAATCAAGGGCAACCGCATTGTCGGCAACCGTGCCGTTGAGCGCCGTCTCGTCGACCGTGACGTTCGAATCGAGCGCTGCGTCGCTGTTGAGCGCCAGATCGTTGGCGACCGACGCATTGTCGCTCGTCGTCGGCTTGCAGGCGGCGAGGCCAAGAGCGGCAGCAGCGACCAACGGCAGGATGATGAACTTCTTCATTGACTATTCTCCTGGTGATTCAGTCCGGTCCCCGGACGCGCCCCATCGCTCGCCCTCCCCGATCAGATCAACCACTCGCCTATATGCTTTAATTCCGATCAAGTTAATAGGATAATTTGCGCGGGAATGGACCTGCCAGTGGCGGTGCGGCGGCGATGACGGGAAACTTCGCACAGGCGCCGCCAAGGTTTCCACGAGCATTACCGGCCTTTCGCCGCTGCGCCCTCGCGGGAAAACAGCGTTGGGGTCGAAATCGCCGAAGCGCTTTTGGCGCGTCCCCCCTCCGCCTTTCGCCACCCTTCGACAATCTCAGTGAAAAGCGTGTAAGGGGAGAATTCCGTTCGCGCCGGGCTGGTCCCGGGCGTTGATCACCTGCCGAGGTTACCCATGACTGTTCCTACCCAACATTGCGGCCTGGTGGCCGTGGTCGGCGCGCCCAATGCCGGCAAATCCACCCTCGTCAACGCGCTTGTCGGCCAGAAGGTCGCGATCGTCAGCCCCAAGGCGCAGACCACGCGTACCCGCCTGATGGGCGTTGCGATCGAGGGCGATACCCAATTGTTGCTGGTCGACACCCCCGGCATCTTCGAACCCAAGCGCCGGCTCGATCGCGCGATGGTGTCCGCTGCCTGGGGCGGTACGGAAGGAGCGGACGTGATCGCGCTGGTGGTCGACGCCAAGGGTGGCCTGGGGCCCAAAGTCATCCCGATCGCTGAATCGATCGCGTCGCGCAGCGAGCCCAAATATCTGATCCTCAACAAGGTCGATCTTGCCGACAAGGCCAAGCTGCTGCTCCATGCCGAGCGCCTCAACGGCATAGTCGACTTCGCCGAGACCTTCTTCATCAGCGCGACCACCGGCGACGGCCTCGCCGACCTCAAGGCGACCCTCGCAAAGGCGATGCCAGAGGGCCCCTGGCACTTCCCCGAGGACCAGGTCTCCGACGCCACGGAGCGCAGCCTCGCATCGGAAGTCACCCGTGAGCAGCTCTATCTGCAGCTCCATGCGGAACTCCCCTATGCCAGCGCGATCGAAACCGAGCAGTATAAGGAGCGCGAGGACGGCTCTGTCGAGATTCATCAGCAGATCCTGGTCGAGCGCCCGACCCAGCGCGCGATCGTCCTCGGCAAGGGCGGCGCGCGGATCAAGGAGATTGGCGGCCGTGCGAGGGCGGAGCTCAGCGCGATCATGGGCAAGCCGGTCCATCTCTACCTTCACGTGAAAGTAAGGCCGGGCTGGGATGACGAGCGCGACATCTATCGTGAGATGGGGCTCGACTGGGTGGATTGATGGGGACGATCGTCAAGGCAGCGCTGGTTCAGGCGGCACCGGTTCCGCTGGCGATCGGGCCCGGAATCGATCGGCTGATCGACTTCGTCTCCGATGCCGCCGACATCGGTGCCGAGATGGTCGCGTTCGGGGAGACCTTTCTCGGCGGCTATCCGCTCTGGCTCGACGAAGCGCCCAATGCCGCGATCTGGGACCATCGCGGCACCCAGGCGCTGCACGCGATCCTGCTCGACCAGGCCCTGCGCGGCAATGATCCGCGCCTCGCTCCGCTACAGGCGCTGGTCGATGCGCGCGGCCTGCTCGTCTCGGTCGGCGCGCATGAACGGGTGCGCTCGACGCTGACCAACACGCAATATCTGTTCCGGCCGAACCGGCCACCGCTGCTCCACCGCAAGCTCGTGCCGACGCATGGCGAGCGGATGATCTGGGGCCGGGGCGACGGATCGACGCTGGAGACCCATGATGCCGGCTGGGGCAATGTCGGCCAGCTGATCTGCTGGGAACATTGGATGCCACTGGCGCGCGCCGCGATGCATCATGCCGGCGAGGCGGTCCATGTTGCCGCCTGGCCGACGGTGCGGGAAATGTACCGCGTGGCTTCGCGCCATTATGCCTTTGAAGGGCGCTGTTTCGTGCTGGCAACCGGCACGATCCAGCATCGCGACGACCTGCTCGCCGGCCTGGAGATGGTCGGTGGCGACAGGGATGCGCGCGACCTGATCCTGGGCATGCCGGACGGGCAGTTGCAAAGTGGCGGAAGCTGCATCATCGGCCCCGATGGAGAAGTGATCGCCGAGACCGGCGCGGATGCCGACCTGCTGATCGCCGATCTCGACCTGACCGCCATCGGGCGTGGCCTTGCCGCGCTCGACACCGATGGCCACTATGCCCGCCCCGATGTGTTCGAACTGCGGATCGACCGGCGTCCGCGCTTTGGCGTCGCTGACGCTGAGGACGGTCTCGCGGCGAGTTGATCCTCCTCAAGGAGGAATTCAGGCAAGCATCGCTTCCACCCAGGCCGGCACCAGTTCTCCCGCCGGGCCAAGTCGCGTCTCCGCGAAGAGCGGGCTGCCCGCCGAATATTCCAGGTTCATCTCCAGCGTATCCGCGCCACGGCGGCGCGCGGCGCTGACGAAGCCGGCGGCCGGATAGACCGCCCCCGAGGTGCCGATCGAGACGAACAGATCCGCCACGGCCAAAGCCTGCTCGATTACGTGCATGGCATAGGGCATCTCGCCGAAGAAGACGATGTCCGGCCGCATCGCGGCCGCGCCGCATTTTTCGCATATCGTCCCCGGCGGCAGCGAGCCGGCCCAGGGCACCCGCTTGCCGCAGGCAGCACACAGCGCCGAGTTCAGTTCCCCATGCATATGCAGCAAGCGCTTCGCCCCTGCCCGCTCGTGCAGGTCGTCGACATTCTGGGTGACGATCAGCAATTCGCCCGGCCACGCGGCATCGAGCTTCGCCAGTGCCTCATGGGCCGCGTTCGGCTCGACCATCGCCAACGCCGCGCGGCGGGCATCGTAGAAGCGGTGAACCAGATCCGGATCGTCAGCAAGCGCCTCCGGCGTGCAGACATCCTCGACGCGATGCCCTTCCCACAGGCCGCCGGGCCCGCGGAAAGTGGCGAGACCGCTTTCCGCCGAGATGCCCGCACCGGTAAGGACGACGATATTGCGAGGCTGTTCCATGGCCTCCATTCTAGGCCGGAGGCACGATGAAGGCCACCGCCTCGAAGCCAGACTATCGCCGGATGAAAAATCCGTCATCTTCAGCGTTGACTCAAAACTGTCACGTTACGGAAGCGAAAGAGTCACGGAGCGTGAATAGGGCGGCCCCGCGCCGATCGTCGGCGTCGGGGAATCTCTATAATGTCGATCTCATCCATGCCGCAGCGACTGCTGCTCGGCGCCAGCATGCTTTCTATCGCCATCCTGTCCAGCGCCGCCCGCGCCGAGACAGCGCCTGGGCCTGCTGCCGTCACTGCCGTGGACGAGACCACGGCCGACCAGAAGGCAAAGACCGACCTGGCCGAGGGATCCGACATCGTCGTGACCGCGACCCGCGCCAACGAGATCGCCCCCGTCACCGCCTCGCTGCAGACGACGCAGCCGCAATCGGTGATCTCGCGCTCGTTCATCGAGGATTCGCTGCCCGCGACCTCCGACTTCAACCAGATCGCGCTGATCTCGCCCAGCGTGTCGGGCTATGGCAACGCCAATGGCCCCGGCCTGTCCGAATCCAAGGCGCAGATCCGCGGCTTCCAGGATGGCGAATACAATATCACATATGACGGCGTGCCGTTCGGC
>CAISGR010000270.1 GCA_903884945.1 uncultured bacterium
CATCGATACCGTCGGGGGGCGTCCACCCCATCTGTTATTGCTGAACAGGGAATTTCAGCGCCGGAACAGGGAAAATGTGCCTCCAACACCGCCGCCGAAAAGCGCTGAGGGGGACCACCGAACGCAGCATCGCCGACCGGAACGCTAGCCAAATGATCTCGCCGGTTGAATCGAGGGTCTGGCCCTGCAGCCGGACCGGGACGCTCCCCCCTTTTGCCGTGATTGATTTCTCCCTATCCCGTGTCGACAGCCAGTCTCCGGGGGAAAGATCGCCATGAGGACCGTCATTGCATGGGTGCTCTGCCTTGCCGTCCCGGCGGCGGCCATGGCGGGCACACGGCCGATCGGGCCCGACGATATCGCCCGGATCGCGACGGTTGCCGATCCGAAGGTAGATCCCGCTGGCGAGTGGGTGGTCTATACCGTGTCGACCACCGACCTCGAGGCGGACAAGAACGTCACCCATCTCTGGATGAGCCGCTGGGATGGCAGCCGATCGGTGCAGCTGACCAGCCGCAAGGGAGAGAGCGAGTCGACCCCGCGGTTCAGCCCCGACGGGCACTGGCTGGCCTTTGTCTCCTCGCGCGGTGACGATCATCATGACGACCAGTTGTGGCTGATGGACCGCGCCGGGGGCGAGGGGAGCAAATTGCCCGGCCTGAAGGGGTCGGTGAGCGATATCGCCTGGTCACCCGACTCGAAGACCCTCGCGCTGGTCATCACCGACCCCGATCCGGACGAACAGGCCAACGCGGCGGCCGAAGCGGCGACGGCATCGCCGGCCAAACCCGGCACGGCGGCTCCGCCCACGACCGATCCGTCGGTCACGGCGCCCGGCGCTTCGTCTGGCAGCGCCGGCGCCGGGAAGGACGACAAGGAAAAGAAGCCCAAGCCGATCGTGATCGATCGCTTCCAGTTCAAGCAGGATATCGACGGCTATCTGGGCAAGCAGCGTCAGCGCCTGTGGCTGTATGACCTCGCGACGCGGACGGCACGCCGGCTGACGACCGGCGACTATGACGAAGCGCTCCCGGCCTGGTCGCCGGACGGCAAGGCGATCGCCTTCACCTCCAAGCGCATGCCCGATCCGGATCGCAGCTACGACAGCAACCTGTTCGTTGCCCCGATCGGCAACGCGCCGGTCGCGCCCAGGGCGCTGACCAGCTTCGTCGGAGCGGACAATGATCCGGAATGGTCGAGCTATCCCGCCTGGAGCCCGGACGGGAAGCGAATCGCCTATCTGCAGGGCGGGCCCGTGGCGCTCTTTTCCTATGGCGTCCACACGCTCGCGGTCGTGCCGAGTGCCGGCGGCGCGGCCCAGGTGCTGACGCCGCAACTCGACCGCAACGTCCATGACCCGATCTGGTCCGTCGACGGCAAGGCAATCCGCATCATCGTCGAGGATGACGATACCGAACGCCTGGCCGAGATTCCCGCCAGCGGCGGTGCCTTGCGGCCGATCGCGGGCGGCTTCCGCGTCTTCTCGGCACCATCGGCCGCACCGCGTGGCGGCATGGCGCTGCTGCTGTCGACGCCGGCCGCTCCCGGCGAGGTCTATGCGCTCGATCGCGACGGCGCGCTGCGCCAGCTCAGCCGTCAGAATGACGCCTGGCTGAAGGACGTGGCGATCGCGCCGGTCACGCGAACGGTGCTGACCTCGAAGGACGGCACTGAAGTCCATGGCTTTCTCGTGACGCCGCCAGCGGCCAGATCGGGAAGCAGGGTGCCGACGGTGCTGTTCAACCATGGCGGCCCGCAATCGCAGTTCGACGCGAGCTTCAACATGAGCTGGCAGATCTTCGCCGGGCATGGCTACGCGGTCGTCTCGACCAACCCGCGCGGTGGCACCGGGCGCGGGGAGGCCTATGCCAAGGCGCTCTACGGCGATTGGGGCGGCCCGTCCGTGCCCGATGCACTGTCCGGCATCGACGACGCGGTGGCGCGCGGCATCGCGGATCCGGCCCGCCTGTTCGTCGGCGGCTGGTCCTATGGCGGCATGCTGACCAATTATCTCATCGCCTCCGATACGCGCTTCAGGGCTGCGGTCAGCGGGGCGAGCATCTCCAATATCCTCGCCGGCTATGGCACCGACCAGTATATCCGCGACTATGAGGCCGAGCTCGGCACGCCCTGGACCAGCCTGGATCGCTGGATGGCGAACAGCTATCCCTTTTATCACAACGAGCGGATCGTGACCCCGACGCTGTTCATGGCCGGCGACAAGGACTTCAACGTGCCGCTGCTCAACTCCGAGCAGATGTACCAGGCGTTGAAGAGCCGGAACGTACCGAGCCGGCTCGTCATCTATCCCGGCGAGTTCCACGGCCTGAAGCGGCCGAGTTTCCTCAGGGACCGGATGGAGCGCTGGCTGGGCTGGTATGACGAGCATGGCGGAAAGGCGGGCTGAAACACGCCCCGGCGCTGTCACCGGTGGTTCCAGTCGCGCGCGAACCGCGCTAGGAGCCGCGCATGGGCGACCCTTATTACATCACCACCGCGATCAGCTATCCCAACGGACGCCCGCATATCGGCCATGCCTATGAGGCGATCGCGACCGACGCGATCGCGCGGTATCACCGCCAGGCGGGGCGCGACGTGCGGTTCCAGACCGGTACCGACGAACATGGCCTGAAGATGGTGCAGACCGCGCGTGACCGCGGAGTCGAAACGCGGGCGCTTGCCAACGAGATGTCATCCTATTTCAAGGAGATGGATGACAGGCTCAACATTTCCTATGACCGCTTCATCCGTACCGTGGAGCCGGCGCATCATGCGGCGAGCGCGGCCATCTGGGAAGCGATGGCCGCGTCCGGGGATCTCTACATGGATCGCTACCAGGGCTGGTACTCAGTCCGCGACGAGGCGTTCTACGACGAGAAGGAACTGGTCGACGGGGAAGGGGGCAAGCTGTCCCCCCAGGGGACGCCGGTCGAATGGACGGTCGAGGAAACCTGGTTCTTCCGCCTCTCCAAATATCAGCGGCCGCTGCTCGACCATTATGCGGCGAACCCCGACTTCATCCGGCCCGAAGCGCGGCGTAACGAGGTGATGCGGTTTGTCGAGGGCGGGCTCTCCGACCTGTCGGTATCGCGGACCAGCTTCGACTGGGGCGTCAAGGTGCCCGGCAGCCCTGGGCATGTTATGTATGTCTGGGTCGATGCGCTGACCAATTACCTGACCGGGGCGGGCTATCCCGACAATCCGGAGGAACTTGCGCGCTGGTGGCCCGCCGACCTGCATGTGATCGGCAAGGATATCGTGCGATTTCATGCCGTTTACTGGCCGGCCTTCCTCATGTCCGCGAAGCTCGCGCTGCCGAAGCAGGTGTTCGGCCACGGCTTCCTGCTCAACCGCGGGGAAAAGATGTCCAAGTCGGTCGGCAACGTGACCGATCCGATGGAACTGGTCGAGCGCTTCGGGGTCGACGCACTGCGGTATTTCCTGCTGCGTGAAGTGAGCTTCGGCCAGGACGGCAGCTATTCGGAAGAAGCGATCGTCACGCGCTGCAATGCCGATCTCGCCAACAATCTCGGCAACCTGGCGCAACGTTGCCTGTCGATCGTGGCCAAGAATTGCGACGGGAAAGTGCCCGAGGCGGGTGAGCGGACCACGGCGGACGAGGCCCTGCTGGCAAGCGTCGCGGCGGCTGAGGCGGGATTGCACGAGGCGATGCAGGATCTGGCGCTGCATACCGCGCTTGATGCCGTCTGGGGCGCCGCGCGCGATGCGAACCAATATTTCGCCGATGCCGCGCCGTGGAGTGTGCGCAAGGCCGATCCGGCGCGCGCCGACGCGATCCTGCACCTGACCATAGAGGCGATCCGCCGCATCGCGATCATGGCTCGCTGGGCAATTCCGGACGGCGCCGACCGGCTGCTCGACCTGCTGGGGCAGGAAGCCGGCGCGCGCGATTTCGACGCCCTGGCGAGACCGGTCGTGGCTGGGACGGCGATGCCGGCGCCAAGCGGCGTGTTCCCGCGGCTGGAATTGGCGGTGGAGCCCGCCTGATGTTCGCCGACAGCCATTGCCATCTCGACTATAAGGGGCTGCGCGAGCAGCAGCCCGAGATGCTGGCGCGAGCCCGGGCGCGCGGCGTTTCGGCAATGCTCAACATCGCGACGCGCGAGAGCGAATGGGATGCCGTGGTCGGCACCGCCGAGCGCGAGCCCGATGTCTGGGCCACGGTCGGCATCCACCCGCATGAAGCCGACCAGCATCCCGATATCGGCACGGCACGGCTGATCGAACGCGCCCGGCATCCGCGCGTCGTCGGGATCGGGGAGAGCGGCCTGGACTATTTCTACGATCACAGCGACCGGGACCGGCAGCGCGCCAGTTTCCGGGCACATATCGCCGCCGCGCGCGAAACCGGACTGCCGATCGTGGTCCACACGCGCGACGCCGAAGAGGATACCGCGGAAATTCTGCGCGAGGAGATGGCAAAGGGGGCCTATCCCGGCGTGATCCACTGCTTTACCGCAAGCGGGGCCTTTGCCGATATTGCGCTCGAGCTCGGCCTGTACATCTCGATTTCCGGGATCGTGACGTTCAAGAACGCCAAGGACCTGAAGGAAACCGCCGCGCGGCTGCCGATCGAGCGCCTGCTGATCGAGACCGACGCCCCCTTCCTGGCGCCGGTGCCGCATCGCGGCAAGACCGGCGAACCGGCCTTCGTCGCGGATACGGCCGCATTCCTGGCGACGCTGCGCGGGGAGGAACTGGCGGAGCTTGCCGAGGCGACCGCGTCCAATTTCCACACATTGTTCGCCAAGACCCGCGCGTGAAGGTTCGCATTCTCGGATCGGGCACGTCCTCAGGCGTGCCGCGGATCGGCAATGACTGGGGGGCGTGCGACCCGACCGAGCCGCGTAATCGCCGCACCCGGGCGTCGATCCTCGTCGAGACCGGGACGACGCGGATCCTGGTCGACACCAGCCCGGACATGCGCGAGCAACTGCTCCTGGCCGGCGTCGACCGGGTGGACGCGGTGATCTGGACGCACGACCATGCCGACCACTGCCACGGCCTGGACGACCTGCGGCAGCTCTATCATGCGACCGGCCGGCCAGTGCGCGGCCTGGCGCGGCGCGCGACCCGCGACGCGCTGGTCGAGCGGTTCAGCTATGCCTTCAACGGCCGCGACGGCTATCCGCCGACCGTCGCGATGGAATCGCTGCCCGACAGCCTCGTCATCGGCGATATCGCGGTCCGCGTTGCAGACCAGCCGCACGGCAATATCAAGTCAGCAGGCCTGCGCTTCGATACGATCCGGGGATCGATCGGATATGCGACCGATTTCAACATGATGACGGAGGATATGCGGGGGCTGTATCAGGATCTCGACGTCTGGATCGTCGATGCCCTGCGCCACCGTCCCCATCCGACTCATCCCGATGTGCCGACCGTGCTCGGATGGATCGGGCAGTTGCGTCCACGCCGATCGGCGTTCGTCCATATGGACCATTCGATGGATTATGCGACGCTCGTGAGCGAGCTTCCAGCCGGGGTGGAACCCGGATATGACGGCATGGAGGTGACGCTGTGACCGACCGTTCCGCCGATGCGCTGTACATGCTGCTGATGCTGGCGTTGCCGATCTCGGCGCTGGCGGCGCGCCGGCTGCCGATGAAGGACAGCTTCAAGATGGCGCTGGCCTGGATCGCGATCTTCGGGGTCGCCTTCATCCTCGTCTCGGCATGGCAGCAGGCCACGGGCGCGGGCGCCACGCTCGGTGGATTTTTCGGCGGCTGATCTTCACCGCGATCGCTTCCGATCGTTCCGGACGGCTAATCCCGATTTTCGCGGCACTGTCCCGGACGACGAGAGCCGGGCAGGGCACCGACCCGATCCGGACCATGGCAGTATCCTGGAGACCCCCTTCCAGTAACGCGCCCGAGACATGGCTGCCCGGCAAGAATATAATAACCAATCTGGTTTGATTTCCTTTCGAGACGACTTGACGTTGTGCGCTCAAACGGCGCTAATCGCAGCGCGCCGAGCATCGCCGGCAATTGGGGGGTCAATCGAACTAAATAACTGTTCGCATGGTTTATTTTTTGTCGACTAACCTTCTCCACCGTCCGCGTGATCGATGTCAGTGCTTATCGCGTAATGGGATCGGGACGTCGCTGTAAGAAATTGCAGCATCTCCCGGCAACTGTTTGTGGGGAGAGTTCATGTCACAACCATATATCGGCGAAGTCCGCATGTTTCCGTTCGATTGGCCGCCACGCCATTGGGCGCTCTGCGCCGGGCAGCTGATGTCGATCCAGCAGAACCAGGCGTTGTTCTCTCTGCTCGGCACCACCTATGGCGGCAACGGCATGTCAACTTTCGGGTTGCCCGACCTGCGCGGGCGGGCGCCGATGAGCAGCGGCCAGCTGCCGGGCGGACAGTATTATATCGAAGGTGAATCAGCCGGAAGCGAACAGGTTTCCCTGGTCAATGCCCAGATGCCAATGCACAACCACATGTTCATGGCGAACACGAACAACGGCGACACCGCGCTTCCAAGCGGCAACTTCCTCGCCGCGGCACATCAGGGCCCGACCTCGATCTCGACCTATGCTGCGGCGGGGACCGGCTCGCTTGTTTCCCTTGCGCCCGACAGCCTCGGGATCGCGGGCGGTTCGCAGCCGCATCCCAACATGCAGCCCTATCTCGTGATGAACTACAGCATCGCGCTTTATGGCGTCTTCCCGTCGCGCAACTAGCGCCAACGACCGGGCATCTTTTACAAGGAATCCACAATGTCTCAATCTTATGTGGGAGAGATACGGCCTTTTGGCGGGAACTTCGCGCCCCGCAACTGGCATTTCTGCGACGGTACACTGCTGTCGATCGCCGAATATCAGGCGCTGTTCACGCTTATCGGCACCACCTTCGGCGGAAACGGCACCACCACCTTCGCGTTGCCCGACCTGCGCGGGAGGACGGCGATCGGGCAAGGGCAGGGCCCCGGGCTGACCCAGCGCACGCTGGGGGAAAGCGCCGGCAGCGAGGAGGTGACGGTAAACGCCAACCAGCTTCCGGGGCACACGCATATTCTTTCGGCATCGACCGGCACGGGCACGACGACAAACGCGAACGGCATGTTTCCGGGGACCCCGGATTCGGCCACCGCGCTGCTTTATCTCGATGCCACCACGGGTACGTCGACTGACACGCCGCCGGCCACCGGTTCAGTGCTGCCGTCAGGCCAGTCCATGCCGCACGGAAACATCATGCCGTCGCTCGTGATCAGCTACATCATCTCGCTGCAAGGCATTTTTCCGTCGCGCAATTGACGCACGGATAGGGAGGTACACCAATGTCCGAACCATTTATCGGCGAAATCCGGGGCTTCGCCTTCACCTACGCCCCCCGCGGCTGGATGGTGGCGAGCGGCCAGCTTCTTCCGCTCTCGCAATACAGCACGCTGTTTGCGATCTATGGCACCACCTATGGCGGCAACGGCCAGACCAATTTCGCGCTGCCCAATCTCAACGGCCGCCTGTTGCTGAGCCAGGGCCAGGGCCCCGGCCTGAGCGATTATGTGCTGGGCGAGGAGATCGGGAGCGAAGGCTATACGCTGCTGCAAACCGAAATGCCGAGCCACACGCACGCACCGCTCGCCAAGACCCAGCCGGGCGCGGCGAACATGAAGCACACGGCGGAAACGGGCAATTACCTGACCAAGTTCCTGCCCAGCGATTCCGGCATCGGCACCACCTGGAACACGCCGCCGAACGACTCTCCGGTACTGCTCAATCCGCAGTTCGTCGGCATCGCCGGTGGGAATGCGTCGCATGAGAATCGACAGCCATTTTTGGCGATCCTGTATTGCGTGGCAACCGTCGGGGTTTTCCCGTCGCGCAACTGATTGCGGCGTCGAGACGCCCACAGCTGGCTGAACAGGCAAACGGCGGATGAAGGCGCGTTCCTCGCGGGGCGCGCCTTTTTCCTGCCCGATGCCTGGCGACGTGGTGTGGAACCCGGCAACTCAAGGGATCCCGGTTGTCATCGGTTCAGGCCGGACCTAGTCCCGGGGGAGTATTTTCGACCCAACTGACACAGGGCTTCATTTTACATAATGTATATTATCGAACTGACTGAGGCGGACGGGGCGGGACTCTCCCGGCGATGACGTCCCCTTCGAACATCGAGCGCCTCACGGCGATCATGGCGCGGTTGCGCGACCCGGAGCATGGCTGCGACTGGGACGTCGCGCAGGATTTCGCGACGATCGCGCCCTACACGATCGAGGAAGCCTATGAGGTCGCCGACGCGATCGACCGCGGCGACATGATCGAGTTGAAGGATGAGCTTGGCGATTTGCTGCTCCAGGTCGTGTTCCACAGCCGGATGGCCGAGGAAGCCGGCCTGTTCGCGCTGCCGGACGTCGTGGCGGCGATCAGCGACAAGATGGAGCGCCGCCACCCGCATGTCTTCGGCGACAGCTATGGCGGGCACGAACAGCATTGGGAGCGGCTGAAGGCGGACGAGCGCAAGGCCAAGGGCGCTGGCGGCGCGCTGGACGGCGTGGCAATCGGCCTGCCCGCGCTGTTGCGGGCTGAAAAGCTGCAGAAACGAGCGGCGCGGACCGGGTTCGACTGGCCGGATGCTTCAGGCGCGCGCGCCAAGATCGACGAGGAGATCGCCGAGATCGAGGCGGCCTCTCCCGCCGAGCGGGCGGAGGAGATTGGCGACCTGCTGTTCGCTGTGGTCAACTGGGCGCGCCACCTCGGCGTCGATCCGGAAGCGGCGCTACGGCTGGCGAATGCGAAGTTCGAGCGCCGGTTTCAGGCGATGGAGCGGGAGGCCGGCGATGCGTTCGGGGGGCTGGACCTGGCGACCAAGGAAGAGCTTTGGATCAAGGCGAAGGCTGCGGAGCGCAAGCAGGCGAAAGCCGGTTAGCCTTACCGTGTGACGACGTCATCGGGTTCCTCAGCGCTTCCCCCCAACGATTCAATCGTTGCGCTGGTTGAACCGCTCGTAATCGCGCTCCGCCATGCGCACCTCATAGACCGCCCGGTCGCCCTCCATCTCCTGTGCGACGACCTCGCCATGCGCATGCAGCCAGGCCGCGCCGGCGCCGTCGGATGGGTCGAGCTCGATGCGGTACCGCCGGTGGCCCTGGGTGAGGAGGGCAGCGACGGTCTCGATCAGGGTATCGACCCCTTCCCCGGTCATCGCGGAGAGCGCGACGACATCCGGGCGGCGGGCCGCCTCCCCCATCATTTCCGCGCGCGCGTCGCCGTCGAGCAGGTCGAGCTTGTTCCACGCCTCGATCCGCGGCGTGGTGGCGGCGACGCCGATCTCGGTCAGCACGGCCTCGACATCGGCCTTTTGCGCCGCGCTGTCGGGGTGCGCGATGTCACGGACATGGATGAGCAGGTCGGCCGAGATCACTTCCTCCAGCGTCGCCTTGAACGCGGCGACGAGTTGGGTCGGCAGCTCGGAGACGAAACCGACGGTGTCCGACAGGATCGCCTTGTCGATGCCGGGCAGCGAAATCTGCCGCAGTGTCGGATCTAGCGTGGCGAAGAGCAGGTCTTCCGCCATGACGTCAGCACCGGTCAAGCGATTGAAAAGCGTCGATTTTCCGGCGTTGGTATAACCGACCAGGGCGATCACCGGCCAGGGCGCGCGCTGGCGCCGGTCGCGGTGCAGGCCGCGCGTGCGGGTGACCTGGTCGAGTTCCTTGCGCAGCCGCGCCATGCGGTCGCGGATCAGGCGGCGATCGGCCTCGATCTGGGTCTCGCCCGGCCCGCCGAGAAAGCCGAAGCCGCCGCGCTGCCGCTCGAGATGAGTCCAGCTGCGGACGAGGCGGCCGGCCTGGTAGTCGAGATGCGCCAGTTCAACCTGCAACCGCCCTTCGGCGGTCGCGGCGCGTTCCCCGAAAATCTCGAGAATCAGGCCGGTGCGGTCGATCACCTTCGCTTCGAGCGCCTTTTCCAGGTTGCGCTGCTGGATCGGCGTCAGCGGTGCATCGAACACGACGAGCCCCGCCTCCTCCATCCTGACCGTTGCGGCAAGCTGCTCGACCTGGCCGCTGCCGATCAGGGTCGCCGGCTTGGCCTGGCGGACGCGGAACGCGACCTTTTCGGCCACGACGACGCCGATCGCTTCGGCGAGACCGGCGGTCTCTTCCAGGCGCGCCGCCGCGTCGCGTGAGGACACGCCATGCTCGGGATACACCACGACGGCCCGCGCACCCCGCGCGAACTCGTCGCGATCGCGTTCAAAACCGGTGGTCAATCCTCGTCCGAACCTGCTGTTTCATCTGCCAAATTCAGCGGATGGGCCGGCTGGATCGTCGACACGGCATGCTTGTAGACGAGCTGCGACATGCCATCGCGCTGGAGCAGCATGCAGAACAGATCGAACGCAGCGATCTGGCCCTGGAGCATGACGCCATTGACCAGGAACATGGTGACATTGTCGTCGGACTTGCGCACCGCGTTCAGGAAGATTTCCTGGAGCAGCGGCGCCTTTTTCTGCGCTTCGCCGACCGCGTTGACGATCGCGGCGACGTCGACCGTGGCCGAGGGCATGATCGTCGAAATCGCGTGCTTGTAGATGAGCTGCGACTGGCCGTCGCGGCGCAGCAGCACCGAGAAATTGTCGAACCAGGTCACGATGCCCTGGAGCTTCACGCCCTTGACGAGGAACATCGTCACCGGTGTCTTCGAACGGCGTAGCGCGTTGAGGAACAGGTCTTGCAGCGAGGTGGGCTTGTCGGCCATCGGTCGATCCTTTGTTCTTGGCGGGCTTTTGCCCGCTGTGCGCCGTTTCCCGGCGTCGGATACGCGCTCGTTGAGCGCGGCGACGCCAATCTAGGGGCGATGGCCGCTTTCGTCCACCATGTGTCGCGGCTTTATTCGTCGCGCGTCTCGGTGATGCCGAGCAGCTTCAACTTCCGGTGCAGCGCGGACCGCTCCATGCCGATAAAGCTCGCGGTGCGCGAGATATTGCCCGAAAAGCGCCGGATCTGGATCCGGAGATACTCGCGTTCGAACGTCTCGCGCGCCTCGCGCAGCGGCGATCCCATGATCGCATTGGTGCTGCCGCCCATCTCGCCGGGATCCCCAAGCACTTCCGCTGGCAAGAGATCGAGATCGATCCGGCCGATCCGGTCGCCCGGCGCCATGATGACCGTGCGCTCGACCACGTTGCGCAGCTGGCGGACATTGCCCGGCCATTCATAGCTTTGCAGCGCGACCATCGCGTCGGGGGCGATTTCCGGCGTCGGCACGCGGCGTTCGGCGGCGTAATGCGCGATGAAATGGCTGACGAGCGGCGGGATGTCCTCGCGGCGCTCGGACAGGCCGGGGATGACGACCGGCACCACGTTGAGACGGTAATAGAGGTCTTCGCGGAAGCGGCCCTCGGCAATCTCGTGAGTCAGGTCGCGCGAGGTCGCGGAGACGACGCGAACATCGACCTTGACGACGCGCTGGCCGCCGACGCGGGTGAAGCTCTGGTCGGTCAGCACGCGCAGGATGCGCGCCTGGGTCGCGATCGGCATGTCGGCGATCTCGTCGAGGAACAGCGTGCCGCCATGCGCCTGCTCGAGCAGGCCGGAGCGGACCAGCTGGCCTCCCTCCTCCACCCCGAACAACTCCTCCTCGACCCGCTCGGGCGTCATCCGCGCGGCGCTGACGATAACGAAGGGAGCCGCTGCACGCTGGCTCCAGCCATGGAGCAGCCGGGCGGCGACTTCCTTGCCCACGCCTGCTGCGCCCATCACCAGCACGCGGCTGCCGGTCGACGCGACGCGCTTCAAGGTCGCGCGCACGCCGTTGATCGCGGTCGAATTGCCGGTGAGATCATTATTGCTGCCGACCGAAGCGCGCAGCGACGCAACCTCGCGGCGAAGCCGCTCGGTCTCGGTCGCGCGGTCGACCATCAGCAGGAGGCGTTCCGCCTCGAACGGCTTCTCGATGAAATCAGCCGCGCCGCGACGGATCGCGGCCACCGCCGTATCGAGATTGCCGTGCCCGGAGATGACGAGCACGGGAATCGACGGGTCGCGGCGCTTCAGTTCATCGAGCAGCTCCAGCCCGTCGAGTCGCGAGCCCTGCAGCCAGACATCGAGCAACACGAGCGACGGGCGACGCGCCGAGATCGCCTCGAGCGCCGCGTCGCTGTCCGCCGCGCCGCGCGTCTCATAGCCTTCGTCCTCCAGCACCCCGGCGACCAGTTCGCGGATGTCGTGCTCGTCGTCGACGATAAGGATGTCGAGTGCCATTGTTCAGGTCCGATTTCGCGTGAGTTCCGGGGCCCGGCGGTCGTCTTCCCCCTCGGTCGCGTCGCGATCGCCGGTATCGATCGCTGCGAGTGCTGCCGTGTCGAAAACCATCTTCACCATGGTGCCGCCCCCCTCGCGGTCCCCGAAGGTCATGGTGCCGCAATGTTCCTCGACGATCTTCTTGACGATTGCGAGGCCGAGCCCGGTGCCGCGGGCGCGCGTCGTTACATAGGGCTCGACGAGCCGCTCGCGCGCGGCGGGCAGGCCGACGCCGTTGTCGGCGACGCACACCGTCACCGTGTTGCCTGCCTCGACCAGGGTCATCACGACCTCGCCGCTCGATCCCTCGCCGCGCGCCTCGATCGCCTCGACGGCATTCTTGACCAGGTTGGTCAGCGCCTGGCCGATCTGTCGCCGGTCGCAGATGAGTTCCGGCCCGGGATCGTCATGAATGAGCTCGAACCTGACCAGAGGGTGGGCGACTTCGTGGAGGAACAGTGCCTGCCGCGCGATATCGAGCAGCGATTCCTCGCGGAAGATCGGCTTGGGCATGCGCGCGAAGGAGGAGAATTCGTCGACCATGCGGCGCAGATCGCCGACCTGGCGCACGATCGTCTCGGTCAGGCGCGTGAAGGTCCCGTCGTCGTTCGGCAGCTGCTTGTTGTACCGGCGCTGCAGGCGTTCAGCCGCAAGCTGGATCGGGGTCAGCGGGTTCTTGATCTCGTGCGCGATGCGCCGCGCCACATCGGCCCAGGCGGCGCGGCGCTGGTCGAGCAACTGGCCCGTGATGTCGTCGAAGGTCAGGATCGGGCCCTCGACCGCGCGGGTGATCTTCACCGCGAGGGTGCGCTGGTCGCCCTCGACATCGACCTCGACGATCGCCTCGCGGGTATCCCCCCCGATCAGGGCGTCGAGTTCGGGCGATATCAGCGCGAGCGGCCGGCCAACGAGGTTCTCATCGCCGGTGTGGAGCAGCATGGCGGCAGAGCGATTGATGAGCCGGATGGTGCCGTCGGCGGCGATCGAAATGACGCCGGCGGTGACGCCCGACATCACTGCCTCGATCAGTGCGCGGCGGCTCTCGAGCGCACCCGTCTGCGCCTGGAGGCGTCCGGTCATCTGATTGAAGGCATTGCCGAGGGTGCCGACTTCATCATCGGTCTTGGGATCGGGAACCCGTGCCGTGAGATCGCCCGTTGCGACGCGGTGGGCGGCGGCAACAAGTTCTCCGACCGGCCGAACCAGACGGTCCGCCACCTCGAGCGCGATCCAGACGGCGATGCCGACGATCAGGAGCGAAATGAACAGCAAGGCGGCGTTGAACTTGAGCTGAAGCGAGCGCGACCGGGTCTGCAGCGTTCGATAGTCACTCAGGATCGTCTCGCCGCGCTTCAGCTGGGTCGACAGCTCCGGGTCGAAGATGCGTGCGGCGTAGAGATAGGTATCATCGCCATAGTTGAGCTTCACCACGGCGGCGGCGCGGTCCTTGCTCTGGATGATGACGCTGGGCGCGCCGCGCTTGATCGACGCGACGATCTCCGGCGTGATGACGCGGTCGAGCGGGCGGTCGTAGAGATTGACCATCGCCAACACGCGGGCCTGGCCATCCGATCCCACCCGCGCGATCACGGCTTCGGACAGGTTGCGCCGATAGACCTGATACCCGAAATATTGGGAAAAGCGTTTCTCATCCAGCGAGTTGGCACTCAGATAATCTGCGAGATCACCGCCCATCGTGGCGGTTTCGCTGCTGACGCGATTGAGCTCCGCCTTGTAGTTCTCCTGCGCTAGCGTGGTCGCGTTTTCGAGCATGCCGCGCGCCCGGTCCGAGAACCAGAACTCGACACCGTACTGGAACAACAGGGAGGCGAAGATGACGACCAGCAGTGTCGGCACCGCGGCGATCACCGAGAATAGTGCGACGAGGCGGACATGCAGCCGTCCCCTGCCCCCGATCGGCGATCGCGCGGCCCGCCGCATGGCAATGCGACGGCCGAGGAGAACGAGCAACGCAACGCCCGGCACCAGATTGGCCACGAGCATCAGGGCGACGAGCAGCGGTGTCAGGAGGATCGGCGAAGCGTGTCCGCTCGAGATGATGAAATAGGTGCCGGTAGCGATCGCAATCGCGCCGGCCAGTACCAGCACTTCGACGAACGGCGTCACGCTGAAGCGCAAACTCAGCGGTTTTGTTCGTGGAGCAGGAGCCGCGTCGGCCGTCATCGTGTCTTCAATACAACGTTTTGTTGCAAGGAAAACACACAATCGGCACGACCTATCCCGGTTCGCTACCGTTCGGCCGCCCCGCATCGAAATCGATGCCCAGCGTATCGAGGCGCTTGCGCAGAGTATTCCGGTTGATTCCCAAGGCCCTGGCGGCACGCAGCTGGTTGTGGCCGTGCCGGGCGAGGAGCGCTTCGATGAGCGGACGTTCGACCTCGCCGATGATCCGATCGTAGAGGCTGCCATCGTCCAGCGCCGACGGTTCCTCGCGCGCCAGCCGCTCGAGGCGCGCCCGCACCGCCGCCTCGATCCCAGGATCCCCCGGCAGGGCGGGCGGCATCGCCGAGGCGGCGCCGATCATCGACCGAACATCCTCTGCGCCGATGCGCTCGTCGCGGCTCAGCACGGCGATCCGACGCATGATATTTTCCAGCTCGCGGACGTTGCCGGGCCAGTCATAGCTTTCGAGCGCGGTGACGGCCGCGGCATCCAGTTGCTTGCGCGGGAGGCCGCCCTCGGCGGCGCGGTCGAGGAAATGACGGGCGAGCAGCGCAATGTCCTGGCGTCGTGCCCGCAGGGCCGGCAGGCTGACGGGGACGACGTTGAGGCGATAGAACAGGTCCTCGCGGAACTGCCCGGTGGCAACGAGCTGGGCAAGGTCGCGGTTGGTCGCGGCGACGATGCGGACATTGGCACGGATCGTCCGGGCACCGCCGACAGTGGTGAATTCGCCGGACTGCAGCACGCGAAGCAGCCGGGTCTGTGCCTCCATCGGCATGTCGCCGATCTCGTCGAGGAACAGCGTGCCGCCTTCGGCCTGCTCGAAGCGACCGGCGGAACGTGCCTGGGCGCCCGTAAAGGCGCCACGTTCGTGCCCGAACAGCTCTGCCTCGATCAGTTCGCGCGGGATGGCCGCCATGTTGAGCGCGACGAAGGGGGAGCGCTTGCGCGGGCCGAGATCATGGATCGCGCGCGCCACCAATTCCTTGCCGGTCCCGGATTCGCCCGAGATCAGCACGGTCAGATCGTTCGAGACGACACGGGCGATGATCCGATAGACATCCTGCATCGCGGGCGAACGGCCGATGAGAGGGAGCGTCGGATCGACCTCGTCCCCGCGCTCCTCCGGCACGCCCTTCTCACGCGCGAGTGCCCCTTGAACGGCACGCGCCAGCACGTCGAGATCGAAGGGCTTCGGCAGATAATCATAGGCACCGACCTCGGTCGCCCGCACGGCGGTGGTCAGCGTGTTCCGCGCCGAGAAGACGATGACCGGCAGCCCGGGATATTCAACGGTGAGCCGCTCCACCCGGTCGAGGCCGTTCCCGTCGGGGAGCACCACATCGGAGATCAGCACGTCAGGCAGGCTCGCGGCGAGCTGGACGTCCATCTCCGCAAGCGTCGAAGCGGTGGTGACGCGATGGCCGTCGCGGCGCAGCGCCTGGGCAACGACGGTGCGGATCGCCGAATCGTCATCGACGACGAGGATTGTGCCCGATTTCTTCATGGTCTTTTACGCGGATCCTCTGGGCAACAAGATACGGAAGACCGATTGGGGCGGCGTTCCCTCCCGCGCATATTGCACGATTCCGCCCATGTCGCGCACCAGCTTGTCGACGAGCGCAAGCCCAAGCCCCTGCCCCTCCGGCTTGCCCGAGACGAACGGATCGAACAGGTGATCGGCAATATCCTCCGGGGCGCCGGGGCCGTTGTCGATCACGCAGATTTCGATCGGCAAGGGCTGACGCGGCCGGCCGGGCGCAGGGCTCACCGCCATACCGTGACGATAGGCCGTCGCGAGCGTGATCCGGGCATCGGCCTGTTCCCGCATCGCCTCCGTCGCGTTCTTGATCAGGTTGAGGACGACCTGGAGGATCGCATCGCGGTCGGTCAGCACCGGCGGGAGAGAGGGATCGAAGCGCTCGTCGATCGTCACGTGCCGGGCGAAGCCCGCCAGCGCCACGCGCCGGGCGTGGTCGAGCAGCGGATAGATATTCTCCGGCAGCAGGCTGAGCGGCCGCGTATCGGTGAAATCCTGCATCCGATCGATCAGGGCGGCGATTCGATCGACTTCCGTCGTGATGAGGGTGGTCAGCTCCTCGTTGCCGTCCGTCGCGAGGAGCTGCGCCGCCCCGCGAATGCCCGAGAGCGGGTTCTTGATCTCATGCGCGAGCATCGCCGCGGCGCCGATCGCGGCCCGCGCGGCCGAGGCGCGGTCGACCGAATGCCCCATCCGCCGCGACGTGGCCCCGTGGTGCAGCGTGATCGAGCGCCAGCCGGCATGATCGGGAATGCGTGCCTCGATATAGTCGACCATCACGCGGCCCCCGCGGACGATCTCGATTTCGGCATCGAACGCGGAAAATCCCTGATTGTCGCGCCGGCTCGGCTCGCCGGGCGGGATCAGCACGCTCTCGAGCGGCTGGCCGCGCATCGCCCGTTCGGACAGGTTGAGCAGCGTCTCGCACTCCGCATTGGCGGACGCGATCCTGCCTTCTGGATCGATCACCATCACCGCGATCGGCAGGGCCGCGAAAAGGGCGGCGAAGCTTGGCCCCGCCTTGTCGGCCATGGTCTCAGGCCGCCGCGCGGCTGCGCCAGGGCGCATAGAACTCAGCGAGCATCGACTGGACCAGCTTCGGATCGGCAATCTGGTTCACGCGGTTGCGGAACTCGGCCGAGCCGTGCAGGCCCTTGGTGTACCACCCGATATGCTTGCGGGCCATGTTGACGCCGACTTCAGTGCCATAGTGTGAGAGCATCGCTTCATAATGCTCTGAGATCACGTCATATTGTTCTTCGATCGACGGGTCGGCGACGCGCCGGCCCGTCGCGAACCATTCCATTACCTGAGCGAGAATCCAGGGGCGGCCATAGGCACCACGGCCAATCATCACGCCATCGGCGCCGGACTGATCGAGCGCCGTCTCCGCATCTTCGATCGAGCAGATATCGCCATTGGCGATCACCGGGATCGTCACCGCATCCTTCACGCGGCGGATGAACGCCCAGTCAGCGGTGTCGCGATACATCTGGTTGCGGGTGCGGCCATGGACGGTGACCAGCTTCACGCCGAGGTCCTGGGCGATCTTCGCGAGCTCCGGCGCGTTCAGGTTGCTATGATCCCACCCCATGCGCATCTTGAGCGTGACCGGTACGCTGACCGCCTCCACCGTCGCCTTGATGATCGCCCCGGCATTATCGAGATCGCGCATCAGCGCGGATCCGGCATCGCCATTGGTGACCTTGCGGACGGGGCAACCCATATTGATGTCGATGATCGCTGCACCGCGATCCTCGCTGAGCCGTGCAGCCTCCCCCATCTCACGGGGCGTGCAGCCGACGAGCTGCATCGAGACGGGATTCTCGATCGGATGCCATGCTGCCTTCTGCAACGACTGGCGCGTCTCGCGGATCGCGGCCTGGCTGGCGACCATCTCGGTCACATTCAGCCCCGAGCCGTAGCGGCGCACGAGCGTACGGAACGGGAGATCGGTGACGCCCGTCATCGGCGCGAGAATCACGGGATGATCGATCCGGACAGTGCCGACCTGAATGGGGGCGAGAGTGCGCATAAACTGCCTGAAAAATGGGCAGCCTATAGGCAAGAACGCCCTGACCGGCAAGGCTGGCGGTCGGGAAGCGCTTGGGCTAGGCGAGCGCCATGACGCAACGGGGTACCGCAGCGCTGATCGTCGCCGCCGGACAGGGCGCGCGAAGTGGCAGCACCTTGCCGAAGCAGTTCGCCCTGCTGGCAGGCAAGCCGATGATTGCCCACAGCCATGCCGCGCTCGCAGGCCACCCGGAGATCGACCAGATCGTGGTGGTGGTGGGTGAAGGACAGGCCGAGGCACTGAACGCGGCGCTCGGCGACGTGCGCCACGTTCCGGGCGGCGCGACCCGGCGGATGTCAGTGCGCGCGGGTCTCGAAGCGCTCGCCGCAACGCCACCGGAGCACGTCCTCATCCATGATGCCGCACGCCCGTTCCTGAGCGACGCGATCATCGACCGATTGCTCGGCGCGCTTGCCGCGAACGATGGCAGCGTGCCGGCCCTCCCCATCGCCGACACGCTTGCGCGCGGTGACGGGCTGCTGGGCGACGTGGTCCCGCGCGACGGGCTGCACCGGATCCAGACACCCCAGGCCTTCCGGTTCGAGACCATCATTGCGGCCCATCGCGGCTGGTCGGGCGGGGAACCGACGGATGACGCCCAGATGGTGCGCGCTACGGGCGGCACCGTCGCCCTGGTCGAAGGGGATATCATGCTCGAGAAGATCACCTATCCGGCCGACTTCGCCGCAGCGGAGATGCGGCACGCCGCGGCCATGCGCGTCCGCAGCGCGACCGGGTTTGACGTTCACCGGCTCGTCGAAGGCGAACGATTGTGGCTCGGCGGCGTGCTGGTTCCGCATGACAAGGGCCTGTCCGGCCATAGCGACGCCGATGTCGCGCTGCATGCCATCACCGACGCGCTGCTGGGGACGATCGGCGATGGCGATATCGGGATGCACTTCCCGCCCAGCGATCCGAAATGGCGTGGCGCAGATTCCGCGCAGTTCCTGCAACATGCGGCGGAGCTGGTCGCGGCCCGTGGCGGCATTGTCGATTTCGTCGACCTGACGATCATTTGCGAGGCACCGAAGATCGGCCCCCACCGCGAGGCAATGCGCCGGCGGATCGCCGCGCTGTTGCGGCTCGCGCCAGGGCAGATTAGCGTCAAGGCGACGACGACCGAACGCCTCGGCTTCGCCGGGCGAGGTGAAGGGATCGCCGCCCAGGCCATTGCGACGATCCGTATCCCGGGAGACGCTGCATGATGAAACGAGCCGGCATTAGGGCCCTTGCCGCATTGTGGATCGGCCTCGGGGCGACGGGCGCCCAGGCGATCGACGTTACCGCAAAGCTGTGCGTCAGTGCCGATGAGGCCTCGCGCCTCATGCTGGTCGTCGCGCCGGACGCGATCGAGGCGGCGGGCATGGCCTGCGCGAAATCCCTGCCGAGTTCGGCACTCATCCGACAGACGAATGGGCCCTTTCTCGACAAGTTTCGGGCGGAAGCGGATCTGGCATGGCCGAAGGCGAAGCTGGCCATCGGCAAGATCGCCGGCGACGACAGCACTGCCATGCTCGATTCCGCTTTCCTGCGGCCGATGTTGTCCGCGATGCTCGTCCCGGAGATCACCAAGGCGATCAAGCCGGCCGACTGCGCGACGATCGATCATATCGTCACCCTCCTTGCCCCCCTTCCCCCGCGGAACGCCGCCGACCTGATCGTGACCATCATGCAGTTGAAGAGCACGAAGCAAAAATCTTCCGAAAGCCCCGTTCCGATCTGCGCAAAGACGGGACTTTGACCGTGGACACCATCCTGCCCCCCGAACTCGTCGCCGCCGCGCAGCGTGTCGTTACCGAAAACCTCGCGGCGGGACGGCGTGTCTGCGTCGCCGAAAGCTGTACCGGCGGGCTCGTCGCCGCGGCGATCACCGAGATCCCAGGCTCTTCGGACATCTTCGAAAGCGGGTTCGTCACCTATTCGAACGACGCGAAGCTCGACATGCTCAAGGTGAGCTCGGACGTGCTGGAGACCTTCGGCGCGGTTTCGATCGCAACGGCCTGGAGCATGGCGCAGGGCGCGCTCGAGTTGAGCGGCGCCGATGTCGCAGTCGCGATCACCGGCGTCGCCGGCCCCGGCGGCGGAACGGAGAAGAAGCCGGTCGGTACCGTGGTGTTCGCCCGCGCCGAGAAGGGCGCCGACCCGGGGCATGTGGTGGCGGATCGCAGGGATTTCGGCGATATCGGGCGGGGCGGCGTGCGCCTTCAGGCGGCGTTGTGCGCGCTCGAACTATTGCTGCCGGTTGCCGTCGAGACTCCGTAGAGCTTCGCCGCACGCTCCTCGAACGCCCCGATCATCTTGCGCAGCGCAGCGCCGAACACCTGCCCCGCGAGCATTTCGAACACCCGGTTCTTGAAGGCGAAATCGACGCTGAAATCGACTTCGCACCCGGTGCCGTCGGCGCGAAACACCCAGTCGTTCCGAAGATATTTCAACGGCCCGTCGAGATAATCGACATGGATGCGCTCGGGCCGGATCTTCTCCACTTTCGACGTGAAGGTCTCGCGCAACCCCTTGAAGCCAACGATCATGTCGGCGACCATCTCGGTGTCGCTGTTCGAGCGGACGCGGATCGCGGTGACCCAGGGCAGGAATTCCGCATACCCGCCGACGTCTGCCACGAGATCGAACATCTGCTCTCGCGAATAGGGAAGCCGCCGGGTTTCCGAATGGCGTGGCATCAGCCCCTCGCCAGCTTCGCCTCGCGCGCGGCCCGCATCTTTTCGAAATCGTCGCCGGCATGATAGCTCGACCGAGTGAGCGGCGACGCGGCGACGAGCAGGAAACCCTTGGCCCGGGCGATCGCGGCATACGCATCGAATGCCTGTGGCGTGACGAAATCCATCACCTTGGCATGGCGCGGCGTGGGCTGGAGATACTGGCCCATCGTCAGGAAATCGATATCGGCGGAGCGCATGTCATCCATCACCTGATGGACCTCGAGCCGCTCCTCGCCCAGCCCGACCATCACGCCGGACTTGGTGAAGATCGACGGATCGTGGCGCTTGACCGATTCGAGCAGGCGGAGCGAAGCGTAGTAGCGCGCGCCCGGGCGAATGGTCGGGTAGAGCCGCGGCACCGTTTCGAGATTGTGGTTGTAGACGTCGGGGCGCGCCTCGACGATCGACTCGACCGCGGCCTGGGCCTTGTTGCGGAAATCAGGGGTCAGGATCTCGATCGTGGTTTTCGGGGTCGTGCGGCGCAGCGCCTGGATTACCTTCACGAATTGCGAGGCGCCCCCATCCGGCAAATCGTCGCGATCGACCGAGGTAATGACGATATGTTCGAGCCCCAGCTCGGCGGCAGCGTCCGCGGTGTGCTGCGGCTCCAGCGCGTCGACCGCGCGCGGCATGCCGGTCTTCACGTTGCAGAAGGCGCAGGCGCGCGTGCAGGTGTCGCCGAGGATCATCACCGTCGCGTGCTTCTTGGTCCAGCACTCGCCGATGTTCGGGCAGGCAGCCTCTTCGCAAACCGTGTTGAGATTGAGACGGCGCATCATCGTGCGGGTCTCGGCGACTCCGGCGCCTGTCGGGGCCTTGACCCTGATCCAGTCGGGCTTGCGCTGGCGCGGCAGCGGTGCGAGCGGCATCATCTCGTTCATGAGCGCCAGATAGCGATTGCAGACCGCCCTTGCCACCCCCCGTCCGCAGTGCAAATGGGAGCCTCATGACCGGCTTTACAGACCTGCTCGATGGCTATCATCGTTTCCGCGACACCGATTGGGCCAGGCAGCGCGGGCGCTGGGTGGAACTGCGCCAGGGCCAGAGCCCCAGCGTGATGGTGATCGCCTGCTCCGACAGCCGGGTGGACCCGGCGCAGATCTTCGACACCTCGCCGGGCGAGATTTTCGTGGTGCGCAATATCGCCAACCTGGTGCCTCCCTTCGAACTCGACGGGAGCCGCCACGGCGTGTCCGCTGCCCTGGAATTCGCGGTGACCCAGCTCGAAGTGTCCGAGGTCGTCGTGATGGGGCATGGCTCGTGCGGCGGCGTCGAAGCGGCGCTGTCGCAGCGTTTCGAAGGGCACCCGCCCGGCGCGGGTGGCTTCATCGCGCACTGGGTCGACATGCTCGACGAGGCGCGCGGCCGAATCGTGGCCGAATATGGCACCGGCCCGGAAGCGATGCGGGCGCTGGAACTGGAAACGGTGCGGGTGAGCATTGCCAACCTGCGGACCTTTCCCTGCATTCCGGAACGGGAGGCCGCTGGCACGCTGCGGTTGCGCGGCGCCTATTTCGCGATCGCGGACGGCATCCTGCACGTCATGGACGACAGGGGCGAATTCGCGCCGGCATAAAGCCGGAGGCGATCTAGACTGCTTTCAGATTGGCGACGAAATTGCCCAGCGTATCCGTCACATAGCTTTCGGATTGGGGCAGCGAGAATATGAGCGCCGTCATCAGCAAGGTGAAGACGAGGCAATATTCCAGAATCGAGCCGCTGTCGCGTCCAGTGAGTCGTTCAGTCCTGCGCATGTCGCTGCCTTCCGCCAACGTGTCTCCGCGATCGGAGTGAGCGGATCATCGTTCCACGGGCGCAACAGCGCCATTCGGTACTTGCCCGTAAGGAGGTTGCCGGGCGCCGGTGCGGCAGCGCTCAGGTGATTCCGAGCGCCTTGCGCGCTACCTTTTCCACCTCCGGATCCAGCGCTGGCGGGTCCATGGGAATGCCCGCCTGGAGGCGATCCGCGATCACCGTTAGGGCCGCGATCCGCGCCGCCTTCTTGTTGTTGCCGTCAATCGCATGCCAGGGTGCCCAGCGCGTATCGGTGCGACGAAACATTTCCGCCATCGCGTCCAGATATTCAGCGCGCTTGGCGCGATTGTGATAGTCGGCGAGGCCGGTCTTCCAGCGCTTCCACGGATGAAGCAGCCGGGCTTTCAGCCGCTCGTCCTGCTCGGCCTGCGTGACATGGACGAACAGCTTCACGATCGTGGTGCCCGAATCGCCTTGCTGCGCTTCGAATTCGTTGATCTCGTCATAGCCGCGACGCCATTCAGCCTCGGTCGCGAAGCCATCCACACGTTCGACCAGGACCCGGCCGTACCAGCTGCGATCGAACACCGCGATATTCCCGTTGCCGGGGAGCTTGTTCCAGAACCGCCACAGGAAATGATGCGCGAGTTCCTGGGGGCTGGGAGCCTTGATCGGCCAGACCTGGAAGTTCCGCGGGTCCCATTCGGAGGTGAGGCGCTGGATGATCCCGCCCTTCCCCGCCGCGTCCCAACCCTCGAGCAACACCAGTGCCCGCCGGTGGTGAACGATATGCGCGACCTGGATATGAGCAAGCCGCTCCTGCAGCTTCGCCAGATCCGCGTCATAGTCGCCCGTGTATTTGGCGCCGGATTCGTAATCCGAGAGATTGATCGTCATAACCTGCCCATTCCGTCATGCCGGGTCGTTCCGGCATCCACCGCGCCGCACGGGCCGCGACCGCAATCCATGCGGCAGGGTGGCCCCCGGAACAAGTCCGGGGTGACGGGAACGCCGGCTATTCCGGGCGCACCGCTTCCGCAGCCGGCTTGGCCGCCGCGACCTCGATCGTGCGGATGTTGAGCTCGCGCAGTTGCTTCGCGGTAGCGAAGTTGGGCGCGCCCATCATCAGATCCTCGGCCTTCTGGTTCATCGGGAAGAGCACGACCTCGCGGATGTTGGGTTCGCCGGCGAGCAGCATCACCATGCGATCGATGCCCGGCGCCGACCCGCCATGCGGCGGTGCGCCGAACTTGAAGGCGTTGATCATGCCCGCGAAGTTGGTGTCCACATCAGCCTGGGTGTAACCCGCGATCTCGAACGCCTTGTACATGATCTCCGGCCGATGGTTCCGGATCGCGCCCGAGGACAGCTCCACGCCGTTGCAGACGATGTCGTACTGATAGGCGAGGATATCGAGCGGTTCCTTGGTCTCCAGCGCCTCCAGTTCGCCCTGCGGCATCGAGAAGGGGTTGTGGCTGAAGTCGATCTTCTTCGCGTCCTCGTCATATTCGAACATCGGGAAGTCGACGATCCAGCAGAATTCGAAGCGGCTCTCGTCGATCAGGCCGAGTTCCTGGCCGATGCGCGCCCGGGCGGCGCCGGCGAGCTTCGCGGCCTGAAGCTCCTTGCCGGCGGCGAAGAAGATGCCGTCGTTCGGGCCGAGCCCCATCTCGGCGATCAGCTTGCGCGTCGCCTCCTCACCATGGTTCTTGGCGATGGGGCCGCCGAGTTCGCCATCCTTCTGGGTGATATAGCCGAGTCCGGCATGGCCTTCGGCGCGCGCCCAGTCGTTCATGTCCGTGAAGAATTTGCGGCTCTTTTCGGCCGTGTTCGGCGCGGGGATGGCGCGAACGACGTCGCCGCCCGCCACGATGCCAGCGAACAGGCCGAAACCCGAGTCGACGAAGTGATGGCCGACATCCGAGATGATGATCGGGTTGCGCAGATCGGGCTTGTCGCTGCCATATTTCAGCATCGATTCGCGGTACGGGATGCGCCGGAACGGGAGTGCCGAGACCGTGCGGCCCTTGCCCTGCCAGTCGGCGAATTCCTCGAACACGCCGTGGAGCACGGGCTCGATCGCCGCGAAGACATCATCTTGCGTGACGAAGCTCATCTCGAAATCGAGTTGATAGAATTCGCCCGGCGAACGATCGGCTCGGGCATCCTCGTCGCGGAAGCAGGGTGCGATCTGGAAATAGCGATCGAAGCCCGCGACCATCAGCAGCTGCTTGAACATCTGCGGCGCCTGCGGAAGGGCGTAGAACTTGCCCGGATGGACTCGCGACGGGACGAGATAGTCGCGGGCGCCCTCGGGGCTCGATGCAGTCAGGATCGGCGTCTGGAATTCAGTGAAGCCCTGGCCGTTCATCCGCTGACGCAGCGAGGTGATCACCTTGGAGCGCAACATGATGTTGGCGTGGAGCCGCTCGCGCCGGAGATCGAGGAAACGGTACCGCAGCCGGATATCCTCGGGATATTCGGCATCGCCGGCGACCGGCATGGGCAGTTCCTGCGCATGGCTCTGGATCGCCGCGGCGGTGGCGCGGACCTCGATCGCGCCGGTGGGCAGGTTCGGATTCACCACTTCGGGCGCGCGTGCAGTGACAATGCCGGTGATCGTGACCACCGATTCGTTCTTCAGGCTCTCGATCACCTTGAAGGCCGGGCCGCTCACGTCGGTAACGATCTGGGTGATGCCATAATGATCGCGCAGATCGACGAAGACGAGATCGCCATGGTCGCGCTTCTTGTGGACCCAGCCCGAGACACGGACTTCCTGCCCGACATGGTCAGGGCGCAGTTCGGCGCAGTTATGGGTGCGATAGGCGTGCATGATCTGTCTTTTCGAACGAGTGAATGCCGGTGGGCGTGAGCCCGCGCGCTTCTCCGTCATACGCCTCTTTGTCAAGGCGGCGTCACATGTCTATGGCGTCACGATGCATATCCATCCCCTGATCACCGACAGCGCCACCCTCGCCAATCTCTGCGCCCGACTCAGCCAGGCCGACTTCGTCTGCGTGGACACCGAGTTCATGCGGGAGAACACCTTCTGGCCGGAACTTTGCCTCATCCAGATCGCCGATGTGAACGAGGCGGCGGCGATCGACCCCATGGCGTCAGGCCTGGACATGACGCCGTTGCTCGAACTGCTGGTGAACAACGAGGAGGTGCTCAAGGTCTTCCATGCCGGCGGGCAGGATCTCGAGATTGTCTATAATCTCACGGGCAAGACGCCCTTCCCCCTGTTCGACACCCAGATCGCGGCCATGGCGCTGGGCCAGGGTGAACAGGTGGGCTATTCCAATCTGGTCGACGCCTATCTCGGGATCGTGGTCGACAAGGGCGCGCGCTTCACCGACTGGAGCCGGCGTCCGCTCGACGCGCGGCAGATCGAATATGCGATCGGTGACGTCACTCATCTGGCGAAGATCTTCCCCAAGATGCTCGAGCGGCTGCGCAAGACGGGCCGGGGTGCCTGGCTGGACCAGGAGATGGAACGACTCGGCGATCCGGCCAATTATGCCAATGATCCGGAAGAGGCGTGGAAGCGGGTGCGAATCGCTGGCCGCAAGCCGGAGGTCCTTGGCCGCCTGAAGGCGCTGGCACGCTGGCGCGAACTCGAGGCACGCAACAAGGATCTGCCGCGCGGCCGCATCGTCAAGGACGAGACGCTGGCCGACCTGGCGGGGCACGCACCGCGCAAGCAGGCCGACCTCGCCAAGGTGCGTGGGCTTTCCGCAACCTGGGCGGGGAACGACATCGGCGCACGCCTGATGGCGGCGCTCGAATCGGCGGTGCCGATGACGGCTGAGGAAATGCCCGCGCGCGACGACCGCAAGCCCGGACTGGGCAAGGACGGCGCGCTGGTTGCCGACCTGCTCAAGCTGCTGCTCAAGATTCGCTCGAAGGAAATCGACGTGGCGGCACGCCTGCTGGCGCGCAGCGAGGATCTGGAGGCCTTGGCCGCCGGGCAGCGCGAAGGCCTGTCGATCCTCGAAAGCTGGCGCTTCGATCAGTTCGGGCGCGATGCGCTCGACCTGGTCGAGGGGCGGCTGGCCTTTGCGGTGGTGAAGGGGAAGCTGAAGATGACCCGGACCGAACACTCGGCCGAGTGATCGAGCGCGTCAGGCGATGACGATCGGCTTCCGTCCAAGGGCAGTCGCAAGCGCGTTATGGCGTCGTTCCACCGCCTCGCCGTACAGGGCGAGATCGTCGGACGAGACATGCAGTGTGACGATCTCGCCATCGTCGGTCAGCCGGGACCGGCGGAGCGGGCCGGCTAGGCCTCCGCTCAGCCGCTGACCAAGCCGCATCGCCAGGCCCCAGACGATCGCGCGCTTCAGATCCTCCGCCGGAGCGAGCGATTCGATCGGTGCGGGGATTTGCGTGCCGCCGCCCAGGCTGGTGAACAGCGTCTGGGCGAGAAGCGCCCTGCCCCGTGCGTCGATCGCCACCCAATTGCCGTGCAGCGCGATCTCCACGCCGCGCTCGGCCCGGAATTCCGGATTCGCCCGCCAGCCCACATCAGCGAGCAGACAGGCGGCGAGTCGGAGGCGCGCCAGCTCGGGCGTATCGCTGACGAAGAGCGGCGAAATCCAGTGATCCAGCAGATCGCCATGCTCCGGGAAGCGACCATGGCGTTGCCCTTCATCCCGCGCAGCGACGATCAGCGGATCCTCGCTGCGGCGTTCCGCGTCGAGCTGACCGTAGAGCAGGCCTTCCCGCAGCCCGAAGGCGGAAACGATCGTGGTGTCGGTCTCGAGATGCTTGAGGAGCGCGGCCAGCAGCGCCGCGGCGTCGCCGAGCGTGGTCGCGCGGCCCGAGGACAGGCCCGGAATCGCGCGCAGCCAGCTTTTCGGGACGTGGCTGATCGTACGGCCCATCCGCGCGATCGCGGGCAGGCCCATGGAATATTGGTGGATCACCGGCAGCGGATAGCTGTTGAGATGCATGTCGAGCCGCGCCAGGGCGCGCCAGGAGCCGCCGACGAGATATAGCGGCAGGCCGGATCCCCGCCCGAGCCAACCGGCATTTTTCAGGGCTTTGTAAACCTGGCGCTCGAGCGCCCCGGGGCCCTTGTTCCGGATCGCGCCGATCCGGAGCACCCCAAGCGGGAAGGACACCCGGTCGAGCACCTTGCCGGCGGACACGCGCACCAGTTCGAGGCTGCCCCCGCCAAGGTCGCCAACGATCCCGTCCGCATCGGGAATGGCGGACAGGACCCCGTGGCCGGCGGCAATCGCTTCCTGTTCGCCGGAGAGCAGTTCGACCTCAAGGCCGAGGGCGCGGACTGCTTCCAGCAGGATGGCGCCATTGGAAGCCTCGCGGACGGCGGCGGTGGCGACGGTGCGCAGCCGGGTCACCTCCATCTCGCGCGCGACCGCCGCGAAACGGGCAAGCGCTTCGGTCGCAACCGCCAGCGCCGTTTCCGCGATCGCGCCGGTCTCGGCCAGGCCGCGCCCCAGGCCCGCCATCACCTTCTCGTTGAAAAGAATGGCCGGAAGCCGCTCCGGGCCCTGATAGACGACGAGACGGATCGAGTTCGAACCGATGTCGATGATGCCGGTGCGTGGCTCGATCGCCAGATCGGACCTCGGCTTGCGGAGAAGGAGCGTTGCCACGAGGGCTTAACGCCTGCGGCTCAGCGAGAGTTTCGGAACCGAGTCGCGCGCGGCAAGGGCGGCACCACGGCCGGACAGCGAGGGATTGGTCATGAAATAGCGATGCAGATTGAAGGGGCGATCGCCGGGCTGGGTGCGGACATAGCTTCCATCGGCGCGGAGTTCCCAGCTTTGCTCATTGTCGATCAGGTTGGCGACCATGACCTGGTCGAGGATCTGGTCGTGCACCGTCGGATTCTCGATCGGGAGCATATATTCGACGCGGCGATCGAAATTGCGCGGCATCCAGTCCGCCGAGGAGATGAACACCTTCGCGCCGTCATTGGGCAGCGCCTTGCCGTTGCCGAACGCCCAGATGCGGCTGTGTTCGAGGAAACGGCCGATCACCGATTTCACGCGAATATTCTCGGACAACCCCGGCACGCCCGGTTTCAGGCAGCAGATGCCGCGAATGATCAGGTCGATCCGCACCCCTGCGGCACTGGCCTCGTACAGCTTCTCGATCACCGCGGGATCGACGACCGAGTTCATCTTCGCCCAGATCGCGCCGGGCTTCCCTGCCCTGGCGAACGCGATTTCGGCGTCGATCAGGCCCATCAGGCGCGGACGCAAATCGCGCGGCGAGAGGCTGACCAGCGCCATGTCATGCGGCTCGACATAGCCGGTGACGTAGTTGAACATCTGCGCGGCATCCCGCCCGATGCGAGGATCCGCCGTAAAGAAGCTGAGGTCCGTGTAAATTTTTGCCGTCACGGGATGATAGTTGCCGGTGCCGAAGTGGCAGTAGGTACGGAACTGGCCAGCCTCGCGCCGCACCACCATCGACACCTTGGCGTGCGTCTTCCACTCCATGAAACCATAGACGACCTGCACGCCGGCGCGCTCCAGGGCCGAGGCCCAGAGCAGGTTCTGCTCCTCGTCGAAGCGCGCCTTCAACTCGACCACCGCCGTGACCGACTTGCCGGCCTCCGCCGCCGCGATCAGCGCATTGATGACGGCGGGTTGCTTGCCTGCGCGATACAATGTCTGCTTGATCGCCACCACGTCGGGGTCGGCCGCGGCCTGCCGCAAGAAGGCGAGCACGACGTCGAAGCTCTCATAAGGGTGATGGACGACGATGTCCTTGGCGCGGATCGCCGCGAAGCAATCGCCGTTGAACTCTCGGATCCGCTCGGGGAAACGCGGGCTGTAAGGCGGGAATTTCAGATCGGGGCGGTCTTCGTCGACGATCGCCTCCAGATCGCCCACCCCAAGAAAGGCACCACTCTCGGTAACGAACGCATCCGGGCCGCCAAGCTCGTCACGCAGCGCCTTGGACAGTCCCTCCGGCATGCCGCTCTCCAGCTCGAGCCGGATCACGCGGCCGCGGCGGCGGCGCTTGATCGCGTTGGCGAAGTAGCGGACGAGATCCTCCGCCTCTTCCTCGATCTCGATATCGCTGTCACGCAGGACGCGGAACTCGGCGCCCCCTTCGATGCGATAGCCGGGAAAAACCAGGTCGGAGAAGCGCTTGACCAGCGACTCGACCGCGACATAGCGCGCCGTCTCGCCCGGCAGGCGGATGAAGCGTGCCATCGGCGCGGGGAGCATCACCAGTTCCCGGATCGGCGCGGAATCCGACAGGCGCACGAGATCGAACATCACCGCCAGGCCCTTGTTGGGCATGAACGGGAACGGATGAGCCGGGTCGAGCGCCTGGGGCGTCAGGATCGGAAAGATCTGCTCGCGGAAATGCGTCTCGAGCCAGACCAACTCCTCCGGCGTGACCGCGGCATCGATCGTCTTCGAGCCCAGCACCACGATCCCCGTTTCGGCGAGTTCGTGGCGCAGGTCGCGCCATACAGCCCGCTGGCTTTCCACCAGCACATCCGCCTCGGCGACGATCGCGGCGAGCTGCTGGCGGGAGGACATGCCGTCGACCGACAGGCGATCGACGTCCTGAAGCTGCTGCCCCTTCAGCCCCGCGACGCGGACCATGAAGAACTCGTCGAGATTGGAGCCCGAGATCGACAGGAAGCGCACCCGCTCGAGCAGCGGATGGGCCGGATTGCATGCCTCTTCCAGCACGCGGCGATTGAAGGCGAGCCATGAGAGCTCGCGGTTGAAATAGCGATCGCTGCCCTCGCCGGTGACGAAGGGATCGTCATCGTCGTCCAGGCGCATGATGTGAGCAGGTCGAGTCATAGATTCTCGATCGGTAATTCGGGTGCGCGGCCGGCGATCAGCCCCGCTTCCTGCAATGTGGCCCGCGCGAGCGGAATCGACAAGCGTTTGTGGCGTTCGAGCACCGCCTGATCGAGCACGTCGACCGTGCGCAGAAGGGCGATATGGCTGCGTTCGACCCGAAGCAGCAGCCACTGGATCAACTCGGGCCGCGCATCGAGGCCACGCCGCAGGAACTGACGCTCGAACAGTGCCTGCATCAGCGCTTCGTCGGGCGGGCCGATTCGCGCGATCGGGCTCGCGGTAAGGCGAGAACGGAGATCGGGAAGCTTGATGCTCCATTCCGGCGGCGCGGCGTCGGCGACGACGACGAGCGGATGGCGTGTCTCCTGCGCGCGGTTCCACGCATGGAAGATGGCGCTTTCGCTCTGGCGCTCGGCATCATCGATGATCTCGCCGCCGCTCTTGGCCGCGAAGATGCGGGCAAGGAGGCTGCGTCCGGACTTGCGCGGGCCGGTGAGCACCACCGCCATGACCGGCCAGGTACTCCAATGTTCCAGTTGCTGGACTGCGCGAGCGTTCGAATCGCTGACGAGAAACTCATCGTCGCGCGGATCCGCCGGCCAGTCGAACGGCAGCGCGAGTTGACTCATCCGCCGGTCGCGTTGTCCGCGGGCGGCTGCGGGCCGCCTTGCGACGGGGCGCCGGCGCGGCGGATCCGCAGCGTCGTGCCGGTCCCCTGCACGGTCCAGCCCCGCGCCTCGAGCAACGGGCGCAGCGCAGCGGGATCTCCGTCGAAACTGAGCCGCACTACCGAAACGCCGCCCAGCGCGAGGCTGGTGGTGATGGCCGAGCGCACGCCGGGGATGCCGCGCAGCGCGGCTTCGGTCGCGGAAACCGAGGCGACCCCAGGCGTATCGACCTGAATGTTGATCGCCGTACCGCCGGCGATATCCGCTACCGCCGATTCCAGCTTCGTATCCTCGGCCGCGGCTTCGACCGGCTTTTCGGTCGCGGAAGGCGGGCGATGGGACAGGGCGGGATCGGTTCGCAGCGCGCCGTTCCGCAGCGCCGCCTGATAGGCGTCGTCGATCCGCTTCACGCCGGCATCGAGCAGCACCGGGAGCGCGTCGCTGCTGCGGACGCGAAGGGTGAAGCGGGCGATGATATGGTTGTCGGGGCCGTGTCGCGCCTCGAATTCACCGATGATCGGCCCGCCGGGCCATTGACGCGACAACCGGACGACCGGCACCAGGATATCGGAGGCGCCATATTGATCCAATATGGTCCGCCACCACGCCCGTCCGGGACGGCCGACCTGCCCCGCGTTGAGCAGCATCGAATCCGGGCCCGAACCGGCAGGCCGGACATAGTCGATCGCGCTGTTGCCGGTGCGATACCGGCCCCAGGCCTGTTGCCAGTCGGTCTGCTGTTCGAACGCCTGCCCGGCGCCTCCCGACCACTGGATCGGAATGGTGAGCATGGGAACCGACCGGGCCGATCCAATCGACACACCAAGGATGGCGCCTGCACGCGCCCGGCTGAACAACACGCCGAGCCGGGCGATATAGCGGTTGGGGCCGATCTGCTCATTCTCGACGACGATCCCCGACACGATCGAATCGAGCGCGCTGTCCGATAGCGTACCGCCGTCGCCGCCAAGGCGCTGGGATAGCAACTGCCAGCCCTTGCGCTGCGCGATCCGCCAGCCGCCGGTACGGGCCGCCTCAGCGGTCTTGGCCGTGACGTCCACCTGGATGCCGCCGACTTCATAGCTTCCGGAACCGTCAGCCGCGGAGATGCCCTGATCGGTGATGCCATCGTCCTGCGCGGCGACGATTCCACCGGTGACGGCGACCATGAGCGCGATCGGCAGGAGGCGAAGCAGGCGGGGGGACATCATTACGGCGCCCTTTTGGCGAAGGAGGCGTGGAAATCCAAGCGCGATATCGGTAGGGCGCGCGGATGACCGATACCGAAAGGGACACTGCGCCCTACACCTATGCCCAGGCGGGCGTCTCGATCGCGGCAGGAAATGCCCTGGTGCGCGCCATCGCGCCGCTGGCAAAGTCCACCAGACGGCCCGGGGCCGACGCCGACCTTGGCGGATTCGGCGGCTTCTTCGACCTGAAGGCCGCCGGCTTCAAGGATCCGCTGCTCGTCGCGGCGAATGACGGGGTCGGCACCAAGCTGAAACTCGCGATCGAGCATGACCGGCATGACGGGGTCGGGATCGACCTGGTCGCGATGTGCGCCAACGACTTGATCGTCCAGGGCGCGGAGCCCCTGTTCTTCCTCGATTATTACGCGAGCGGCAAACTCGATCCTGCCGTGGCGGAGCGCGTGGTCGCGTCGATCGCGGATGGCTGCAAGCAGGCCGGGTGCGCGCTGATCGGTGGCGAGACCGCGGAGATGCCGGGCATGTATGCCGCCGGTGACTATGACCTCGCCGGCTTCTGCGTTGGCGCGGTGGAGCGCGACCGGGTGCTGACCGGCGCGACCATCGCACCGGGCGACGTCATTCTGGGCCTCGCTTCGTCCGGCGTGCACTCTAACGGCTTCTCGCTCGTGCGCCGACTCGCAGCCGACCGGGGCTGGAAACTGGATCGCCCTGCCCTGTTCGACCAGGACGTGCTGCTGATCGATGCGCTGATGGCGCCGACGCGGATCTATGTGAAGGCATTGCTGCCGCTGCTCGCCGAAAAGCGCATCAAGGGCCTCGCGCATATCACCGGCGGCGGCTTGCTCGAAAATGTCCCGCGCGTGCTGCCGGAAGGGGGGCATGCGCGAATCGACGCCGATGCCTGGACCCAGCCGCGACTGATGGCCTTCCTGCAGGGCCAGGGCGCAATCGAACCCGAGGAGATGGCGCGCACCTTCAATTGCGGAATCGGGATGGTCGCCATCGTCGCTGCCGACGCGGCCGGCGGCGTCCAGCAGGCGCTGGAGGCCGCGGGCGAGACAGTCTTCGCGATCGGATCGATCGAGGTCGGGCCGCGCGGCTGCACGGTGTTCGGCAGCGACGAGGCGTGGAGCGCCCGGAGCGCATGGTCTGCCACGCACCATGGCTAAGGCACGGGTCGGCGTTCTGATCTCGGGACGCGGTTCGAACATGATGTCGCTCGTCGAGGCCGCGCGCCAAGCCGATTGCGGGTATGAAATCGCAATCGTCGCCTCGGACAAACCGGATGCCGCGGGCATCGCCTGGGCACGTGCCGAAGGTCTGACGGTCTTCACCCTGTCGCCGAAAGCTTTGCCCAAAGCGGAATATGAGGCGTCGATCGATCACGCGCTGCGCGCCGCCGGCGCCGAATTTATCGCGCTGGCCGGCTATATGCGCCTCTTGTCGGACGACTTCGTCGCGCGCTGGCGCGGAAAGATCATCAATATCCACCCGTCGCTGCTCCCCAAATACAAGGGGCTCGACACCCATCGTCGCGCGATCGACGCCGGGGATCGGATCGCGGGCTGCTCCGTCCATGTCGTCACTGAGGAACTGGATGGCGGTGCGGTGCTTGGCCGGGCCGAGGTGCCGATCCTGCCCGGCGATACGGCCGATACGCTGGCCGCCCGCGTCCTCGATGAGGAACATCGCCTTTATCCCCGGGTTCTGGCAGACTTTGTGAGGCGATGAGTCCAGATCCGGAACCCGTTCTCGCGAAAGTCCGCGCGCTGTGCCTGGCGCTCCCCCGGGCCGCCGAAAAAATCTCGCATGGGGCGCCCACCTTCTTCATCGAGAAGGGCAAGGTCTTCGCCTATTTCACGCACAACCATCATAGTGACGGCAGAACCGCCGTGCAGGTGAAGACGAGCGGTCGAGAGGAACAGGCGATGCTGGTCGAGATGGATCCTGCGCTCTATTTCGTCCCACCCTATACCGGACCGTCGGGCTGGATCGGGATGAGGCTCGATAGGGACGATACCGATTGGGACCATGTCGGCGACCGGATCGCGAGCAGCTGGGAGCTTGTCGCGCCGCGGAAATTGCTCGAAGCAGGTGGACGATGACCGACGAGACGCCCCTTCCCTCGCCCGACCCGACACCGTTGCCGTCTGCAGTGCCCGAGCCGGCGGCTTCCGGCCTTCCCGAAAACCCGCTGGAGAGCGCCGCACGACAGGCAGTGGAACGGGCCGAGGCCGCGGCGACACGCCGGCGCTGGGTCACCCTTGCCGAGGTGGTCGGCATCGCGGGCCTGCTGATCGCCGCCCTCAGCCTGTGGATGACCTGGTCGGACCGTCGCGCCGACGAGCAGGAGAAGCAGGTCGAGCGTGCGAGCGAGACCAGGGCGCGCACGCTGGTCCTCCTCACCGCCTCCCCGGAGCATGGCGGGTCCCGGCTGGCGCTCAAGGACGAGGCGCACCAGATCCAGAGCATCGATGTGCGCTTTCCCGCTGCGCTCGGCGTCGCCTCGCAGACGAGCGTGCTCGACCCCCGCATCGAAGCCGCGTGGTTCGCCGATGCGATCCTGCAGGCAACGGACAAGGGGCCCGACAACCGACAAGGCCGCATGCCGGTCTTGATCACGAGCAGCTATTGGGACGCGGACCAGCAGCGCAGCGACAGCGCGATCTACGATATCGTGTGGCAGACCGAGGGGCGGCTGTTGCGCGGTCGCGCCCTGCGGCTGAAAGGCGTGATGCTGCGCGAACGCACATCCAATCCGGCGCGGCTCGAAGCCCTTTGGGCCAGGGAAAAGCCCAAGCCGTCCAACTGAGCTAGATCTCGCGCGCGAAAACCAGATCGTCCTGCAGGGTGCTGCCGACCAGGAACTTGCGCTGGCCGATCACCTCAAATCCCTGCCGCTTGTAGAAGGCGTGCGCGCGGGGATTACGGGCGTAGACGCCGAGCAGGACCCGGCGACGCCCCATCCGCCCGGCATCCTCGATCGCGGTTGCCATGAGCGCCGCGCCGACGCCGGTGCCGTGCATCAGCGAAAGCGCATAGATGCGCTTCAACTCGATATCGGCCGGGCCAGCGGCGATCGGCAGATCCGGCTCGGCGAGCACGGCATAGCCGATCGGTGCGCGGCCCGATTCCACTTCCGCGATCAGAACCGATGCGGAAGGGTCGTTCGCCCACAGCGTGAAGGTGTCGGGCGTATTGTTGGCGGCGCAATGCGCGACAATGTCCCGGCCCTCGAAGAGCCCCGCGAACGTTTCCAGAAACGTCGCGGAGGCTACGAGCGCCAGAGCTTCGGCGTCAGCC
>CAISGR010000271.1 GCA_903884945.1 uncultured bacterium
CGATCGGCGCCGATCGGGACCCCTGACTTTGCAAAGCTTCAGGCAGATTCATTAGCTTAGCGAGACTTTGCCGGGGTCCCACTTCGGTGCCGATCCACATTTATGGATGCCATAACCGACGCTGTATCCCTATTCCATGCAGCAAATCGTTGCGTTCTGTCTGCTCAGCAAATTGCGGATCTACAGCAACGCCATGCTCCCTCGATCATCGCGAATTATGTCAGCCACTATGAAACCGGGGCAGGAAATCCATTCAATGCCTACGCTCTGTTAGGAGTGCTACAAAGTGTAGATGATCTCGCAGATTGCTTCTCTTGGGTTGATCCAGCCAATCAGCAGAAAAAGTACTACCGACGCTTGAACATTCGCTAAGTTTCCAGTCCTTCAGGCAATAAATAGCCGTACGAACGCCCGCCTATCGGGCGGCCCACAACCTCTACCGCTCTCGATCATCGTCACGACGAGGAGGGGTAAGGGGCCTGTCCCTGCTTTGCGCTAGGTCGGTGTTGCGTTGCGGATCTCGCGCGGGAATGACGCCGTGCTTTTGCAGGATGGGGGTCAGCCTCTCAATCTCTCGCTGCTTATATTGGGCTTCCTGCGTGGACAGGGGCCGACTGCGCTCCCTTTCCACCAGTTCGCGGGCGCGAGGCTCGCCGGCGCGCGCTGGCCCGCTGAGGTCGAAACTATGGATCACCTCCCCGCCGCGCCGATAGATCGTGAGCTTGTCGGCTAGTCGGCCATCCTGAATCCGGTCCACCGTGTCGAGCATCCCGCGCAAAGCATTCTGGTGGGCCTCGGTGGTCGTCATCCGCCCGATTCCCCGGCTCTCCTTCTGCTCCGCATAGCGCTGCAATACACCAAGGCTCGACATTTCGGGGCTTACGGCCAGGGCGCGTGCATCGGTGCGGAACCCGGCATCCCTGAATTGCTGCAAGGTCGCCGCCACCGTCTCGGGGTTGCGCATCGTACCCTCCACCAGAACATTGACGCGCCGCTGTGCGGCCTCGGCAATGGCTTTTTCCACCAATCGACCAGAATCGCGGTCGGTATAGAAGGCCGCCGTCTTGTCGTCGGCGCGCTGCAAGCTCTTATAGTGAGGCAAATAGGCGCGAAGATCGTCACCGATGATCTTCACCATTCCGCCGCTGCCCGCAAACTCGCGAGTAGCATGGTTCTGCATGGGAGTTTTGCCGGAGCCGGGTTGCCCTCCTAGAACAATCGCGGTCGGCTGCTCGACGCTCTCCGCGCCCCTGAAAAGGCGGGGAGATACGCGAGTTTCATAGATTTTCTGTAGGGCGTCGGGTGACAGGCTATGTCGTTCGGGGTCGCGGTCCATGCTGCTTCTTAGGCAGCGATGGGGACGGCCTCGGCGGCGTCACGCGCGCGAACGATGGCGCTATATTCGGAAAGGACTTGCCGGACATTTTCAGTGTCGGTCACGTTGAGCGAGTGCATGATTGCGGTCGCCTGATCCGTCCGCATTTCAAGCCATTCGATGCGCGCCGTGTTGGGTGCAGGCCGCTCCTGCTCAAGCGCGATCTGCTCGCTATACCCGGCGATCACGTCATTGATGGCCTCAAGCGCGGCCTCGTAGGCAATCGCCTGATCTTGGGTCCACAGGGGGCCAGTTTCGCCGCTCATCGTCATGCCTCTCCTATACCATCAAGTCTTGAACGAATAAAGAACAGCGTCGATCCAGCGAAGGGGGCCGGTGGAGCGGGATGCTCCACCGGCCAGCACGACGAACAACCTTGGAGATTTCGCCCTCGTCCTCGGTTGCTCGGAAACTCATATATTTGCGGTGGCGCGCGATAACCAAGCCAACTGCTCACCTATCCCCAAGCCTTCCATCGGCGCAGTCGCGTGCGCTGCGATGCTCGGCCACAACGGATCGCGATAGCTGCGGCCAGCAAGAACGATCAAGGGGGCAGCCACGTCCACAACCCGGGCCAGCTCGTCCAGCACGCGAGCGCCCCAAAGGCAGCGAGCGGGAGCGTCCATCGCCCCAAGGGTCGCGTCATAGGGTTCGATAACCGTGCCGGGGGCGATCAGGCCATGCTTTGCCGAAAGGATCAGCCAGGGCGATCCGGTGCGCTCGACATAGGCGCGGGCCTTGCGAAACCACGGGGAGATATAAAGCTCGCGCGCCTCGGCGGCGTGATCCATCTTTGCGGCAACGCAAGCGACGAGATAGACGGGGAGGGGGGCCGGTGCTTCCTCGAGAACGGTTTTTCGGTCCACGTCGCCAAGCCAAGGGGTGATGGCCCATTTCGTGATAGCGCGAAGCGCCTTCACCCCTACGGGTTTCTGCTCGGTCGCGTGGCTGATCGTAGGGCCTCCGAACAAGTCAGGCTGTTCGCCAATGACGTGGACAGGCGGGATATAACGGGGTTCACGGATGCAATGGCGGGCCATGGTGGTCCCTCTTTCTGCGTAGGAATGGGCGGGGGACCGAAGCCCCTCGCTCTGGATCAAGCGGCCTCGTCGATCTGGTCGTGATCGTCGTCCTGATCCTCGTCCCCCAGCTCGTCGGCTTCATCGGCCTCCGGTTCCACCTTGGCGGGGAGAGGTTCAACGGTGGCGCTCTCCATGAAGTCGGGAAGCCAGTTCACCGCCTCGGCAACATCGTCGGGATGAAGGCCAAGCAACTTGGCGTCCTCTTCGTCGCAATTCGCGATGCGGGCACAGAAGGCGGCGGTTTCGTTGCCCTTCATGCCCTTGGCGCGATCTGCCAGACCCCACGTTTCGAGAAGAGCAAGCCGGGCCTTGTTGGAGAAGGTGTTGAAAAACGCCTCGTCCAACTCGACGGTATCGCGCCAGCGTCCGAAACC
>CAISGR010000272.1 GCA_903884945.1 uncultured bacterium
CGACAGGGCCTGGCGCATGATGATTTCCTCCCCGTTTCCCAGAGAGATGCCGACGAAGCCTTACAGTGCGGTTAAGCCCGTCGTCCCATTGATACACATCCGGAACGGATGGGCTTGGGCGCGGCTTTCGCTGGTGATAGAGAGGGGGAAGGGGAGTAGGGCATTTTGACCGAGCGGGTCGCATCGCGCGGATATGATACGTCGATTGATCGGGCTGGACTGGCGCTCGCCGCGGGGGGGCTGCTGGGCGGCGCGTTCGCGGCCGTGCTCGTCGTGCTGGGCGGGCCGCCATCGCCGCTCGGGATCGTCATCGGGTTCATCGTCGGCACGGTGATCACCGCGATGGCGGCGATCGCGGTCGCGGGGCCGCTCTGGCTGGTCGCGCACGCCATCGGGCGGCGCGGCCCGGTCACGGCGGCGCTGATCGGGGCGATCGCCGGCTTCGCGCTGTTCCTCGGCGGGCAGACCTATGGCTTCGGCCTGTTCACCATGCCCGCCACCGACGCGCGCACCCTGATGTTTCGCTGGATCAGCGCGATCGCGACCAGCCTGATCCTCGCCGCGCTCTCGGCCGTGATCGGCCTCGTGATGTGGCGCGTGGCCTATCGCCGGATCTACTGACCGGGGCCGGTGGCGACGGCCCGGCCGGTCGTCACTTCGCTGCCGGCACAGGGGCAGGCGGTTTCAGGTCGTGCGCCGTGCACGCGCCCATGCGGCGGGTCGTGACGTGCATCACCATCCCGCCCGCCCCCGGCGCCTTGGGATCGAGCGCCTCGATCGCGATCATGATGTCCTGCGCGGTCGCGCCGCTGGTGCCCTTGACGCTGATCCGTGCCGGCTCGGGGCCGCCGCTGCAGGTGCCCGAGGCCTCGATCGCTTCGCCGGAGACCGAATGCTTGTCGAAGGTGCAGTTCATGCCGCCGCCGGCATTGGCGAAATCGGCGGTGATGTCCTCCCTGGCCGCGGCGTCGGGCGTGACGCAGAGCGAGATGCGGCTCAGCGAATCGAACATCTGCTGCATCGTTGCCTTGGCCTTGGGATCGGCGCCCTTGCCCTCCAGCTTGAGAAGGTCGACCTTCTGCGTCCAGCTGCCCGGCTGGCGCTTGATCGGCGCCTGCGGCGCGGGCTTGCCGCACCCGGACAGCAACAGCGCGCAGGCCGCCGCGGCAGCGAGAGTCGGTTTCGGCATGTGAAGAGGTCCCCTGCGGTGAAGCGCGCCTTGTCGCCGCCCCGGCGCGGCGGGGCAACCGGAATCCGTCGCGCGCTGCCGGTCGCCCGCGCGGGAAGCGCCGGTTCAGCAGCCGCCGATGCGCCGCCCGATCGTGTGCGTCCGCATCGTCATGCGCATCTTGCCGGACATGACCGAGGTGCCGTTCAGGTCGAGCGAGGTGGCGGTATAGGTGCCGTTCGAGGTGACCGTCATCGCGCCGCTGGCGAAGCCGCAGGTCATCACGGCGTTCAGGCGGCCGCCGATCGCGCTGAAATGGGTATATTGGCATTTGCCCCGGCTCGCCTGCAGCACGGTGCGCGGGCCGGCCGCGGCCTGTTGCGGCGTCACGCAGGCCGTCGCGACCTGCGGCGGCTGGCCGCGGATTCCGGCCGAGACGCCCGGTGGCGCGCTGGGCATCTGGACATCGAGGATGGTGACGGTGGTCTGCCACTTGCCCGGCTGGATCGGCAGCGTGCCCGAGGCGGCCGGGAGCAGGAGGAGCGGGGCGGCGGCGAGAAATCTGTGCATCGCAGGATACTCCGGTACTGAAGTGACGCGCGACCCTTCCCGTTCGTTGCGGGTTGGCGCCTAACTTCCCATATTGCCCGTCTATGGCAATCCAGATTCGCACCAGCCTTGAAGAGCCCGAGACGGGGGCAAGCTTCGTGCCGCATCGGCCGGCCCGGCCGCCCAAGGCGGAGGGCGGCAGGAAGTTCAAGCTCGTCTCCGATTACACGCCTTCGGGCGACCAGCCCACCGCGATCGCCGAGCTGGTCGAACAGACCAATGCCGGGGAGCGCGACCAGGTGCTGCTCGGCGTCACCGGCAGCGGCAAGACCTTCACCATGGCCAAGGTGATCGAGGCGGTGCAGCGCCCGGCGCTGGTGCTCGCCCCGAACAAGATCCTCGCGGCGCAGCTCTATGGCGAGTTCAAGAGCTTCTTCCCCGAAAACGCCGTCGAATATTTCGTCAGCTATTATGATTACTACCAGCCCGAGGCCTATGTCCCGCGGTCCGACACGTACATCGAGAAGGAAAGCTCGGTGAACGAGGCGATCGACCGGATGCGCCATTCGGCGACGCGCGCGCTGCTGGAGCGCGACGATGTGATCATCGTCGCCTCGGTCTCGTGCCTCTACGGCATCGGCTCGGTCGAGACCTATTCGGCGATGATCTTCGACCTGAAAAAGGGCCAGACGGTCGATCAGCGCGAGATCGTGCGCAAGCTCGTCTCGCTGCAGTACAAGCGCAACGATGCCGCCTTCCAGCGCGGCAATTTCCGGGTGAAGGGCTCCAACCTGGAGATCTTTCCGTCGCATTACGAGGATACCGCCTGGCGCGTCTCCTTCTTCGGGGATGATATCGAGGAGATCGTCGAGTTCGATCCGCTCACCGGCAAGAAGATCGCGAGCCTCGATTCGGTCCGCGTCTATGCGAACAGCCACTATGTGACGCCCGGCCCGACGCTGAAGCAGGCGATGGAGGCGATCAAGCACGAGCTGGCCGAGCGGCTGAAGGAACTGGTGCCCGAGGGGAAGCTGCTCGAGGCGCAGCGGCTCGAGCAGCGCACCAATTTCGACCTGGAGATGATCGCGGCGACCGGCTCCTGTGCCGGCATCGAGAATTATTCGCGCTTCCTCACCGGCCGCATGCCCGGCGAGCCGCCGCCCACCCTGTTCGAATATCTCCCCGACAATGCGCTGCTGTTCGTCGACGAGAGCCATGTGACGATCGGCCAGATCAACGGCATGTCGCGCGGCGACCACCGCCGCAAGCTCACCCTTGCCGAATATGGTTTCCGCCTGCCCTCGGCGATCGACAACCGCCCGCTGCGCTTCAACGAATGGGAGGCGATGCGCCCCCAGACCACCTATGTCTCGGCGACCCCGGGCAGCTGGGAGATGGAGCAGACCGGCGGCGTCTTCGCCGAGCAGGTGATCCGCCCCACCGGGCTGATCGATCCGCCGATCGAGATCAAGCCGGTCGAGGAGCAGGTGCAGGACCTGATCGTCGAGGCGAAGAAGACCGCCGAGGCCGGCTATCGCACGCTGGTGACGACGCTGACCAAGCGCATGGCCGAGGACCTGACCGAGTTCATGCACGAGGCGGGCATCAGGGTCCGCTACATGCATTCGGACGTCGAGACGCTGGAGCGGATCGAGCTGATTCGCGACCTGCGGCTCGGCGTGTACGACGTGCTGGTCGGCATCAACCTGCTGCGCGAGGGGCTCGATATCCCGGAATGCGGGCTGGTCGCGATCCTCGATGCGGACAAGGAAGGCTTTCTCCGCTCCGAGACCTCGCTGATCCAGACGATCGGCCGCGCCGCGCGCAACGTCGACGGGCGGGTGATCCTCTATGCCGATCGCATCACGGGCTCGATGGAGCGCGCGATGAACGAGACCGGGCGCCGCCGCGAGAAGCAGCTCGCCTATAACGCGGCGCACGGCATCACCCCGCAGACGATCCGCCGCAATATCGGCGACATCATCAAGGATGTGGCGAGCCGCGACCAGGTCACGATCGAGATCGACGAGGACCGGCCGCACATGGTCGGGCACAATCTGCGCGCCTATATCGAGGAGCTCGAGAAGAAGATGCGCGCCGCCGCCGCCGACCTGGAGTTCGAGGAAGCCGGCCGCCTGCGCGACGAGATCCGCAGCCTCGAGGCGGAGGAGCTCGGCCTCCCCGCCGACGAGCAGCGCGCGCCGGTGATGGGCCGCTCCAACGAGGGCAAGCCCGGCACGCGCAAGACGCGCTACGGCAAGAGCCAGAAGATGCGGATGGGCGGCGGGCGGCGGTAGCCGCGCAACCGCGCACCCTCCGCTTCCCCGGCGAAGGCCGGGGTCCGGGAGCGTGGGCGCTGATGATCGGCGCGATCTCGTCGGCGAACCCGGCTCGCTCATCTGGCATTCGCAGGAGGCCGTCGACCCGCGCATCGCCGGGGATCTCCACGAGATGGGCGACGCGGTCGACGGCTTCTAGATTGCCGGCGGAATGCGCCCGGATAAGGGCTCTTCAATGGACGCTTGTCTCAAACCAGGGACGAAACCGTGTCAGGCATCATCCGGGAACGGCTTGCGGATTCCAGCCGCCGCCGAGCGCGCGGAACGCCGCAACCGCGCCCCGGGCCGCAGCGGCCCGTGCCTGGATCGCGCCATCGCGCGTCTCCAGCAAGCGGCGGTCGGCATCGAGAACTTCAACAAGGCTCACTACCCCGCCCTTATAGGCGGCGAAGGACGCGCCGCGCGCTTGCTCCAACGAGGTCTCGCCGAGGTGCAAGGCAGCCGACCGGGCTTCCTGCTGAACCAGCGTCGAGAAGGCGTCCTCGACATCCTGTGAGGCGCGCAGCACCGTCAGGCGATAGGCTGCCAGGGCTTCCGCATTGCGTCCCCTGGCGGCCTTGATCTCGGCGTCGATCCGCCCGAAGTCGAACAGGCGCCAGCGCAGCCCGAAAATGCCATTGGCTTGCGTGGCGTTGCCCGTGAAGAGGCCGCCGGCAGCCGTCGTTGCCGTCCCCAGCATGCCGCTCAGCGAAAACTTCGGATAATATTCGGCAACCGCCACGCCGATCCGGGCATTGGATGCCGCAAGCGTTCGCTCTGCCGCGATGATGTCGGGGCGACGGCGCAGCAAGGCGGCGGGGCCTCCTGCTGTCGATATCGCCGGGGGCGTGGGAATCGGCGCTTCGATCGCCAACTCCGCCCGCGTGGTGCCCGGTTGAACGCCGATCATCACGTCGAGCGCGTTCATGGCCTTGTCGAGTTCATTCTGCAATGCCGGCACCGATGCGCGGACCTGCGCCAACGCCCCTTCCGCCTGCCGGAGCTGCAATTCGGCGGCGACCCCTTTTCCATACTGGAGCGCCACCAGGTCGACGAGGCGCTGCTGCGTGTCGCGTTGCGCGCGGGCCACGTCGAGCCGTGCCTGCAGCATACGGATCGCGACATAGGTGTCGGCGATCTGGGCCGTGACCGCCAGGCGCGCCGCGACCGCGCCGGCGGCGGACGCCTGCCAGTCGGCGCGTGCGGCATCGCGAGCCGCGTCGCGACCACCGAACAGATCGAGTTCCCAGCTGGCGCCGACGTCCAGCTCATAGCTTTCGGACGATCGCTCAAACTGCGGAAAGGCGCTTCCGATCCGTCCGATCGGTGTTTCCAGCGACTGATAATTCTCGCCCGCCTGTCCGCTGACCTGCCCCGATGGCAGCAGCGCGGCATTCGCGCTCTTGAGGGCGGCGCGTGCCTGCACGACCCGGGCGCTGGCCTGTTGCAGATCCAGGTTCTGGGCCAATCCCCGCTCGACAAGGCTGGTGAGCAACGGGTCGTTGAACCCGCGCCACCACGATACCAGATCCATGGTTTCGGTCGCCGGCGTTCGCGCCTCCACCGCGGCGCTACCCTGAAAGGTTGGCGGCAACGACGATATGGGGGGCGCATATGCCGGACCGACGGCGCAGCCGGCGAGCAACGCGGGGGTGCCAATGGCGGCTATGATCAAAGGCGACAACCGCATCTCTTCCTCGGGGCGTGTGACTGTGAATAGTGACCAATATATTGTTTGGTCACTAGTTGTCAACGCGTTTGGCCGGGACTATTGTCGGAGGATGACCAACGCCAATATGGATGCCCCGACCCGCGGGCCCGCGGAGCATGCCGTGCGCGACCAGATCGTCGAGGCGGCGAACGAGTGTTTCGCACGCTACGGCTATGGCAAGACGACCGTCGCCGATCTCGCGCGGGAGATCGGCTTCTCCAAGGCCTATATCTATCGCTTCTTCGAGTCGAAGCAGGCGATCGGTGAGGCGATCTGCAGCTCCCGACTCGAACGCATCGTCGCCGAGACTCGCGCGATTGTCGACGAGGGCGGCAGTGCTACGGAGCGTTTTCGAAGGATGTTCAAGAGCTTGACGACGCTCGGCGTCGAGCTCTTTTTCCAGGATCGCAAGATCTATGACATCGCGGCCTACTCCGCCGCCGAGCAATGGGGTTCGGCGATCGCCTATAAGGAAGCGCTCAAGGCGATGCTTCTGGAAATCGTCAAAAGCGGGCGCGAAAGCGGTGAGTTCGAGCGCAAGACGCCGCTCGACGAGACCTGTCGCGCGATTTTCTATGCCATGGCGCCATTCGTCGATCCGCTCCACCTCGAGCGCAATCTCGACCTGCTGCCCGACGCCCAGACGGAGGTCACGGGCCTGATCTTGCGCAGTCTCGCGCCGTGATTGACCAGTGACCAGTTGACAATATAGTCACAAGACAGCAAATAGCCCTTCGAAATTCTCGGAGGAGTCATGCGTGTCGAGTCGGCCTTTTAAGATCGGGGGTGCCGCCCTTGTGCTGTCTTTCCCCCTGGCAGCGTGCCAGCAGCCGGAGACCGATCCGCGGATCAGGCCGCCGCTGGTGCGGGTGTTGGCGCCTGGCGCCGAGAACGAGGCAAACCGCGCGTTCACCGGCATCGTCGCCGCTCGGGTGCAGAGCGATCTTGGCTTCAGGGTAGGCGGAAAGGTCATCGAGCGGCTCGTCGATGCCGGTGAGGTGGTCCGCAAGGGACAACCGCTGATGCGCATCGACCAGACCGATCTGGCGCTCGCCACGCGCGCCACGCTCGGCACGGTCGAGGCGGCGCGCGCCCGCGCGCTGCAGGCCGCGGCCGATGAAGCGCGCTATCGCGATCTCGTCGGGGCGGGTGCGGTTTCGGCGTCGGCCTATGATCAGGCGAAGGCCGCGGCCGATGCGGCCCGCGCCCAGCTCGTTGCCGCGGAAGCACAGGCGCGTGTCGCGGGGAATGCCGCGGGGTATAGTGTCCTTGTCGCGGACGCCGACGGGACAGTGATGGAAACGCTGGCCGAGCCCGGCCAGGTCGTGGGTGCAGGCCAGATTGTCGTGCGCGTTGCCCGCTCGGGGCCGCGCGAAGCGCTGGTGCAATTGCCGGAAGATCTGCGGCCCCCCATCGGATCGAGCGCCCGCGCGCGGACCTATGAGGGCGCGAGCGGCAGCGCCACGCTCCGCCAGCTATCGGATGCCGCCAATCCGATATCCCGCACGTTCGAGGCTCGCTATGTCCTGACCGGCGCGGCGGCGCTGGCACCGCTCGGATCGACGGTCACGGTCACCCTGGCGCTGCCGGGGGATACCCGCGCAACCCAGGTGCCGCTCGGCGCGATCCGCGACGTCGGCAAGGGGCCGGGCGTGTGGGTCATCCGCGAGGGCAAGCAGCCGTCGGTAACATGGCGGCCGGTGCAGATCGCGGCGCTGGGCGAAGAGACTGCCACCATCACCGGGGGTCTGAAATCCGGCGACCGCATTGTCGCGATGGGCGCACAGATGCTGCATGACGGCGAGCCCGTCCGGGTGGCGACGCGATGAGCGACGCCTCCGAAGGCGGCCCCCGCCGCTTCAATCTGTCCGCGCTGGCTGTCCGCGAACAATCGGTCACCCTGTTCTTCCTGATCATCGTCATCCTGGCCGGAGCCTTTGCCTTTCTGAAGCTGGGCCGGGCCGAGGACCCGGGTTTCACGATCAAGGTGATGACGGTGGTTACCGCCTGGCCGGGCGCGACCGCGCAGGAGATGCAGGATCAGGTTGCCGAGCCGCTGGAAAAGCGGCTTCAGGAGCTGCGCTGGTATGATCGCAGCGAGACTTTCACGCGCCCGGGCCTGGCCTTCACCATCTTGACGCTGCGCGACCAGACCCCGCCCAAGGAGGTTCCGGAGCAATTCTACCAGGCGCGCAAGAAGATGGCGGACGAGGCGTCCAGGCTTCCGCGTGGTGCCGTGGGGCCGTTCGTCGACGACGAATATGGCGATGTCAGCTTTGCGCTCTACGCGCTCAAGGCCAAGGGCGAACCCCAAAGGAACATGGCCCGCGAGGCCGAGCGCCTGCGCCAGCGATTGCTGCACGTGGCTGGCGTCGACAAGATCAAGATCCTCGGCGAGCGACCCGAGCGCATCTATGTCGAGTTCGCGCAGGATCGGCTCGCCACGCTTGGCATCTCGCCGCGCGCGATCTTCGATGCACTGGCCCAGCAGAATCTCATAACCCCCGCCGGGTCGATCGAGACCAGGGGGCCGCAGGTGCAGGTGCGCCTCGACGGCGCGTTCGACGACCTGTCCAAGATCCGCGACGTGCCCGTCGTCGCAAACGGCAACACGCTGCGCCTGTCGCAGATCGCGAAGGTCGAGCGTGGTTACGAGGATCCCTCTTCCTTCCTGATCCGCAGCGAGGGCGAGCCGGCGCTCATGCTCAGCGTCGTCATGCGGGAGGGCTGGAACGGCCTTGATCTCGGGAAGGCGTTGAACGCCGAGGTCGGCAAGATCCGGGCGGAACTCCCGTTGGGCATGACCCTAAACACCGTGACGGACCAGTCGGTCAACATTCGGGAAGCCGTCGACCAGTTCATGCACACCTTCATGGAGGCGCTGGCGATCGTGATGATCGTCAGCCTCATCAGCCTGGGCTGGCGTGTGGGCATCGTCGTCGCGGCCGCGGTGCCACTGACGCTCGCCGTCGTGCTCGTCGTCATGTGGGTCACGGGCCGCGTGTTCGACCGCATTACACTCGGCGCCCTTATCCTCGCCCTCGGATTGCTGGTCGACGACGCGATCATCGCCATCGAGATGATGGTGGTGAAAATGGAGGAAGGCTATGATCGCATCCGCGCATCGGCCTATGCCTGGAGCCATACCGCCGCGCCGATGCTCGCGGGCACGCTCGTGACCGTCATCGGCCTGATGCCGGTGGGTTTCGCAAAATCGACAGCGGGCGAATATGCCGGCAACATTTTCTGGGTGGTCGGTTTCGCCCTCATCGCGTCATGGTTCGTGGCGGTGATCTTCACGCCTTATATGGGCGTGAAATTGCTGCCCGCGATCAAGCCGGTAGAGGGCGGTCACGCCGCAATCTACCACACGCCACGCTACGAGAAGGTGCGGGGGATCATCGCCTGGGCGGTGCGCCGCAAGAAGCTGGTCACGGCAGCGACGTTTGGGGCATTCCTGGTTGCGGGCGTCGGCATGGGGCCGGTGAAGAAGCAATTTTTCCCCACGTCCGACCGGCCGGAGTTGCTGGTTGAAGTGCAGATGCCCGAGGGCACTGCGATCGGCCGCACAAGCGATGCCGCGCGAAAGGTGGAGACCTGGCTGCGCAAGCAGCCGGAGTCGAAGATCGTCACGACCTATGTCGGTCAGGGTGCCCCCCGCTTCTATGTGCCACTTTCTCCCGAACTGCCCGATCCCTCCTTTGCGAAGATCATCGTGCGGACCGACAAGGAGGCCGACCGCGACACGCTGAAACTTCACCTGCGACAGGCCGTGGCGGATGGTCTTGCTCCGGCTGCGCGCGTGCGGGCGACGCAATTGGTGTTCGGGCCGCCTTCACCATTCCCGGTGGCCTTCCGGGTCCACGGCCCCGACCTCGCGACCGTTCGCGACATCGCCGCGCGCGTGCAGAAGCTGATGGAGGCCGATCCGATGATGCGAACGGTGAATGCCGATTGGGGCGAACGCGCGCCCACGTTGCATTTCGTCCTCGATCAGGACCGGCTCCGGGCCATGGGTCTGACGTCGAGTGACGTTGGCCAGCAGTTGCAGTTCCTGCTGACGGGCGTCACCGTGAGCCAGGTGCGTGAGGACATCCGGACCGTTGACGTCGTGGTCCGGTCGGGCGGCAGCGACCGGCTCGATCCGGCCCGCATCGGCGATTTTACGCTAACCGGGGCTCATGGCGAGCGGGTGCCCGTCAGCCAGATCGGCAAACTTGAAGTCAGGACGGAGGACCCGATCCTCAAACGGCGCGATCGCGAGCCGACGATCACCGTGCGCGGGGATATCGCGGACGGCCTTCAGCCTCCTGACGTGTCGACCGCCATGCTCGAGAAGCTGCAACCGATCATCAAGGACCTGCCGGAGGGCTATCGTATCGACACGGCGGGCTCGATCGAGGAGGCTGCCAAGGCCAATGCGGCGCTGGTGCCGATCTTCCCGATCATGTTCGTGTTCATGATGGTCGTCATCATCCTGCAGGTACGCAGCCTGTCGACGATGTGGATCGTCCTCCTGACCGCGCCGCTGGGCTTGATTGGAGTTGTGCCGACGCTGTTGGTTACCGGAACACCGTTCGGCTTCAACGCAATCCTGGGCCTGATCGCGCTCGCGGGCATCCTGATGCGCAACACGCTGATCCTGATCGGCCAGATCCGCGATAACCAGCAGGAGGGCATGGCCCCCTATGATTCCGTGGTCGAGGCGACTGTCCAGCGCTCGCGCCCGGTGATCCTGACCGCGCTGGCGGCGGTGCTGGCGTTCGTCCCGCTCATCAAGTCGGTATTCTGGGGATCGATGGCGATCACGCTCATCGGGGGCACACTTGGCGGTACGATCCTGACACTCGTCTTTCTGCCCGCGCTCTATGCGCTCTGGTACCGGATCAAGCCCGGCGGAGAGAGCCCGCCACCGGCGGCGGCGCTGGCGGCGCTGGCGGCGTGAGGGCGGCCTCATCTCCACACGGGCCCGCAGCGGCCGCATTCGGGCCTCCCGCGAACCAGCCCGGCAGTTCCGCTTCCGCTCTATCCACAGCTCTTGATGCTGACAAAAAGGAGAATGGGTAATGTTAATAATGATATTATGCAGCGTAATAGCCGGCGTGTCAGGCACGCCGAGCAATTTTAGCGGCATTGAAGAAGTTCGTGCCGCCGACATTCGCTCGCAAGATATCCAGAATGTCGCGATCAAATCAATTACCGGGAAGCCGCCAGCTATATCGTCAGCCGGACTGGCGGAATATGATCGCGGTGTATCCGCCGATCCCCAATCGGAGATCGTGGATAGGATCAGCGGAAGGAATATTCACTATCCAAAGACGAACGTCGATGCCGGAAATGGCAGCGATATGCAGTCAGGTATCGTTCGCTCGATAAGTGGACGAAATTGATATTGCGGAATGTCGCCGTATTTTCCGGAAATGCGATAATAAAGTTGAACTGTAGACAAGGAGGCATGGCGAAATCCTGTCAGTCTTCTTTCTGGCCATGTCTGGCGTCAAATAAAATCAGGAGCAGCGATGATGAACCTGAAAGAGATCGCACATAAGGTCTGGGGCAACCTGGAGGCGATCATGTCCGCGCTGGACTATGATCCGTGTGAGGAACTCGCGGCGCGGGTCGAACGGCTGGAACGCGCGGTAGCCGATCTTGGCACGAAGTCCGAAACTTCGGCCTAGAGCCCGATCGTCCTCGCCGCGCGTGCGTCAGTCCGGGCGTAGTGGCGAGGCTGCCTTTCGCGATCGCCGAACAGGGCATCGCGGCAATCATGCTTGAGAAACGAAACCAATCCACCCCGGAACTGAAACGACCTTCCCGCAATTGTCGGAGGCACTTGGCCTGCCTTATGAAAAGATCGTCGGCGCCCCCCTTCTCGTAGACACGATACGGCCACGACGCGAGATCTTCGCAGCCTGGCCCCGATCGATTCAACCGCGATCCAAAGCATTGCACCATGGGGGACTGGCCGGCGTGTGGAGAAGCGCCGGCGTGCTCTTTCCCATGACGGTCGCGCCGCCGGCGCTTGCTCCGTCCCTGTTCATGCGGCGGCATGCCCTGTTAACGGCCTGGGCCAGCCCTGTTCGGCGTGATATTTGCCCTGTTATTCCGGAACAGGGCTGGCGCCCCGCAATATATTGAGGCATAAGGAAAATATCTCCAACAAAGTTGGAAATAACAGGGCAGGAAAAAATCCCTGCCCTGTTCGGCCCTGTTAACGGCCCGGAACAGGGCGCGTGGCGCGCGTCGGTGATGGGCCGCTCCAAGGAGGGGCCGGCACGCGCGGTCGCTGGCCCAACGCACCGGCTACCTTTCGATCCGGCATATGGTACGATAGCGAAACGATCGGAGGCCATGATGCGCGATTCCACTGTCGGTCGGCGACCGGGCCTTGCCGCTGTCGTGCTGTATCTGCTGCTCTGGTCGCTATCGACTTTCTATCTTTACCGTGCCGGTGCGGACTGGTCGTTCCCGATCCTGTCGCTCGGCATCTTCGGGATCGGGCTGTCCGGTCTCGCCTGGCTGCTGACGCGCAAGTCGAAGGCGCCCGCCGTGCCGGTCGGGCGGCCCTCGGTCGAGCTGTCGGCGCTGCTGATCTATCTTCTCTTCTATGCGTTCGTGGTGCTGGGCTGGGCACTGGGCGCGGTGAAGGCGGCCGTACCGGCGGGTCAGGCGCAGGAGATCGCCGTCCTCGCGCTGAAGCTGCTCGTGCATGTCGTCGCGCCGCTCGGGCTGCTGTGGCTGCTGCGCGCGCCGATCCGCGCGATGTTCGACACCGGGCTGAGCCGGCCGGGGTTCTGGCCGACCCTGCTCGTGATCGGCGGTATCCTGATCGGATTGCTTGCGGTCGTCAGCCCCAGCCTCGGTCAGATCGCGGCGCTCCATCTCAGCCCGCCGGCGGTGGGGCTGGGCATCTTCGGCGCCTTCGTCTGGATCGCACTCGAAGCGGGGCTGTGCGAGGAATTCCTGTTCCGGGCAGCGTTGCAGTCGCGTCTTAGTGCGGTGCTGAAATCCCCGGTCGCGGCAGTCGCCGCCACATCGATCCTGTTCGCACTTGCCCATGCGCCCGGCCTTTATCTGCGGGGCACGCCCGAAACCGACGGCTGGTCGACCGATCCCGTGCAGGTCGCCGCGTTCATGATCGCCAGTCTGTCGCCGATCAGCATCCTGTTCGGCCTGCTCTGGGCGCGAACGCGCAGCCTGTTGCTGGTGGTCCTGCTCCACGCCTGTGTCGACGTGCTTCCCTTCACCGCCGAATTCGTCAAAACCTGGAGCTGAGCGCGGGCCATCGGTTGCAACACATGCCGCAGCCGCGCGTTGAGCCGTCGACCGACGGGATCGGTCCGGCGGGACGAACCGGGCAACCCTTTTGCCGCCGCCGCAGGGAGGAAAGAGCGATGCCGTTCAAATTCTCGTCGCCGTATCGCGCCCGTCGCAACGGCGTCGCGGCGCCAGCCCTTCTCCTGTTCGTGTCGGCGTGCAGCGGTGGTGGCGGAGGCTCGCCGACACCGACGCCTGCCAACCGCGCGCCGAGCTTCACCTCCGCGGCATCCGCCAGCGTCGTCGAGAACATGCTGGATGCCTATCAGGCCACCGCGAGCGATCCGGACGGCAACCCGCTGACCTTCAGCATCGCCGGCGGGGCTGATGCGGCGCGCTTCACGATCAGCGCGGCGGGGCTGCTGCGCTTCGTCTCGCCGCCCGATTTCGAGGCGCCGGCGGATGTCGGGCAGGACAATGGCTATGACGTCCAGATCGGCGTCACCGACGGCACGGCCAGCGCCACGCTCGCCGTGCGGATCACCGTGACCAACAGCCGCGAAGGCATCCAGGTCAAGCGTGTCGGCACCGGTTTCACCCAGCCGCTCTATGTCGCGCCGATCCCGGGCGATACGAAGGTCTTCGTGGTCGAAAAGGGCGGCGCTATCCTGACGCTCGATCCGGCGACGGGCACGAAGGCCCCGTTCATCACCGTCTCGGCTCTCTCGACGGACGGCGAGCGCGGCCTGCTCGGCGTGGCGGCATCGCCCGATTTCCAGACCAGCGGCTTCGTCTATGCCTATGTGACGAACCCGGCGGGCGCGATCGAGGTACGGCGCTATCGTCGCGCCGCGGACGGCTCGACGCAGCTCAATGCCGTCATCATCACGATCCCGCATCCCACCAACAGCAATCACAATGGCGGCTGGCTGGGGTTCGGGCCGGACGGCAACCTCTATCTCGCGACCGGTGACGGCGGCGGTGGCGGCGATGCGCCCAACAATGCGCAGAACACCAACGTGCTGCTCGGCAAGATCCTGCGCATCACGATCAACCCGGATCCCTTCGCGGGCGCGTCACCGGTCTATTACAATATTCCCGCGGACAATCCGTTCGCCAGCGGGGCCGGCGGGGCGCGCGAGGTCTATGCCTATGGCTTCCGCAACCCGTTCCGGGCGTCCTTCCACGGCAGCGACCTGATCATCGGCGATGTCGGGCAGGATGCCTGGGAGGAGGTCGACCTGCTCCGCCCGCAGGACAAGGGCGGCAATTATGGCTGGCATTTCCGGGAGGGCGCCCATGCCTATACCGGCACCGCGCCGGCCGGGGTGATCGATCCGGTGCTCGAATATGGCCATGGCGCCGGGCTCAAGCAGGGGCCGACCATCACCGGCGGCTATGTCTATCGCGGGCCGGTCGCGTCCTTGGCCGGCACCTATGTGTTCGGCGATTTCGGACGCGGCCATATCTTCACCGTGCCGGCGGCCACGCTCGTCCAGGGCACGACACTGGGCGCAAGCGGATTCGAGCGGCGCAACGAGGATTTCACGCCCGATACCGGGACGATCGATCAGCTCGCCTCGTTCGGCGAGGATGCGGCGGGCAACCTCTATCTCGTCGATCTGGATGGCGAGATCTATATGGTGACCGCCGCCTGACCGCTCAGTCGAGCGACAGGTTCTCCAGCGCGGTGCCGTAATAGCTTGCCACGCGGTTGGCATAGTCCTGGTCGAACAGTGGCGGGTTGCTCGCCCAGCTCGGGCCGCCCTCCAGCACGCGGCGGTCGATGGTCACGACATAGGTGTCGGTCGAGGGATCGAAGGCGAGCAGGTCGAAGGGCAGCGGATAATAGGCCTTTCCCATGCCGAGGAAGCCGCCGATCGTCAGCACGACATAGGCGGTGCGGCCGGTGCGCTTGTTGATCAGGAAGGAGAAGACGGAGCCGACCTTCTCGCCGTCGCGGGTCTTCACCTTGATTGCGTCGGACTCGTTCGAATGGGCGAGGATCTGCACGGATTGTTCGGTCCTGGACATTGTCTTCCTTACAAAAATGGCGCGGCGGGGCTCAATCCTCGACGATCAGGCTGGTCCGCTTCGTTTCGGGCAGCATCAGGAAGGCGATCGTGGCGCAGCCGATGATCGCGGTCACGTACCAGTAGAAGCCTGCCTCGATGCCCGCCTGCTTGAACCAAAGCGCGACATACTCTGCGGTTCCCCCAAAGGCCGCATTGCCGATCGCATAGGGCAGGGCGACGCCGAGCGCGCGGATATGCGCGGGAAACAGCTCCGCCTTCACCAGCGCGCTGATCGAGGTATAGGCGGAGAGCAGCAGCAGCGGGATCAGGATGATCGCGAAGGCGATCACCGGGTCGGTCTCCACCGCGAGCGCGCTGAACACGGGCACCGTCACCAGCATCCCGCCCGCGCCGAACAGCAGCAGCATCGGCCGGCGGCCGAACCGGTCGGCGAGGATGCCGAACAGCGGCTGGGCGAGCATGTAGACGATCAGCGCCGCCGTCATCACCTGGGTCGCGGTCTCGACGGCGAAATGGCTCGTGTTGACGAGGAACTTCTGGAGATAGGTGGTGTAGGCGTAGAAGGTGCAGCTTCCGCCCGCGCTGATGATCATGACCAGCAGGAACTCGCGCGGATGCGCCTTCCACAGCGCGACCAGGCCGGATTTCGGGCGGTCGGCCGCCTGGTTCTCGAACGAGGCGGTCTCGGCGAGCCGGCGGCGCAGGATATACACGCCGAGCGCCAGCACCGCGCCGAAGGCGAAGGCGAGGCGCCAGCCCCAGGACGAGAGCGCCGCCTTGCTGAGCGTGACCTGGAGCAGCAGCGTGACGGCGAGCGCGGTCAGCTGCCCGCCGATCAGCGTGACATATTGGAAGCTCGACCAGAAGCCGCGCCGCTCGCGCGTCGCCATTTCCGAGAGATAGGTGGCGCTCGCGCCATATTCGCCGCCGACCGACAGGCCCTGGATCATCCGCGCGAGCACCAGGATGATCGGCGCGGCGACCCCGATCGCGGCATAGCCCGGCACCAGCGCGATCATCAGCGAGCCGAGGCACATCAGCCCGACCGAGAGCGCCAGCCCGGCCTTGCGGCCATGCGTATCGGCATAGCGGCCCATCCAATAGGCGCCGATCGGCCGCATCACGAAGCCGACCGCGAAGATCGCGCCCGTGCCCATCAGCTGGGCGGTCAGGTCGCCCTTGGGGAAGAAGGTCGCGGCGAAATACAGCGACAGCGAGGAATAGGCGTACCAGTCATACCATTCGACCAGGTTGCCGGCCGATCCGCCGATGATCGATTTCAGGCGCTTGGCGTCGATCGCCATCTTCATCTCTCCCCGTCCGTGTCGCGGCACGGCCCATGGACAAGAGAGGCGAATTATCGGCTCCGCGCAAGACGGGCGGTTGAGCGGCATGGCCGCTTCGCGCATAGAGGCTGGATGCGCGTGCTGCTGTCCCTTGCCCCGATCCTCGCCCTGGCGAGCTGCGTGGCGCCGACCGCGCCGTCCCGCCCGGCGCCGATCCCGGTCCAGCGGCCGGTCTACACCCCGCCGCCACGGCCCGCCGCCACGCCGGCGGCGAAGGGCGCTGACTGGCGCGACTGGCCGGTGACGCCCGGGGACTGGGTCTATCGGCAGGACGGTCGCGGCTCGATCGCGCTGTTCGGCGTGCGCGGGGCCGATGCGACGCTCACCCTGCGCTGCGATCGGGCGGCGGGCGCGGTGTATTTGTCGCGCGCAGGCCTCGCGACGGGCCCGGTGCCGATGACGATCCGGACCTCGACGCTGCTGCGTACCCTCTCCGCCGCGCCGACCGGCGGCACGCCCCCCTATCTCGCGGTCTCGATCGCGCCGCGGGAGTCGCTGCTCGACGCGATGGGCTTCAGTCGCGGCCGCTTCATCATCGAGCAGCCGGGCTATCCCACGCTCGTCGTGCCCGCCTGGGCCGAGATCGAGCGGGTCACCGAGGATTGTCGCCGCTGACCGGATAAAGTCTTCGCCTCGCGCGTTTCCGGCACGAGGAGACTGACGATGATCCGCAAGCTCGCATCGGGCGCGTACCGGCTCTATTCCCGCAAGGTCGATCCCGACACGCACAAGCGCCGCAACCTCGGCACCTTCGACACCCGCGCTGCCGCCGAGAAGCACGAGCGCGAGGTGCAGTATTTCAAGCGGCACTGATGGGAAGGGGCTTTGCGCCTCGCCTTTTCGGGGCGTGGCCCGGAAGCGGCGCAGGCGGAAGAGAATCGTCGAAAACGCAGAACATTACAAGACTTGTTTATGCCTTCGGGATGATTCACACAGGGTGCGTGCCCAGTCCTGGGTACGCTGTTTTAACAAGCGAAAGGAGGTGATCCGATGTCTCATGGTTCAGCAATGGGGTCGGTTCAGTTCGTTCGGGGGACGCACCGCTAGCTTTATCGGGATGACGGCGGGGGGTATCTTCCCCCAATCAACGCTGCCGTCTATCGAAGCTGCGGTTCGCATGGTCTCCCGGGCTGGAACATCCGGCCGCTGACCATGTCAGGAGGTTGCCGGGTCTGCGGACCCGGCAGCCTCTTTTCATATCTGCCACAGGGCACAGCCGGCGCACGGCGCCGGGCCCGCCGCCCACCGCATGACAGGTGCGCGGCAATGCCGCTCCTCTTCGCCATAAAGCCGGTTGATTCGACGCGCCGGTGCGCGCAGTGACCTTGTCTCACCGAATGTTTTCCTCTCGCCGGCCGCGATGATGCTCCACCCCCGTCTGATCGCGCTCACCTGGTTCGCGCGCCTGCGCCGCCGCTTCAGGTCGAGCGAAGCGTGGTTCATCGCCCTGGCGATCCTGATCGGCGGCGCGGCCGGAGTGATGACCGTGGCGCTCGGCGCGATCGCGCGGACGCTGCAGCATCTCCTGTTCGAACTGCCCGCCATGACCAGCCTGAGCAGCCTGACGATGCTCTCGCCGGTCCAACTGATGATGCTGCCGTTCGGCGGGCTGGTGCTGGCCGGCTTCTCCTGGCTCACCCGGGCGCGCCGCCGCGCGATGGTCGACGCGGTGGAGGCGAACGCGCTGCATGGCGGGCATATGTCGATGGCCGACAGCCTGGTCATCTCGGGCCAGACGGTGATCTCCAACGGGTTCGGCGCGTCGGTCGGGCTGGAGGCCGGCTATGCCCAGCTCGGCGGGGCGGTGGGCTCGGTCGCGGGCGGGGCGCTGCGGCTGCGGCGCGCGGACCTGCGCACGCTGGTCGGGGCCGGGGCGGGCGCGGGCATCGCGGCGGC
>CAISGR010000273.1 GCA_903884945.1 uncultured bacterium
GAGACGAGCTTGTCCTTGGTCTGCGAACTGAACTTCGGATCGGGCAGCTTTACCGAGACAATTGCGGTCAGGCCTTCGCGCATGTCGTCGCCGGTCAGCGTGACCTTCTCCTTCTTCAGAAGGCCAGACTTCTCAGCATAGTTGTTGAGCGTCCGCGTCAGCGCGGCGCGGAACGCCGCGAGATGGGTGCCGCCGTCACGTTGCGGGATGTTGTTGGTGAAGCAGAGGACGTTTTCGTAATAGGAATCGTTCCACTCCAGCGCGACGTCGATCGTCACATCGTCGCGCGTGCCGGCGATCGCGACCGGATCGGGCATCAGGGGGACCTTGTTGCGATCGAGATATTTCACGAATGCGGCAATTCCGCCCTCGTAGAACAGTTCGACTGTCTTCGTCTCCTCATGGCGTGCGTCGCTCAGGAACAGGCGTACGCCCGAATTCAGGAAGGCGAGCTCGCGATAGCGATGTTCGAGCTTCTCGAAATCGAATTCGGTAATCTTGAAGGTCGCCGGCGACGGGAAGAAGGTCACCTTGGTGCCCTTGCGACCCGGTGCCGGGCCGACGATCTTCAGCGGCGCCACCGCGTCGCCAAAGGCGAAGCGCATGTAATGTTCCTGGCCGTCGCGCCAGATGGTGAGATCGAGCCATTCGCTGAGCGCGTTGACCACCGAGACGCCGACGCCGTGCAGGCCGCCGGAAACCTTGTAGGCATTGTCGTCCGATGTGTTCTCGAACTTCCCGCCGGCGTGGAGCTGGGTCATGATGACCTCGGCTGCCGACACGCCCTCTTCGGTGTGGATACCGGTTGGAATCCCGCGACCATTATCCTCGACCGACACCGATCCGTCGGCGTTGAGGGTGATGTCGATCCGGTCGCAATGCCCGGCCAGCGCCTCGTCGATCGCGTTATCGGAGACCTCGAACACCATGTGGTGGAGGCCCGAACCATCGTCGGTATCGCCGATATACATGCCGGGGCGTTTGCGGACCGCATCGAGGCCCTTCAGCACCTTGATGGAATCGGCGCCGTAATCATTCGTATTGGGATCTTCTGCCATGCCGAGCATATAGGGATTCAAGGCCGGAAACGAAAGCGAAATGGCGTGCGGCAACGGCCGTCCGCACGTGGCTGACGACCGTTGCCGGGTGCTGGTCGGCTGGTCTTAGTCGTCGCGGGCAAACCGGTCGACGCGCTGGCCGAGCAGCGTCACCTCGACCCGCCTGTTCTGTCGCATCCCGGCAGCGGTCGCATTGGTTGCAATCGGGTCGCGTTCGCCGTGGCCAACGACCGAGAAGCGGGCGCGGACCACCCCCATCGAATCGAACGCGGCCCGCACGCTGGCGGCCCGGCGCTCCGACAGGTCCTGGTTATGCGCGTCGGTGCCGCGCGAATCCGTATAGCCGTCGATCGACACGCGCACGCCGGGCTCCGAGCGCAGATAGCCGGCGAGGGGGCGCAGCTTCTCGATCGCGCCGGAGCGCAGCACATCGCTGTCGGTCATGAACAGCACATCCTCTTCGAGCCGCAACGTGGCACCGCGGGCGGTCTGGCGGAAGCCATAGCCGCGCATCGCGTGGTGGTCCCAACCGCCGGGGTCGACCTCGACGGACACGACCCTGTCGCGCGAATTCCAGTCGAAGCGGTCGCGGCGCGGCCCCGCTATCTGCGCAAAGGCGTGATTGGCTGCGCGCGCTTCGCGGGGACTGACCCTGCCATCGCGATTGAAATCGAAATTGCGCATCACAAAAGCGCGTCCTCGGTTCGTCGCGCGCAATTCCGGGAAGAGATAGGGTGCGCCGGCACCGACGAGCCTATAGTCGCGATCGCCGGTACGTCCGCCGCCCCAGTCCAGGCGGCCCTGCGCAAGGGCGGGGCCAGCACTCGCCGCGAGCGCGATCGCAGCGAGTGCGGTGCCGATTATCGGGGTCTTCAACTTGCTCATTATCTGTCTCCATGGTCTCCGCCATGAAGCGTTCCTGTCGAGCGATGCTTGAACTCGGCATGAGCCCCGTCGACAGGCGAGGTTAAGTGTCGCGCCCTTGTACCGTCCCTCAGACGGGCGATGCGATGCGGCCGTCCAGAACGGTGAGCCAGGTGCCGGCTGGTCCGATCCCGTCGAACAGGCTCCGCTCGGTACCGGTCATCCAGACTTGGCCGGTATCAGCCAGCCGGTCGAACAGCGCCGCGCGGCGGGTGGGGTCGAGATGCGCCGCAACCTCGTCGAGCAGCAGGATCGGCGAGCGCCCCACGCGTTCCGCGACGAGATCGGCATGAGCCAGGACGATGCCGAGAAGCAGGGCCTTTTGCTCGCCTGTTGAGCAGAGCGCCGCTGCTTGTCCCTTGCCGAGATGCGTGACGGCAAGGTCGGTGCGATGCGGGCCGGTAAGCGTGCGGCCCGCGGCGGCGTCGCGGCGACGGCCCTGGGCCAGGTCGGCGCCAAGCATCTCGCCCGCACCGCTCCAGCCTTCGAGCGCCACGCCGGCGCGGGCGAAGGGGCCCTCCGCTTGCGCCGCCAGGCATTCGCCGAGCGCCGCGATGGTCTCCCGGCGGGCCTGGTCGATCGCGGCGCCATGTTCGGCCATCTGCGCCTCGAGTGCGCCAAGCCAGTCGGCGTCGGGGACGCGCCTATTCTCATTGCCCTCGGCAAGCAGCCGGTTCCGCGCGCGCATCGCGGCTTCATAGCGGTTGGAATGCAGCGCATGAGCCGGGTTCAGCGCCAAGGTGAGCCGGTCGAGAAAGCGGCGCCGTTCGCTGGCGGGATCGACGAACAGCCGGTCCATCGCCGGCGTCAGCCACAATATCGTCAGCCATTCGGCTAGCGCGGTCGCGGCGACGGGCGCGCCCTGGATACGGACGATGCGACGCTCCGGGGCGCCCGGCTGGGTGCCGGTCGCGACTTCCACATCGCCAGAGAGTGTTCCCGCCACGCCGAATCCGCCGCCGCCGCTTTGGCGCGCCATGTCGCCGAGCGGCGCGCGACGCAGCCCGCGCCCCGGCGCCAGCAACGACACCGCTTCCAGCACATTGGTCTTGCCGGCCCCGTTCTCGCCGGTCAGCACGACGAATCCCGGGCCGGGCGCAATGATGGCATCGGCATGGTTGCGGAAATCGGTGAGGACGAGGCGCGACAGCATTGCCAGCGCTTAGCGTGTTTCGATCGCTGTTGCGCCGTTTTCGCAAAGGGCCCGTGGAACGTTACGTCGCACCGTTCGCTGGGCGGCCGAGTTCGCCCGCTAAAGGAACCTGTCGATGCGCCTACCGCTGATCGCCCCTGCCGACCTGAGCGACGCCCAGAAGCCGCTATATGCGGACATGAAGCAGGGCATCGCCTCGAACTTCAGCGATTTCAGGGCGGTGGCAGAAAATGGCGCGCTGATGGGCCCTTGGAATCCCTGGCTGCACGAACCGGTAATCGGCAAGGCGGTGTGGGATCTGACCAAGGCGATGTCGATGCAGGCGAGCCTGCCGGATGCGGCGCGGCAGATGCGATTCTGGTAACCGGCGCGCATTTCGACGCCGCGTACGAGATTTATGCCCATATTGCAGTTGCGGAGCGCGAGGGCATGTCCGCAAAACGGCTGTCCGAGCTCTGTGCGAATGTGAAGCCCGCCGATCTCAATGCGGAAGAAGGCGTGGCCTATGATGTCGCCTTCGCGCTCGTGAATGGCGGTGTGCTGCCTGAGCCTTGCTATAGGTTGTCGGTGGAGACGTTCGGTCAACATGGTGCGAACGAACTGATCTATCTCGTCGGGCTTTATGCGCTCGTTTCGATGACGCTCAACGGATTCAACGTTCCAGTGCCCGAGCGGGAATGATCAGGCGGCAAGCCGCTCCGGCTTGGCCGCGCCGGGCTTTTCCCTGCGCGTACTGAGATAGGAGGCCATTTCGGCGCCTAGTTCGCGCTGCGCCCGGAGATAGGCGACGGGCGTGGCAATCGCGAGACGCGCCCGGGCTGCGTCGATCGGCTCGTGCATGAGTTTCTCGTAATCCTCGCCCGCGATCCAGCGGGCCTTGCGACCGTTGCGATACCCCTCCCACACGGCCCGGGCGAACAGCGTGTTGCCGGTGACGCGCAGGCTCTTGAGCGCGGCGGCGCCGCCGATGAACGCCCAACCGAGGCCGCCAACCTGTGCGTAGCTGAAGGCGACCAACGCCGCCTCGCCAAGGCTCTCGTCCGCCTTGTAGCCGGTCAGGACGTGCCAGATGTCGTGCGTATCGCGGATTCGCCGGCCGAACCAGGCATAGGGATGGAGCATGTCCTCCTCCCGGTTGATCCTGCTGACCTCAGCGAGTCCGTCGGCGGAATAGCCGGTCGTCTCGAGGAAGTTCCGATAGGCCGCACCCACCGTGCCCGGCGCGAACTGCGCAACATAGGCCTTGTCGACGAAGCGCTCTGCGAGCTCGACACGCTCATAGGCCATGCGGCCGCCCTCTTCGGTCGCAATGAACTTTCCATAGTTCATCGGTGCGTTGCCGACGTTCAGCGCGCGCATAATGCGAAAGACCTGGGTGGTATCGTCGCCATTGGCGAGCAGTTTACGGATCGCATCGAACGCTGTGCGCCAGTCGCGACGCCCGTTCGTGCCGGGGAAAGGGGGGAGCTTTGCCATGAACAGCATCCTTACTGACAATGGTGTCAATAATGTGCCGGCGCACCGTCGTCAAGATCAGGCGACCGTGCGGATCGCTCGCGCGAGAAAGGACGACAATCCATCCCCGAAGCGTGGCGTGGCGGTGGTGGAAACTGCAGCGTGATCCATGCCGACCTCCACAGGATCAGCTTCCCCGGATGCCGCGCAGTGTCGAGCGGGAAACTCGGCTCGCCCGCCGATGACAAATACCGGGTCCCATAGGAGGGGACCGCCGCGGGTACGAAAACGAAGGCCCTGCGCCAGCGCGACGGCGGGAAGGACTCAGTCGCGTCATCGGCGTGCCGAAAGCCCAGCTCGCCGCCGACTCGGCAAGGGCTGCGACCAGAAGGAAGCTCGACCAGTCGCGCCGGCCGTGGTCCCTTGCGATCACACCCGCATCGGCATCAGCACGTAAAGCGCGGAGGACTTGTCGTTCTCACGAATCAGCGTCGGCGCGGCGGCATCCGCAAGATGAACTTCGATCGTGTCGCCATCGAGTTGCCCGAGAATGTCGAGCAGGTAGCGGCTGTTAAAGCCGATCTCGAACGGAATCGCGGTATATTCGCCGGACACTTCCTCGGCCGCGGTGCCGTTCTCGGGGCTGGTGACCGAAAGGGTGATCTTGTCGCGGTCGAGGGCCATCTTGACCGCGCGAGTCTTCTCGGTCGCGATGGTCGAGACACGGTCGACGCCTTCCTCGAAGCTGCGCGGATCGATCTTGAGGATCTTGTCATTACCCGTCGGAATCACGCGGCTGTAATCGGGGAAGGTGCCATCGATCAGCTTCGAGGTCAGCAGCGCCTGGCCGAGATCGAAGCGAATCTTGGTCGGCGAGAGCGACACGCCGACCGAGCCGTCGATCTCGTCGAGCAGCTTGCGGAGTTCGGCAACGCACTTCCGCGGAATGATCACGTCAGGCATGCCCTCGGCGCCATCCGGGCGCGGCATCGTGACGCGGGCGAGGCGATGGCCATCCGTCGCCGCCGCCTTCAGCACCGGCAGGGGATCGTCCGAGACGTGCCAGAAAATGCCGTTGAGATAATAGCGCGTCTCTTCGGTGGAGATCGCGAACCGAGTCTTGTCGATGATCTGCTTGAGCGTCTCAGCGGGTAGTTCGAACGAGATCGGCAGCTCGCCCTCGGCGATCACCGGGAAATCGTCACGCGGTAGGGTGCCGAGCTGGAACTTGGCGCGGCCGGCCATGATCGTCATCTTGCCGTCCGCAGCCGACAGGCTGACCTGGCTGCCTTCGGGCAGTTTGCGGGCGATGTCGAACAGGGTGTGCGCGGAAACCGTGGTCGCGCCCGGCTGGTCGACTGCCGCCGCTACGGTCTCGTTGATCTGCAGATCGAGATCGGTCGCCATCAGCTTCAGGCCACCCTCGGCCGTCGCCTCGATCAGCACGTTCGATAGAATCGGGATCGTGTTGCGCCGCTCGACCACCGACTGGACGTGGCTGAGGCCCTTCAGAAGTGTTGCGCGTTCGATCGTCGCCTTCATCTCATTCCCCCGGGCCGCCGCCCCATTCCATCCCTCCGAGCATGCGCGCCGGGGGCAATTCGCCGTCTCCTTTCCTTAACGATAAAAAGGGCCGGAGCAAGTCGCTCCGGCCCTTGTTTTGCGCCTGTAAACAGACGGCTTGCGTCAGAAGCGGTAGCCGACGCCGGCCAGCACCTGATTGCGGTCGGCATCGATATCGTAACCGCCGGCATTGCCGTAATGCGAGTAGCGATATTCAGCCTTCACATAGGCCTTCGGCGTGACATTGTATTCGACACCGGCGCCGACACGATAGCCGTCGAGATCCGTGTGATCCTCGATTCGCGCCGTGCCGACCGTATAGTCGGTGTTGATGCGGGCGTTGGTGTAGCCGCCCTTGGCATAGATCATGGTGCGCGGCGAGACGACATAACCGAGACGGCCGCCGACATAGAGATCGCGACCCGCGCTGACGCGGAGGCGGTCGCCGGCAGTCAGCACGTTGCTGCCGCGGACCTTGGTGGTCGAACCGTCGATTTCGCCATCGACGCCGAGCACGACGCCGCCGACCTGCGCATCATAGCCGATCGCGCCGCCATAGGCGAAACCGTCCTTGCCGGACGAATTGGAATCACCGTCGCTGAGGTGATCATAGCCGGCCAGGGCCTCGACGCGAACGCCGGTGAAGGGTGCCTTGTCACTATCCTGAGCGACGGCGGGGGCGGCCATGCCGATCGCGAGGGCGGCAGTGGCGGCGGTGATAACAAGCTTACGCATAACGATGACTCCATTGCACATTCCCGACGGTACCGTGCCGGGAAGGGGGAAATAGGTGGTCGCGCCCGATGTTGCATGAACCTCAGATAAACAAGGAAAAGCGTTGCTTTTGGGCCACACGGGGTTGAAAGCCGGCCCATGACTTCCAAGGCAGTGCGCCCCTCTTCGGGAAGATTGGGTCGGGACTTCATCGCCCGTCACGGCGAGACGGTGTTCAACGCCGCAAAACGATTACAAGGCGATCATCCGCATACCCCTTTGACTCGCGCCGGCTTCGCTCAGGCGGACGAAATGGGGCGTGCGTTGCGCGGGCTCCTCGGCGCGAAGCCGGCGCTGACGCTCTGGGCCTCGCCGACGGGACGGGCGCTTCAGACGCTTGCGGTGATCGCCGAGCATCTCGAACTCGACTGGCATGGCGCGAAGACCGATCCACGGCTCGTCGAGATCGACATGGGCAGCTGGGGCGGGCGCTATTATGCCGATGTGATCGCCAGCGCCGGCCCGGTGGTCGATCGCGCGACCGGGCTGCTCACACCGGCACCGGACGGCGAAATCTATCCGCAGATCGCCGAACGGGTCAGCGGCTGGCTCGGCGACACTGCGGGCGATCCGGGCGACCGGCTGATCATCATGCATGGCATTTCCAGCCGGGTGATGCGCGGCCTTATGACCGGGGCGGACAGCTTGCCGGGCTTCGGTGCGCCGGCGGGCCCGGCCTTGACGCAGGGATCGGTCGTGATGATCGAGGATGGTGTCGAAACACTCGTTCATCTCGGCACCGGATACGCTCCCGCGTGAAGCGCGCGCTGGTCCTGCTCGTCCTTGCGGCGGCGCCTGCTGCCGCGCGCGATTCGCTGGGCATTTTCGACAACTGGGGTGTGTTCAGCGATGCCTCGCCGCGCCGCTGCTATGCGATTGCCGAGCCGGTCCGGCGGGGCGGTGGGGCGGGCTGGCGCCCTTTTGCCAGCATCGCCACCTGGCCCGGTCAGGGCGCGCGCAATCAACTCCATATCCGCCTCAGCCATGAGCGCGACCCGCGGGCGCGGGTAACGCTATCGGTCGGCGAGCGGCGATTCGAGCTCGCCGCGGGCAACGCCGATGCCTGGGCGCCCGATGCGCGCACCGATGCGGCAGTGGTCGCGGCGATCCGTTCGAGCCGGAGCATGAGCGTCGAAACGCTGGGCAGGGGCGGGCAGCCCTTCGCCGACGTCTATCCCCTGCGCGGCGCGGCCACGGCGATCGACGCGGCCACGCTGGGCTGCGCGCGCAAATAGGCGGCCATGCCGTCAACCAGATGATCGAAGGTCGCGCGGATCCGCGCGACGCCGCGCAGATCCTCATGCGTCACCACCCAGGTCTCGAGGTCCAGCGCGAACGCCTCGGGCATCACCCGCACCAGCGCAGGATCGCGTGCGGCAAGCGGAATCTGGCAGATGCCGATTCCGATCCCGGCCCGGATCGCGGCCAGTTGGGCGAGATCGCTGTCGCTGCGGAAGACGAAATCGTCGCGCGTGATGCCGAAGCGGGCCTGGTAGTCGCGCAGCGACGGCGTGTCGCGCTCGACGCCGATCAGCCCGAACGCGCGAAGCTCGTCGAGACTGGCCGGCGTACCGTTCGCCGCAAGATAGTCGGCCCGGGCGTGCAGGCCGAGCGGCACCGCGCCGATCCGGCGCGCGACGAGCGCGCTTTGGGTCGGGCGGACCATGCGGATCGCGATATCGGCTTCGCGGCGGAGAAGGTCCTCATTGCGGTTGCTCGGCGACAATTCGAACACCAGCCCGGGATACGTCCGGCGCAGCGCCGCCAACATCGGGGGCAGGACTTCCACGGCCACAACCTCGCTCGCCGAGATGCGGACCGTCCCGGCGATGTCGCGCGCGCCTGCGGATCCTGTCCGGACAAAGGCGTCGGCGGCCAGCGCCATCGCCTCGGCATGGTCGCGCAACTCCAGCGCAGTCTCGGTCGGCTGTAGCCCGCCGGAGGAGCGGGTGAACAAGGGTACGCCAAGCGCTGCCTCGAGCTCCTCCATGCGCCGTCGCACCGTCGGCTGCGCGACCGAAAGGGCACGCGCCGCGGCTGAGAGGCTGCCTTCGCGCAGGACGGCGAGAAAGGCGCGCTGTCGCTCCCAATCGATATCGCTCATCAAAAATGTATAGGCGGACTATATCTCCTTGCCAATTTTCAATGAGGCCAGACCAGCGCATATCCACTCCATCAAACGATGGAGGTGACGATGACGAACGAAAAAGCGGCGCTGGTTCTGGGCGCGACGGGCGGCATCGGGGGCGAAACCGCTCGGGCGCTGATCGCGCATGGCTGGGCGGTGCGCGGCCTGACCCGCACTGCGCGGAGCGGCGACGGGATCGACTGGATCGTCGGCGATGCGCTCGACCGCGCGGCGGTGACGCGGGCGGCACGGGGCGTCTCGGCGATTGTCCACGCGGTGAACCCGCCGGGCTATCGGAACTGGGAAAAGCTCGTCATGCCGATGCTCGCCAGCAGCATCGCTGCAGCCGAAGCGGCGGGCGCCCGGCTGGCATTGCCCGGGACGATCTACAATTACGATGCGCGTCGCGTGGCCCGGGCGGACGAAGATGCGCCGCAGCGGCCCAACACCCGCAAGGGCGCGATCCGGGTCGAAATGGAGCGCGCCATCGCAGAGGCATGCGCCCGCGGGATGCGCGGGTTAATCGTGCGCGCGGGCGACTTTTTCGGCCCGCGGCCCGGCAGCAGCTGGCTCTCCCAGGGCCTAGTTACGCCGGGCAAGCCAGTGCGGCGGATCCTGTATCCGGGCAAACGCGGCGTGGGCCATGCCTGGGCCTATCTTCCCGATGTCGCCGAGACGTTCGCGCAGCTGCTCGATCGCGACGCGGCGCTGCCGGGCTTTGCGCGCTATCACTTCAGGGGCGTATGGGATTCGGATGGCAGCGCGATCGCGGATGCGATCCGGGGCGCCGCCGGAAACCCCCGACTCAAGACCGTCGGCTTTCCCTGGGGGCTCCTGCCACTGATCGCGCCCTTCAACCCGACGATGCGCGAGATGATCGAGATGCGGGCTTTCTGGGAAAATCCGCTCGAGCTCGACAATCGCGCACTGGTTTCAGTGCTCGGCGCGGAGCCGCATACGCCCCTGCCCGCGGCCATGACGGCGACCCTTGCTGCGCTCGGGTGCCTGCCGGCGTCCGATGCCTCGCGCGGGCGCGTGCCGGCTCACGCAGGGGCGTGAGCCGGCGGCGATGTCGACTCAATCGCGCCGGTCATCGACGCGCTGGACCGCGACTTCAGTGCCTCCGGAGGCGGCAAAGGCCGCACCCGCCGGGCAGTCGATGACGGGGGGCAGCAGCATGGTCTTGCCCGATTGCATCTGCTCGGGCCGTGCGGTGCAACCTGCTTCGCGGTGGGCGGCAGTGAGCGGGCCGCGCTGATAGGGAGCGGCGGCTGCGACCTGCCTGCCGGTGGGGCAGTGAAGCAGGGTCGGCAGCAACATGCCCTTGCCGGACTGGCTGTGCTCAGGCCGGACCGTGCAGCCGGCTTCGCGCAGGGCGGGGGTCAGCGGGCTGCGCAAGGTCTCGGCGGCGACCGATGCCGGGATGGAGAAGGCGATCAGCGTGGCGGAAAGAAACAGGGACGTGCGCATGGGAGACTCCAATTTGGGGATGAAGCCGATCTAGGATGGCGACATGTCCGGCCATTCGCCGGGCTGTGACAAAGTGTTTCCCCGCGCTATGAGGGCGGCGCCCGCATTGACCGGGTAGGAGGGGCTCCCTAGGTCCGCGCCATCATGATCAATCAAACCGACGCCCAGTCACCCACGGCGCCATCCATCGTCCTCGTCGAGGACGATCCCGCCTTGCGGACCCTCACCGCCCGCGCGCTCCAGCAGAACGGCTATTTCGTGCGGCCGGCTGGTTCCGCCCCGGAAATGTGGCGCGCGCTGCAGGCCGGCCCGACCGATCTCGTTCTGCTCGACATCATGCTGCCGCAGACCAGCGGGATCGACCTGTGCCGGGCGCTGCGCCAGCAGAGCGACGTACCGATCATCTTCGTCAGCGCGAAGAACAGCGAGATGGACCGGGTGGTCGGCCTCGAACTGGGTGCGGACGATTATCTCCCCAAGCCCTTCGGTACCGCCGAACTGCTCGCCCGGGTGCGCGCCGTGCTGCGGCGCGGCGGGCTCAACCGCCGACACGGCAAACCCGAACAGGGCGTGCTGACCTTCGACGGCTGGTCGGTCGACGTGTCGCGACGCGAACTGACCTCGCCCAGCGGCGGCATGGTCGACCTGACCGGCGCCGAATTCGACCTGCTGATCAGCCTGCTCGATCATGCCGGGCGGATCATCGCGCGCGAACGGCTGCTCGAATTGTCACGGACCCGGCTGGCCGACAGCTCGGATCGCAGCATCGACGTGCTGGTCAGCCGCCTGCGCCGCAAATTATCGCAGGGCGACAAGCCGGCCCCGATCGTCACGGTGCGCGGCGTCGGGTACATGTTCAACACGACCGTCGTTCGCCATTGAGGCATCTGGTCCGCCCGTCGATCGGCCTGGTCGGGCGCATCGTCGCGGTTCTGCTGCTTGCGATCGTGCTGGAATTCGGTGCGAGCGCCCTGCTCTACGAAAGCGCCAGCAAGTTCGCGGTGCGCGAGGACGAGGCACATCGGCTGGCCGAGCATCTCGTGATCAGCCGCCGCCTCGTCGCGGCCGAACCCGCGGCGGCGCGGACTGCGATGGCGCAGGAACTCTCGACCAATCGCTACGGGCTGCAATGGACGGCTGGCCTGCCGCCGCTGCCGCCGACGCCGGCATCGCTCGAGATCGTCCGGCGGCAGGTGATCGGATGGGAACCGGGCCTTGCCACCAGCGATCTCCGCTTCCGTCTCGTGTCGCCGCGCGAGCATGGGGTCATCGCCGGGGGCCTCTCCCTGCCCGATGGCAGCTGGCTCTATTTCCGGACGCTCGAGCCGGTGGCCAAGCTCCAGTCATCGAGCGACCGGGTCAAACTGGCGCTGATTCCCGCGCTTGCCCTGATGGTGCTGGGCGGCATCGTCGTGCGGCGGATGCTCCTGCCGCTGCGGCGTCTGGCGGACGCGGCGGACCGCTTCGACGGTGGCGGCGGGGCCTCCGTACCGGAGAGCGGGCCGGCCGAAGTCCGGCGGGTGACCAGCGCCTTCAACCGGATGCAGGCACGCATCCAGCGGCTGATCGTCGATCGCACCCAGGCGCTCGCCGCGGTCGGGCATGACCTGCGCACCCCACTCGCCCGCCTGAAGCTGCGGGCGGACGGCATCGACGAACGGGAGGTGCGCAGTGCGATCGAGCATGATGTCGACGAGATGGAGGCAATGATCAGCTCGCTGCTTTCCTTCCTCGGCGGCGACGACGGCGCGACCCAGTTCGTCCGGTCCGATGTGGCGGTGCTCTGCGCGACGATCGTCGACGCCGCGTCGGATGCGGGCCATCAGATCGATTATATCGGCCCCGACCATGTCGACCTCTTCACGGATGCGCTCGCGCTCCGGCGCGCGATCGACAATCTGGTCAACAACGCCGTGCGCTATGGAGAGCGGGTCAGCGTGGTCGTTTCCGCCGATGCCGGGCATGTCTCGATCGCGGTCGAGGATGACGGGCCCGGCATCCCGCCCGAGTCGCTGGCGCGGGTGCTCGAACCCTTTGTCCGTCTGGACGATGCCCGTGCGCGCGATACCGTTGGCTTCGGGCTCGGCCTCGCAATCGTCAACCGGACAGCGCAGTCGCTCGGCGGGCGGCTGACCTTGTCGAACCGGCCCCAGGGCGGGCTGCGCGCGGCGATCGTGCTGCCGGTTCGCCGGGAAACACTTTCTCACGATTCTGCGGCACCGCAGCAAAACGGCCTCGCCATATCCTGATCGCAGCGCGCCCGTCCGGCGCGCCGAACGACAGGAGTATAGCGTGAACGACTTGATCGGCCGTGTTCTCAGTTTCGAGAAGCAGGTCTTCCCGAACCAGAGCGCGCTCTATGCCAAGCTGGCGGCCCATGGCCAGAACCCGAAGGTCCTGATCATCTCCTGCGCGGATTCGCGCGTGGTCCCCGAACATATCATGCAGGCAGCGCCGGGCGACCTGTTCGTCTGCCGCAACGCCGGCAACATCGTCCCGCCCTTCTCGAACGCCAATGGCGGCGTCACCTCGACGGTCGAATATGCCGTCACCGCACTGGGCGTGCGCGACATCGTGATCTGCGGCCATTCCGACTGCGGCGCGATGAAGGCGCTGATGAACCCCGAGACGCTGCAGGGCATGCCCAATGTGGCGGCGTGGCTGCGCCACAGCCACGCAGCGCACAGCGTGGTCGCCGCTTCCTATCCCGAACTGGAGAACGGCGAATCGGTGCGCGTCGCCAGCCTCGAGAACGTCGTGGTGCAGCTCTCCCATCTCCGCACCCACCCGTCGGTGGCGGCCGCGGTCGCGAGTGGCCGGGTCGCGCTGCATGGCTGGTTCTTCGACATCCAGCAGGGTGTCATGCTGGGGCTCGACGGCGACACCGGCCGCTTCGTACCGATCGAGGCCGACCGGCCGCTACCGGTCGCGCTCCGTGCCGAGCATCGTCGCGCCACCGACATCGCGCCGCAGGGGAAGGCGGCATGACCATGGCTGCCGGAACGCGCCCCGGCGTCTCCATTCCGTCCTGGGCATCGCTGCCACGCGACCTTACCGCCTCGATCGTCGTCTTCCTCGTCGCGATGCCGCTGTGCATGGGCATCGCCATCGCCTCGGGCGTGCCGCCGGAACGCGGCCTGATCACCGGGATCATCGGCGGCATCGTCGTCGGCGCGCTGGCCGGATCGCCGCTCCAGGTCAGCGGCCCTGCCGCCGGCCTGGCGGTGATCGTCTATGAACTGGTGCGCGACCAGGGCCTTTCCGCGCTGGGGCCGATCCTGTTGCTCGCCGGGTTGATCCAGGTCGCGGCGGGCATCTTCCGGCTCGGTGGCTGGTTTCGCGCGATTTCGCCTGCCGTGGTCCACGGGATGCTCGCCGGGATCGGCGTGCTGATCGTCGTCGGCCAGTTTCATGTGCTGTTCGACGAGAAGCCCCTGCCCAGCGGCCTCGCCAACCTCGCGGCGATGCCTGCGCGGCTCTTCGGCCTCTCGCTGACCAATCTGGCCGGGGCGGAGCTCGCCTTCGGCATCGGCCTGCTCACGATCGTGGTGATGCTGGCGTGGGAGCGCTTCCGGCCGCAGGCGCTGCGGCTCGTGCCGAGCGCGCTGCTCGGCGTGCTCGCCGCGACGATCGTCACGATCCTGTCCGGCATCGATGTCGCGCGCGTCGTGGTGCCCGCATCGATCGCCGGTGCTGTCGTCCTGCCCGATGCTGGTTTCCTGGCGCGGCTGCTCGATCCGACCAATATCACCATCGCGGTCGCCATCGCGTTCATCGCGAGCGCCGAGACATTGCTGTCAGCCGCCGCGGTCGATCGCATGCATTCGGGCGTACGCACGGACTATAACAAGGAATTGCGTGCCCAGGGGATCGGCAACCTGCTGTGCGGCGCGGTCGGCGCCCTGCCGATGACGGGCGTGATCGTGCGCAGCTCGGCCAATGTGCAGGCGGGCGCCGTAACGCGCCTCTCCGCGATCCTGCACGGCGCGTGGATCCTCGGCTTCGTCGCCTTGCTGCCCTGGCTGCTGCGCGAGATCCCGATGGCATCGCTCGCCGCGGTGCTGGTCGTCACGGGCTGGCGGCTGGTGAGCGTCAAGCATGTCCGCCACCTGTTTCGCGACTATGGCGCGCTGCCCGCTGCGATCTGGGCGGCGACGCTGGTGGCGGTGGTCACGGTCGACCTGCTGACCGGCGTGCTGCTCGGCATTGGCCTGTCGGTGCTTGAACTGCTGCCGAACCTGCGCCGGCTGCGGCTCAGGATCGACGAGGGACAGGCGGGTGCGGGCGAATATCGCATCGCGCTCGAAGGGGCTGCGACCTTCGTATCGCTGCCCCGCCTGTCCGATTCGCTGGAGCGGGTACCGCCCGGCGCACCGGTCCGGCTCGACATGACCCGCCTCTCCGCGGCGGACCACACCAGCGCCGAGATGCTCCGCGAATGGCTCGAACGCCGGCGCGCGAGCGGCACGGTGGTCGAGACGCTGGGCGGAACCGGGCGGTTCGCTGCCTTTGCGTGACGGAAGGACCGGCAATCCTTTCTTACAATGCGGCGAAACCGCAGCAATGCGGCCAGCCTAGCGTGTCAGCGTCCGGATCGATTGACGTCCCCTTCCCCAGCCCCCTTGTGGAAGTGAGCGACCCAGCGATCCGGGCGCAGGAGGAGCCTCATCCTTGGTCTTCGGGAGGTTCCATGAAATACACGCTCGCGTTCATCGGCATGTCGGCGCTGCTGCCTGCCGTTCCTGCCTTCGCCCAGGATACCGATCCGCCCAAGGCGTTCACCGTTTCCGGATCGGTGGCGCTGGTCTCTGACTATCGCTTCCGCGGCGTCTCGCAGTCCGACAAGGAGATGGCGGTCCAGGGCGGCCTGACCGTGACGCATGAATCCGGTCTTTATGCGGGCACATGGGCCTCAAACCTGGCCGGCTGGGGGACGTTCGGCGGCTCCAATATGGAGCTTGATCTCTATGCCGGCTACAAGCTGCCCGTCGGCGGCGGCACGCTCGATGTCGGGCTGACCTGGTATATGTATCCCGGCGGCGCCAGCAACACCGATTTCGCCGAGCCCTATGTCAAGCTGAGCGGCACGCTCGGGCCGGTCAGCCTGCTCGCGGGCGTCGCCTATGCGCCCAAGCAGGAGGCGCTCGGCAATTTCTCGAACACGGCCAACAGCCGGGGGCAATCCGAAGACAATCTCTATCTCTGGGGCGATGCCAGCGCCGGCATTCCGGGAACACCGCTGACCGCCAAGGCGCATTTCGGCTATTCGGACGGCAATCCGGGCCTTGGCCCCAACGGCACCAGCGTGGCCCCGACCGGCAGCTATGCCGACTGGATGCTCGGCCTGGATGCGGTGGTCGGGCCGGTCACGCTCGGCGTCGCCTATGTCGATACCGACATCAGCCGCGCCGATTCGGCCTATCTCCTGCCGAACTTCAGCTCGACCAAGGACGGCAGTTCGATCGCCGGATCGCAGGTCGTGTTCTCGGTCTCGGCGTCGTTCTGACCGGGCGGGCGGGGGCAGCGCTCCCGCCCGTTTTGGCCCTGCCGACGGGCGTGGTGGAAAAAGCCGCGGAAATCGCCTATGTGCCCGCGATGCTTGATACCCCGACATATTCCATGCCCATTCCGGGGCACATCGATCCCGTGCCCGTCCCGCGCGCGCCGACGCTGCGCGAGGATGGCCGGACCGACCTGATCGGCCTGCCGCGCGAGGCGATCCGCGCTGCGCTGGAAGAGGCGGGGATGGAGTCGAAACAGGCCAAGCTGCGCGCCAAGCAGCTGTGGCACTGGATGTACAATCGCGGCGCGACCGACTTCACGGCGATGACGGACATTTCCAAGGCGCAGCACCCCTGGTTCGCCGAGCGGTTCGTGATCGGCCGCCCCGAGGTGGTGGAGGCGCAGGTTTCGACCGATGGCACGCGTAAATGGCTGCTGCGTTCGCCCGACGGGCAGGATTACGAGATGGTGTTCATCCCCGATGCCGATCGGGGAACCTTGTGCGTGTCGAGCCAGGTCGGCTGCACGCTCAACTGCCGCTTTTGCCATACCGGCACGATGCGCCTCGTCCGCAATCTCACGGCGGGCGAGATCGTCGGGCAGGTGATGCTCGCGCGGGACGGCCTGGGCGAATGGCCGAGCCAGCCCGAGGGCCGGATGCTGACCAACATCGTGATGATGGGGATGGGCGAGCCGCTCTATAATTTCGATGCGGTACGCGACGCGCTCAAGCTGGTGATGGACGGCGACGGGCTTGCCCTGTCGAAGCGCCGCATCACCCTCTCGACCTCGGGCGTGGTGCCGATGATGGCGCGCGCCGGCGCCGAGATCGGGGTGAACCTGGCGGTTTCGCTCCACGCCGTGACCAAGGAGGTCCGCGACGAGATCGTCCCGATCAACCGGAAATACGGCATCGAGGAACTGCTCCAGGCCTGCGCCGATTATCCGGGCGCGAACAATGCGCGGCGTATCACGTTCGAATATGTCATGCTGCGCGACAAGAACGACAGCGATGCGGACGCGCACGAACTGGTCCGGCTGATCCGCCACTATCGCCTGCCCGCCAAGGTAAACCTGATCCCGTTCAACCCGTGGCCCGGCGCGCCCTATGAGTGCTCGACGCCGGAGCGGATTCGCAGCTTTTCGAGCATCGTTTTCGAGGCCGGCATCTCGGCCCCGGTGCGCACCCCGCGCGGGCGCGACATCGATGCGGCCTGCGGGCAGTTGAAGACCGCGTCCGAGAAGAAGAGCCGCGCCGAACTCGATCGTCAGGCCGAGGAAAAGCTGGCGGCGCTTGGCTGACTGGTCAGGGCTGGCGCTCGCCGCCGGCGCGGGGCTGGTCGGCGGCGCGATGAACTCGCTCGCTGGCGGCGGCACCTTCGCCACCATGCCGATGCTGATCGCGCTCGGCCTGCCCTCGCCGATCGCCAATGCGACGAGCAATGTCGCGCTCCAGCCGGGCGCGATCGCCAGCGCCTGGGCGTATCGCGACGGACTCGAGCCGATGTCGGGCATCAGCGTCCGCGCGCTGGCCGCGATCGCCTTTGGCGGCGGGCTGGTGGGAAGCCTGTTGCTGGTCGCGACGCCGGCCCCCGTCTTCGACATCGTCGTGCCCTGGCTGCTGCTGCTCGCGACGATCGCGCTGGCCTTCGGCCGCAAGGCCTCGACCCTGTTGCGCGCACGCGTCGGCATCGGGGCCCGGACGCTGATTGTCGCGCAGATCCTGCTCGGCATCTATGGTGGTTATTTCGGCGGCGGTGTCGGGCTGATGATGACCGCGACCTGGGGGCTGCTCGCCGGGACCGAGCCGCACCGGCTCGCGGCACCGCGCACGCTGATGCTGGCCATGGCCAATGCGGCGGCGGCGATCGTCTTCGTCGCGACGGGCATGGTGCGCTGGCTGCTGTGCCTGCCGATGCTGCTCGGCGCGATCGCCGGCGGCTATCTCGGGGCGCGGCTCGGGCTGGTGCTGCCACCCGCCGTCATTCGAATCTGGACCTTGCTGGTGACGGCGGCGACGACCGCGGTCTTTTTCTGGCGCGCCTATTCCTAGGCCGGTTCGGCGGGCGTCCGGCGCCGAGTCGCGCCGATATTTTTTTCTCCGCTGTTATGTTGGAAAACCGGCCGATTTTTCTCATCCCATTTCAATGGCCTGGAGCAAATTCCGCTGTTATCCGGGAACAGCGGAATAAGAGCGGAATAACAGCGGGCGGATCGGCCGCCGAGCGTTCCCTGGTGAATGGTCATGAGAATGAGCGGGGGAACCGGCCCGATGATTCCTTCGCGGCACCGTGCACCGTGCACCATGCCGCCGGGACGTTGAATCAAATCATTGTCCAGCGCGCCGGGCGGTGCCGTGCGGTCCAGCCTTGGTCCTCGTTGTGCGAAGGGCGGTTCTCCAAGCCGGGTAAAGCGGATAAGCACCGGTCAGGAGACGCGCCCGATGGACGAACCGACCCCGGCCCCAGATTCCGCGCACGGCGCCCCGGCACGGACGATCTATCGTCACCGTGTCGCCACCCGCCTGTGGCACTGGATCAACGCGATCACGATCTTCATCATGATCGGCAGCGGCCTGATGATCTTCAATGCCCACCCGCATCTCTATTGGGGCAATTACGGCGCGAATTTCGATCATCCGTGGTTGAGCCTGCCGCGGTGGCCGGGTTGGCTGACCATCCCGTCGACCTATAACCTGGCGCTGTCGCGACGCTGGCATATGCTGTTTGCGCTGTTGCTGGGCTTCGGCCTGCTCGCCTTCATGGCCACGAGCCTGATCAATCGCCATTTTCAGCGCGACCTTCGCGTCCGCGCGGACGAGCTCAAGCCCCGCAGCCTGCTCCATGACCTGAAGGAGCATCTCGCCTTTCGCTTTCACGATCCGGCCAATCCGGCGGCGTTCAACATCTTCCAGAAACTCTCCTATGTCCTCGTCATCTTCGTGCTGGTCCCGCTGATGATCTTCACGGGGCTGACCATGTCGCCCGGGATGGACGCGGCCTGGCCCTGGCTGCTGGACATATTCGGCGGGCGGCAATCGGCGCGCTCGATCCATTTCATCGCGGCGGCCGGCTTGGTCGCTTTCATCATCGTGCATCTGGCGCTGGTGATCCTGGCCGATCCTTGGAACGAGGTGCGATCGATGATCACCGGGCGGTGGACGGTGCCGAAGGAGGATTCATGAAGAGGCTCATCACCCGCCGCGCGCTGGTTGCCACGGGCGCGATCGGTGCCGGGGCGCTGCTGTCCGGGTGTGACCGGATCGCGGAGAATCCGGGTTTCCGCAAGATCCTGTTCTCGGGCGAGAAAATGAACATGGGGCTGCAGCGTGCGCTGTCGAACCGGCATTCGCTCGCGACTGAGTTCCGCCCCGACCAGATGTCCCCGGTGTTCCGCACCAACGGCACCAACAATCCCAACACGCCAGATTACAATGCGATGGCAGCGGAGCGCTTCGCCGGCTGGCGGCTCCAGGTCGGCGGTCTCGTCGCGACGCCGCTCAGCCTGTCGCTGGCGCAGATCCGTGCGATCTCGGCGCGCACCCAGATCACCCGGCACGATTGCGTCGAGGGATGGAGCGCGATCGGCAAATGGCATGGGCCGATGCTCGGCACCATCCTCAAGGCGGCGGGGATCCGGCGCGACGCGCGCTATCTCGTCTTCACCTGCGCCGATCTGTATCGCGGCCACAATTACTACGAATCGATCGATGTGGTCGATGCGTTCCATCCCCAGACGATCCTCGCCTGGGCGATGAACGATGCAGTGCTCGATATCGGTCACGGCGCGCCGCTGCGCCTGCGGGTCGAGCGGCAGCTCGGCTACAAGCACGCGAAATACGTCATGCGGATCGACGCGGTCGCCTCGCTCGCCGGGATCGGCCTGGGCAAGGGCGGCTATTGGGAGGATCATGTAGATTACGATTGGTATGCCGGCATCTGATTGTTACGGAGGGCCAATATGGCCCTGATCGACATGTTCCTCGCCGCCCGCGTCAAACGTGGGCAACTCACCGTCCACCACGCCAACGGCACCGTCCGTACCTTCGGTACGCCGGATCCCGATCCGGATTTCCCGAACGTATCGATCCGCTTCACCGACAATGGTGCGGCCAGCTTCATCGTCCGCAATCCCAGCCTGGGCGCGGGCGAGGCCTATATGCAGGGCCGGATGACGGTCGATGGCGAGGATGTGATGAGCCTCGTCCGCCTGATGACCGCGAACGACCTGTGGGAACACGGGCTCGGCGCGCTCCACGCCAGTCGTGCGCGGCGTGCGGTGGCCGCGGTCACCCACCGGCTGAACCGAGTCAACATGGCGCGGCGCTCGAAGAAGAATGTCGCGCATCACTATGACCTGAGCGACCGGCTCTACGATCTCTTCCTCGATGCCGACCGGCAATATAGCTGCGCCTATTTCACCGATCCCGCGAACAGCCTGGAGCAGGCGCAGGCCGACAAGAAGGCGCATATCGCCGCCAAGCTCGCGCTGAAGCCGGGGATGAAGGTGCTCGATATCGGCTGTGGCTGGGGCGGCATGGCGCTGTATCTCCACGCCAGGACCGGCGCCGAGGTGCTCGGCGTCACCCTGTCCGAGGAGCAGCTCAAGGTCGCGCGCCGCCGCGCCGAGGAGGCCGGCGTGGCCGACAAGGTCAGGTTCGAGCTGATCGATTACCGCCATGTCACCGGCAGCTTCGACCGGATCGTGTCGGTCGGCATGTTCGAGCATGTCGGCCCGGCGCATTACCGCACCTTCTTCAGGCAATGCCGCGACCTGCTGACCGAGGATGGCGTGATGCTGCTCCATACGATCGGCCGCGCCGGCGGCCCCGGCGTGACCGATGACTGGACTGCGAAATATATCTTCCCGGGCGGCTATAACCCGGCGTTGTCGGAGATCGTGAAGGCCAATGAGGGGCTTCGCTTCTTCCTCACCGATGTCGAGGTGCTGCGGCTGCACTATTCCTATACGATCGACCATTGGTACGAGCGCACTGTCGCTGCGCGCGATGCAATCGTCGCGCTGTACGACGAGCCCTTCTATCGCATGTGGCAATTCTACCTGGCCGGCGCGTCCTGTGCGTTCCGCTATGGCGGGATGGTCAATTACCAGCTGCAATATGCCAAGAATCGCCACACCCTGCCGATCACGCGGGACTATATGATCGAGGAAGAGCGGGCGCTTCGGGCCGGCTGATCCGGCGCCCTGAACGCACAGGAGCGTGCGATCAGCGCCTCGAGGACGGCAAGATCGATATCGGCGAGCTTCCGGACATAGAGGCAGCCCTTGCCGGTCGCATGCGCGCCGAGTTTCGCGAGCAGCGCGTCGCGGCCGGGCAGGCCGGCGGCGAGATAGAAGACGAGCTGCGCCTTGCGCGGCGAGAAGCCGATCCGGCAGATCTCGCCGCTACGGCCGCTGTCGTAGCGATAGGAGTGCGTCCCGAAGCCGATGATCGACGGCCCCCACATTTTCGGCGCCTCGCCGGTGACGCGCGCCATGAGGTCAAGCACGGCGCGGCCATCCTCGCGCCGCTGCGCGGGCTCGATCCGGGCGAGGAAGGCTCCGACGTCCATGTCCGTCGCCCTGGTCTTGTTCTCCACCACGCCACCCTTTCGAGTCGCTCCCGCCCAAGGGTAGCGTAGCGGCCGGTGGCCGCCTATCCGCGATTCATGACTTCCGCTCCGCTCACCCGGCGCGCGATCTTCGCGCAGGCCTGGCCGATCATGCTGGGCCAGACGACCGTGCCGCTGGTCGGGCTGGTCGATACCGCGGTGATCGGGCGCACCGGTGACGCTGCCGCACTCGCCGGGGTGGCGCTGGGTACGGTCGTGATCAACATGATCTTCTGGACCTTCGGTTTCCTGCGCATGGGCATGACAGGGATGACGGCACAGGCCGAAGGCGCCGGCGACGCGCAGGAGGTGGCGGCGATGCTGCTGCGCGGCGTGATTGCCGGGGTGGTGCTGGGGGCGATCCTGTTCGCGCTGCAGATCATGCTGGTCCCGCTCACCTTCGGGGTGCTGTCCGGCGGCGGCGCGCTCGATGCGGCGGCGCGGGGCTATGTCGGCGCGCGCTTCCTCGGCGCGCCGGCGAGCCTGGCCGTGTTCGCGATCAACGGCTGGCTGCTCGGCCTGGGGCGGACGCGCGCAGCGCTGGCGCTGCAGATCGCAATGAATCTCGTCAATATCGGGCTGGACCTGTTGTTCGTCCGGCATTTCGGGTTGGGCGCGCGTGGGGTCGGCCTCGGCACCGCCTGCGCGGAATGGACTTCGCTCGCCCTCGGCCTGATGATCGCGGGGCGGGGCCTGGACTGGCGGCGGCAGCTTTCCCCGGCGCTGTTCGGCGGCGGGGCGCTCCGGCGGCTGTTCGCCGTCAATGCCGATATCATGCTCCGTACCATGGCGCTGCTCCTGCTGTTCGTCTGGTTCACCAACGCGGGCGCGCGGCTCGGTGCGACGGCGCTGGCGGCGAACCATGTGCTGATGCAGTTCGTCAGCGTCTCGGCCTTCGTGCTCGATGGCTTCGCCTTCACTGCCGAAGCCCGTGTGGGTCAGGCGATCGGGGCGCGGTCCAGGGCGGCGGTCGTGCGGGCGATCCGGCTGACGGGCGAGTTTTCGCTGGCGGCCGGGATCGGCTTCGCACTGTTGTTCCTGGCGCTGGGCGGGCCGCTGATCGCCTTTTTCGCGAGCGATGCGGGCGTGCGCGCCCAGGCCATGGCCATGCTGCCCTATGCCGCGATCATCCCGGCGATCGGTGTGCCGGCCTGGCTGCTCGACGGCATCTTCATCGGCGCCACGCGCGGCCGGGCGCTGCGCAACGCAGCGATCGTCGCCACCGCGCTCTATATCGCGACCGATCTCGCGCTCCGCCCCTGGGGCGAAAGCGGCATCTGGTGGGCGCTGACGGCGAGCTACCTGTACCGCGCGGCGTCGCTCGGTGCGCATCTTCCCGGGCTGTTGCGGACCATCGAGGTTGCGGAACCGGCTCCCGGACCCTAGAGCGCGGGCCGATTTCAAAGCATGCCTGCGGAGCCGTTTTCATGACCGACAAGATCAACCGCGTCGTCCTCGCCTATTCGGGCGGGCTGGACACCAGCGTGATCCTGAAATGGCTGCAGCAGACCTATCAGTGCGAGGTGGTGACCTTCACCGCCGATCTCGGCCAGGGCGAGGAACTCGAGCCGGCACGGCGCAAGGCCGAGGCGGCCGGCGTGAAGCCCGAGCATATCTTCATCGACGATCTGCGCGAGGAGTTCGTCGGCAACTATGTCTTCCCGATGATGCGCGCCAATGCGCTGTACGAGGGGTTGTACCTGCTCGGCACCTCGATCGCGCGGCCGCTGATCGCCAAGCGCCAGATCGAGATCGCGAAGCTGGTGGGCGCCGACGCGGTCAGCCATGGCGCGACCGGCAAGGGCAACGACCAGGTGCGCTTCGAGCTGGGCTATTATGCGCTCGCGCCCGATATCAAGGTGATCGCGCCGTGGCGCGAATGGGACCTGACCAGCCGCACGCGCCTGATCGAATTCGCCGAGCAGCACCAGATCCAGGTCTCGAAGGACAAGCGCGGCGAGGCGCCTTTCTCGACCGATGCGAACATCCTCCATACCTCGTCCGAGGGCAAGGTGCTCGAGGATCCGTGGGAGGAAGTGCCCGATTACGTCTATTCGCGCACCGTCAATCCCGAGGACGCGCCTGACCAGCCGGAATTCATCACGATCGATTTCGAGCGCGGCGACGGCGTGGCGGTCAATGGCGAGGGGATGAGCCCGGCGACGCTGCTCGCCAAGCTCAACGATCTCGGGCGCAAGCACGGCATCGGCCGGCTCGACCTGGTCGAGAACCGTTTCGTCGGGATGAAGTCGCGTGGCATGTACGAGACGCCGGGTGGCACCATCTATTATCTCGCGCATCGCGGGATCGAGCAGTTGACGCTCGATCGCGGCGCGGCCCATCTCAAGGACGAACTGGCGCCGCGCTATGCGGAGCTAATCTATAACGGCTTCTGGTTCTCGCCCGAGCGCGAGATGCTCCAGGCGGCGATCGACCATAGCCAGGCGAAGGTCTCGGGCACTGTCCGGCTCAAGCTCTACAAGGGCGGGGTGTACGTCGTCGGCCGCAAATCGCCCAATTCGCTCTATTCGGAGAAGGTGGTGACCTTCGAGGACGATCAGGGCGCCTATGATCAGCGCGATGCGGCGGGCTTCATCAAGCTCAACGCGCTGCGGCTGCGGTTGCTCGGGCGACGCGACCGGGATTGATGCCGGGGGGCCGCGTGCCCTAACCCCGCCTTAACCGGTTTTCGCTAGTCCGGCGCCATGCGGACACGAACCGAACGACGGCTGATCCTGGGCGATGCCCTTGTTGCGATGCTGCTCGCCGCGGTCCTGGCGGCTGCCTGGGCGGCTCGTGACTGGCACCAGCTTTCCGCGCTCCGCCTGCCCGACACCGACGACGTGATGCGCCTGCAGCAGATTCGCGACTGGCTGGCCGGGCAGCGCTTCAACGACCTGCTGCAATATCGCCTCGGGGAAGCGCCGGGGCTGGCGATGCACTGGTCGCGCCTGCCGGATCTCGTGCCGGGTGCAATGATCGCGCTGCTGACGCCGCTGGTCGGCGCGCACCAGGCGGAAATCATCGCGGTGATCATCTGGCCGACGCTGTTGTTCGGCGCGGCGCTGTTCCTCGTCGCCCGCATCGCGCGGTCGCTGGGCGGCTCCAGCGTCGCGCGCACCGCCGCCGTCGTCGCCGCGATCGCGTTTCCGGCCACGACGATCTTCCTACCCGGCCGGATCGATCATCACGGCCTGCAGATCGTGCTGCTGCTGGTCGTCACGCGCACGCTGGTCCAGCCGCCTTCGCTCGGCCATGGCCTCACCGCGGGCCTGGCGGCGGCGGCGAGCCTCGTCATCGGGATGGAGACTGCGCCGCTGATCGCTGCCGCCGGCCTGGCCATGGCGGGCGAGTGGCTGTTCGCGCGCCACGCCGCTGACGATCGCATGATGGGGTTCGGCATCGCGCTCGGCGCCGGGCTGCTCGGCGCCTCGATCATCTTCAAGACGGCGCAATGGGGCTATCCCGCCTGCGACGGCTTCACGGCGATCGCCTGGCGCGGCGCAGTGATCGCGGCGTTCGCGCCGATGCTGCTGGCGCTCGCGGCGCGTGACTTCACCAAGCCCGCGATGCGGGCGATGCTGGCGATCCTCGTCGCTGGCGTGATCGGCGCTGGCGTGATCGCGGTCGCGCCGCAATGCCTCGCGCCCTACGGCATGATCGATCCGATGCTGGCGCAGCTCTGGCTGGGCAAGGTCGGCGAGGCGCAGCCGCTCTTTTCCGCCGCGCCGGGCGTCGCGGTCGGCTATGCTGGCGTGATGGCCGCGGGGATCGTGGCGACCGCCTGGTGCTTCCTCGATTCGCGCGACTATCGGTGGATCGCGCTGCTGACGCTGCAGGTCGCGGCGCTCGCGCTGGCCTGTGTGCAGCTGCGCGGCGCCTATGCGGGGGCGATCCTCGCGGCCCCCGCGCTGGCAACGGTGATCGCCGCCGCGCGCCGCCGCGGGACGGGCTGGATGGCCGGGGCCTGGATCGTCTCGGCCGGCATGCTCTATCCATTGGCTGCCGATGCGCTCGTCCCGCACAAGGCGCCTGGCGGTGGTGGTCGGGCGGCGGCGGGAAGCTGCACCGCGCCCGAGGCACTGGCGAGCCTGGCGGCGCTGCCGCCCGGCCGGTTGCTCGCCCCGCTCGATCTCGGCGCCTATGCGATCGCTGCGACCCGCCTGAGCGTGGTCGGTGCGCCCTATCACCGCAACAATGCCGGCAATGTCGCGGTCTATCGCTTCTTCCTCGGCCGGCCGGACACCGCGGCCGCGATCGCGCGGCGATGGCAGGTCGATTATGTCGCGGTCTGCGCCGACAGCTTCGCCGAACTGGGCGCGGCGGCACGCGGCAACGGGCAGACGCTCAACCGGCTTCATAGTGCGCATCCGCCGGCCTGGCTGCGCCCGGTCCCGGGCGGCGCGCCGGGCATCTCCCTCTATCGCGTCGAACCCGGCCTGTTCCCCGCCGCGCCGTCGCGCTAAAGACCGCCAATGCAGGGGGATGGAGACGGGCTGCCCTGGTGGCAGACGCGCTGGTTCGTGCTCGCCGCGATCCTCGCGTCGGGGCTGCCGCTGCTGTGGCCCGCGCTGCCGCCGCTGGTCGACATGCCCGGCCATCTCGGGCTCTATCGGATCATGGCCGAGGCGGGGCAGCCGCCGCTTGCCCGGCACTATGCCGTGCATTGGGCGCCGATCGGCAATCTCGGGGTCGAAGGGCTGGTGCTGGCGCTGCACCCGTTGCTCGATGTCGAGCCGGCGAGCCATCTGGTCGTCGGGCTGATTCCGCCCGTGACGGTGGCCGCGATGCTGTGGCTGGCGCGCGAGGCGCATGGGCGCATGCCGCCGGCCGCGCCCTTTGCCCTGCCGCTCGCCTTCGCGCTCCCCTTCCAGCTCGGCTTCGTGAATTTCGCGCTGGCCGCTGCGCTGGCACTGGCCGGCCTGGCGCTGTGGATCAGGCTCGCGCGGCGGTCGCGGCCCTGGGTGCGTATCCTGCTGTTCGTGCCGATCGCCGGCCTGGTGTGGCTCTGCCATAGTTTCGGCTGGGCGATGCTGGGTTTGTTCGCGTTTGGCGCCGAATGGGCGATGCGGCGCGAACGGGGCGAACCGCGCGGTGGCGCGGCGCTTCGGGCGGCCCTGTGCTGCGCGCCGATGGCGTGGCCGCAACTGCTGGCCGCGACTGGCGGGGTCGGCCTTGCCGGCGATACCGGCGACTGGTTCCACCTGGCGGCAAAGGCGCAGTGGATCGCGGCGCTGCTGCGCGAGCGCTGGAAGGCCTATGACGTCGCCTGCGTCATCCTGCTCGCGCTGCTGCTCTGGACGGCGCTCCGGTCGAAGCGGCTATCCTTTGCGCCGGTGCTGGGCGTGCCGGCCCTGCTGGGGCTGGTCGCCTTCCTGCTGCTGCCGCGGCTTTATGCCGGCGGCGCCTATGTCGACATGCGGATCCTGCCGGGCACGGTGGCGGTCGCATTGCTCGCCATCCGGGTCGCGCCCGACGAGGCGGCGCTGGCGAAGCGGCTGGCGCTGGCGGGAAGCGGGTTCTTCGCGCTGCGCATCATCACCTCGATCGCCGCCTTCGCGCTGTTCGCCCGGGGACAGCAGGCCGAGCTGGGCGGCCTGCCGCTGATCCCGGCCGGCGCAGCACTCCTCGTGCTGGTCGACGAGCCATCGACTGCCGCGTGGGAGAATCCGCGGCTGGCCCATCTAGACGGGATCGCGATCGCGCGACGGCGCGTTTTCACCAACGGGCAATGGGCGATTGCAGGTCAGCAGCTGATCGAGCCGCTTCATCCCGGTGCCGCACCGCTCGACCGCGATCCCTCGCAACTGGTCCGCCGGCCGGACGCGCCGTGGCGGCAAACCGGCTTCGACCAGGCGATCGCCGGCTTCGACCGTGCGACCTTCTCCTATGTCTGGACGATCGGCTTTCCGGCGGGGCGGGCCGGCGCGGCTGACCTGGCGCCGGTCTGGTCGAACGGCCGCTCCGCCCTGTACCGCGTTGTCCGACCGTCGAAAGCGCGCTTGTCTAGCGCTACGGTGCCCCGGTAAGGACGATGTGATGGAGGGCACCCAAACGGCACCGCTGCACTGGTGGCAGACACGATGGTTCGTCGCGGCAATGGCGATCGTTGCGATCATACCGCTGCTGTGGCCGACGATCCCGCCGCTGGTCGACCTGCCGGGTCATCTCGGGCGCTACCGGGTGCAGCTGGCCTATCAGGACCATGCGTGGCTGCGCGAGTGGTATGATTTCCAGTGGCAGCTGATCGGCAATCTCGGGATCGACATCCTGATCATCCCGCTGTCCAAGGTCTTCGGGCTCGAGCTGGCGCTGAAGCTGATCGTCATGACGATCCCGGCGCTGACGGTGACCGGCCTGCTTTGGATCGCGCGCGAGGTGCATGGCCGCATTCCGGCGACTGCCCTGTTCGCGCTGCCGATCGCCTATAGCTATCCCTTCCATTTCGGTTTCATCAACTTCGCGCTGTCGATGGCGATTGCGCTCAACGCCTTCGCGCTGTGGCTGCGGCTGGCGCGGCTCGGCAAGCTGCGGCTGCGCGCGATCATCTTCGTGCCGCTCTCCTGCGCGCTGTGGGTGTGCCACACCTTCGGGTGGGGCGTGCTCGGCGTGCTCGCCTTTTCGGGCGAGATGGTCCGCCAGCACGATGTCGGGCATCGCTGGCTCAACGCCTGGGTGCGCGCCGGGCTGAACTGCCTCCCGCTCGCCCTGCCGATGGTGATGATGGTGATGTGGCGCAGCGGCCATCATGTCGGCGGCGAGACATCGGACTGGTTCGACTGGCACGCCAAGGTGATCTGGCTGACCAAGATGCTCGACGATCGCTGGGCGTTGTTCGACATCGCTTCCGCCGCAATCCTGTTCCTGATCCTGTTCAAGGGTTTCCGCGATCCGGCCATCGAATATTCGCGCAACCTGGGCCTTTCGGCGCTCTTCCTGCTCGCGGTGTTCATCCTGCTGCCGCGGATCGTGTTCGGTTCGGCCTATGCCGATATGCGCCTGGCCCCGTTCGTTATCGGCATCGCCGTGATCGCGCTCCGGCCCAAGCCGGGCGTCTCGATCCGCCACAGCGCGACGCTGGCGGCGCTCGGCCTTGCCTTCTTCCTCGTGCGGATCGCCGGCACGACGATCAGCTTCTGGCTCTACAGCCAGGCCTATGATCGCGAGCTCAAGGCGCTCGATCATGTCCCGGTGGGGGCAAAACTAGTCAGCTTCGTGGGCACTGAATGCCGCGGCGGCTGGCTGATGAGCCGGCTCGAGCATCTGCCTGCGATCGCGCTCGAGCGGCGCCTCGCCTACAGCAACGATCAATGGTCGATGGCCGGCGCGCAGCTGCTGACCGCGCGCTACGGCCCCGCCCGCCGTTTCGCGCATGATGCGTCGCAGATCGTGACGGAGAAATATTGCCGCGGCGAATGGTGGCGCAGCATCTCGCTGTCGCTGGCGCGCTTCCCGCGCGATGCGTTCGACTATGTCTGGCTGATCCAGCCGCCGCGCTACGATCCGAAATTCAATGCCGGGCTGGTCGAAGTGTGGCGCAACGGCTCGAGCGTCCTGTTCCGGGTCGACCACAAGGTGACGCCGCCGCCGGTACCGCTGTTCCCCGAAGAGATCAGGGCGCTGGAAATCCAGGCCCGGCGGCTCAGGGCCCGCGGCGGAACGGGGTCGCTTCCCCCAGCCACGCCTGATCGGACGCCACCGCCTGCCGCTCCTGCTCCAGGAACTGCGCGACCGCCCGCCTGAAGCCCGGATCGGGGATGTAATGCGCCGACCAGGTCGTCACCGGCACATAGCCGCGCGCGAGCTTGTGCTCGCCCTGCGCGCCGGCTTCGACTGTCTTCAGCCCGCGTGCGATCGCGGCGTCGATCGCCTGATAATAGCAGAGCTCGAAATGGAGGAAGGGCACTTCCTCGGTGCAGCCCCAATAGCGGCCGTAGAGCGTGTCTGCACCGATCAGGTTGAGCGCCCCGGCGATCGGGCGGCCGTCGCGCTCGGCGAGGATCAGCAGCACCTTGTCGGCCATGCGCTCGCCGAGCAGCGAGAAGAACCGGCGGGTCAGATAGGGGCGGCCCCATTTGCGCGAGCCGGTATCCTGGTAGAAGATCCAGAAGGCATCCCAGTCCGCCTCGGTGATGGCCGCGCCGGTGACGTGCCGGATCGTCAGGCCCTCCATCGCGGCGCTGCGCTCCTTGCGGATCGCCTTGCGCTTCCGGCTCGCGAGCGCGCCGAGGAAATCCTCGAACCCGCCATAGCCCTGGTTCTGCCAGTGATATTGCGTACCGGCGCGCATCAGCCACCCCGCCGCCTCGAACAGGGGAAGCTGCTCGGGCGCGATGAAGGTCGCATGGGCGGACGACAGGCGATGCTGGTCGGTGACCGCCTCGATCGCGCCGATCAGCGCCGGGGCCAGCGCCGCGTCCCGCAGCAGCAGGCGTGGCCCGGGCGCGGGAGTGAAGGGCACCGCGACCTGAAGCTTGGGATAATAGCGCCCGCCGGCCCGTTCCCAGGCATCGGCCCAGCCATGATCGAAGACATATTCGCCCTGGCTGTGGCTCTTGCCATAGGCGGGCGCGATCGCGGCGGGGCGGCCATCGGCGCCGTCGATCACGATCGGCAGCGGCTGCCAGCCGGTCTCGGCGACGGCGCTGCGCGATTCCTCGAGGATCGAGAGAAAATCATGCCCGACAAAGGGATTGGCCGAGCCGGCGCAGGCATCCCAATCCGCGGCCTGAATCGAGGATACGCCGTCGGCGATTCGGGCAGTGACGGCGGACTTGCTCACTGCCCCTACCTAGGTGGCGGGGGCGCGGTTTCCAACCGGTGAGATCATCATCGACAGGATGGCCTGCCACCGACGGCTGGGTTTACTGGCCGAAGCTCGTCGCGCGGTACAACAGCGTGATCGCGACCCGGCGGTTGCGCGGATCGGCCGGGTTGTCCTCGATCATCGGCTCGCGGTCGGCGACGCCTTCGATCCGGTTGAAGCGCTGCTCAGGAATGCCGCCCGATGCCAGCCGCCGGCGGGTCGCCTCGGCGCGGCCGCTCGACAGCATCCAGTTGTTCATGGCGAGCGGATCGCCATAGCCCAGGCTGTCGGTATGGCCGCGGATCATGATCGGGTTGGTCGTGTCCCGGATCGATTCGGCGATCAGCCCGATCAGCTTGGCCGCCTCGGGCTCGAGTTGCGTCGTGCCGACCCCGAACATCGAATAATTGGCGTCGTCGATCAGGTCGATGCGCAGCCCGTTCTGGGTCCGCACGAAGCGGACATGCGAGGCGAGCTTCGACAGCTTGGGGTTGGACGACATCGCCTGCGCCACCTGGCGGTGCATCTTCTCGAAGTTCTTGCGGTCCTCGGCGCCGAGGACTGCCTTGTCCTTCAGCGTGCCCTTCTGGCCGGTGCCGACCTGGTCGCCGCCGAGCGCCTCGACCGGGATCGTCATCGATCGCGTGCCGGTCTGCGAGGCCTTGTGCGGGTAGTTGTCCTTGTCGGTGATCGAATCGCCGCCGAACATGCCGTTGGAGCCGGCGCTGTTCTGCTTCATCTGGACGAGTGTCGGCGCGAAATAGTCGGCGAGCGCCTTGCGTTGCTTCTCGTTGGTCGCGCCCAGCAGCCACATCAGCAGGAAGAAGGCCATCATCGCGGTCACGAAATCGGCATAGGCGACCTTCCAGGCACCGCCGTGATGCCCGCCATGTCCCTCGATATAGATCTTCTTGTAGATGATCTTCGGCGGCTGGTTGCTGCCGTGCGGTGCGCGCGCGGCCACCGTCTATCGACCCCTGAGACCGTCGAAGACCTCGGCGAAGCCGGGCTGGTTCGAATGGGCGATGCCGGAGCGCGCCGCCTCGATCACCAGCGGCTGCGGATGGCCGTGGAGCGAGGCGATGATGATCTGCTTGACCACATGATAGATCGCCGCATCTGCCTCGACGACCTGTTTCAGCCGGTTGGCGAGCGGGCTGACGATGCCATAGGCAAGCAGCACGCCCATGAAGGTGCCGACCAGGGCCGAGCCGATCATCGCGCCGAGGATCGCCGGCGGCTTGTCGATCGACCCCATGGTCTTCACCACGCCGAGCACCGCCGCGACGATGCCGAGCGCGGGAAGCGCGTCGGCGAGGCTCGCCAGCGTGCCGTGCGGCCCTTCGACTTCGTGATGGTGAGTCTTGATCATGTTGTCCATGACGTCCTCGACCGCATGCACGTCGAGCGTACCCGAGGAGACCACGACGAGCCGCAGCGTGTCGGCGATCAGGTTGATCAGCGTATGGTCGGCGAGCAGGCGCGGATATTCGGCGAAGAGCGCGGAGGATTTCGGATCCTCGACATGCGGCTCGAGCGCGATGGGTCCCTCGGTGCGCAGCATCTTCATCAGCTTCGACACGAGGAAGATCGTGTCGAGATAATCCTGCTTGTTGTATTTGGGGCCCTTGAAGATCTTGGAGAAGCTGCCGCCCAGCGCCTTCAGTTCCTTCATCGAATTGCCGATGATCAGCGCGCCGGCGGCGGCGCCGCCGATGATCAGCATTTCGTGCGGAATCGCTTCCATCACCGGGCCGAGCGCGCCGCCGGTGATCGCGAAGCCGCCAAAGATCATGACGAGCAGTACGACGAGGCCGATCACCGGAAACATGGTCTGCTGGGTCCCCCTACTATGCCGCCATTCCTGAGAACGGCCGCGATCATTCCCGGTTAACTGGATTTCGTAGCCAACCGGTTACCAACCGGCCGGGATCACTTGAGATAATCGAACAAGGACAATTGGCTGAGCTTGGTGAAGCTCGCCTGGGTCGCCGAGAGGATCGTCATGGTCTTCTGCAACTCGGTGATCGCGGCGGTGACGTCGGTATCCTCGAGCGCTGACCGGTCGGTCTCGCGATTCGCGGCGGTGTCGGTCAGCTGGCTGGAGACCAGCTCGAGCCGCGCGGCGCGGGCGCCCACCGAGCCCTGCACGCTCGTCACCTGAGTCTGCGCAGCGGTCAGCGCGTTGCCGGCTTCCTTGGCCGCCGCCGTCACGCTGCCGCCGGCATTGAGCGCTGCGGCGAATTTCGAGATGATCGCGAACACATCGCTGGTGCCGCTCGCGGTCGCGATGCCGCCGAACACGCGCGCGGCGGTGTCGGTCGCGACGATCTGCTGATCGCCCCCGATCGGAATCGCCGCCGGGCTGCCGGTACCGGTGAAGCTCACCGTACCGTCAGTGCCGACCGTCACGGCGCTGTCGCCGGTGGCGGCACCGAACAACGGCTGGCCACGCGCATCCGTGGTGTTGGCGAGGCCGACAAGATTGTCGAGCACGCCCTTGAGCTGGGTCGCGATCGTCGCGCGATTGGCATCCGTCAGCGTTCCGTTGCCCGCCTGCAGCACCAGTTCGGAGGCGCTCTGCAGTGCGTTCTGGACGGCGGTGAGGGTGGTGTCCGACTGCTGCAGCAGCGACTGGGCCAGCGTGACATTGGCGCCGGCCGCAGTATCGTCCGCCTTGCCCTGCTTGAGCCCGGCAAGCCGCTGATAGGCGACGACATCGTCCGACGGCGCAGTGAACTTGACCGTGCTCGACACCTGGTTCTGCAGCGCGTCGGCCTTCTGGCTGAGCTTCTGCATGAACGCCGTAGAGCGGTCATAGAGCTGGGAGGTGCTGATCTGCATCGGGCTGCTCAACGAATATCGAGGATTGACTGGAAGGTTTCGCGCGCGACCTGGATCACCCGGCTCGACGCGGAATAGGCCTGCTGGAAGCGCATCAGGTCGACTGCTTCGCTGTCGAGGTTGACGCCGGAGACGCTGTCGCGGGCTGCGATCGCGCCGTCGCGGATCGCGCTCTGCGCCTCTGCGATCTGCTTGCGCGAGGCGAGCGCTGCGGCGTTGTCCGCGACGAGGCTCGTCGTGTTCGCCTCGAAGCCGCCGCTGCTGCGCAGCGCGGTCAGCCCCGCGAGATTGCTGTTGTCGCGCGTGCCCCCGCCGACCGCGGCCGCGGCGATACCGCGCGGGTCGGTCAGGGCGAGGCTGAGATCGGTCGGCGTGCTTCCCGCCTGGAACAGCGCGGCGCCAGCATTGCCGTCAAGATCGCGGCCCTGCGCCTGCACAGCATTGACGCCGTCAGTGAAATCGGCGGCGATGCCGTTCAGCTGGGCGCGTGCTGCTGCGATGCGCTGGGCGCCGTCGGCGATCCCGGCAAGCGCACCGCCGGCGGGGATGACGGTCGCGCTTTCGCCGTCGCGGTGGACCGCGAAGGATACCGTGCCTTCAGTATTGCGGACATAGGTAACTGCGCCGGCATCGTTGCCGGCGACCAGCACCGGCCCGCTGCTGTTGCCGAGGCGGACGGTCGCGCGACCGGCGGCATCGGTCACAACCGAGACATCGGTGATTGCGCTGATCTGTTCGAGCAGTTGGTCGCGCTGGTCGGCAAGTGCGGCCGCGCCGGTGCTGCCGGGGGTGGCGCGTGCAATGCCGTCATTGACCTTGGCCAGTGCCGTGCCGAGACCGTTCAAGGTGGTGACCGCATTCTCGGCGGTGCCGTCGAGATCCGCCGAAACCTGATCGAGCGCCTTGCCGGTCGCCGAGAAGGCGTTGGCGACTGAGGTGGCCGATTCGAGAAAGGCGGAACGCGGCGTGCTCGCGGTGGGATCGCCGGCGATCGCCTGCGCTGCGTTGAAGAAGCCCGTCAGCCGGTCGCCAAGCTGGTTGCCGGTCAGCGCGGTCTGGATCCGGTCGAGCCAGGCGACCCCGGTTTCGCTGCGCGCCAGATCGGCGCTGGACGAGCGGACATCAGCGGCGCGGAAGGCATCCGCCGAGCGCACGGTGCCGGCGACGAAGACGCCTTGCCCCGTGGCGACATTGCCGGTGGCGGCAACCCCGCCCGGGGCGATCGATTCCTTGAGCGCGACCGTGCGGCGGGAATAGCCCGCGGTGCCGGCATTCGCGATATTCTCGGAAATGGTGGTGAGCGCGCTCTGATAGGCACGCACGCCGCTCGCGCCGGTGGCGAGAAGATCGCTCACGGCGCCTTATCCGAAGGCGTGGCCGCCGGGTCGGCTTCCGGCTGCAGACTGGCCTGTGACTTGGCGAGGAAGTCGGTCATCGCCTTGCCGATGCCGAGCGGCGCGTGATCGGCCATCGACTGGGCGATATTCTGGTCCTGCATCTCGCGGAACGTGTCGAGCCCTTTGGACGAGAACAGGTCCTCGGCGAGGTGCGCCTGACGCATCGATTTCAGCATCATGCCGGCGAACACCGCCTCGAATTTCTTGCCCGCTTTGTCGAGATTGGCGCGCGACGAAAGGCGGCTGGTGTCGAGGCTGATGCCGGTGGTCGGCGTTGCCGCGGGAAGGGCTGGGATATCGCTCACAGGACGATCAACTCCGCTTTCAGCGCTCCGGCTTCCTTCAGCGCTTCGAGGATGGCGACCAGATCGGCCGGCGATGCGCCGATCGCATTCACTGCCTTGACGATGTCGGCAAGCTTCGGGCCGGGATCGAGCAGGAACATCGGGCGATGCTCCTCGTCGACTGCGACGGCGCTCTTCTGCTCGGTCGCGGTCTGGCCCTGGCTGAACGGCTGGGGCTGGCTGACATGCTGGCTCTCGTCGATGCGCACCGTGAGCTTGCCGTGGCTGACCGCGGCGGGGCCGACGCGGACGGCGGAATTGATCACGACAGTACCGGTGCGGGCGTTGACAATCACCTTGGCCGAAGGCTGCGCGGCCACGACATCGAGATTCTCGATCTCGCTCATCAGTGTCGCGCGGACGTCGCCGCCGACCGGCGCACGCACCGCAACCGAGACGGCGTCGACCGCTTCGGCAGTGCCGGCGCCCAGCCGGGTGTTGATCGCCGCGGCGACATTCTGCGCCGTCGTGAAATCGGCGCGGGAGAGATTATAGGTCAGCACCGGCGAATTCTCGAAACCGGTCTGAACGGTGCGCTCGACCGTCGCGCCCTCGGGAATGCGCCCCGCCGAAGGAATGTTGACGACGATCTGGGAGCCGTCCTTGCCCTCGGCACCGAGCCCGCCGACTGCGAGATTGCCCTGCGCCATCGCATAGATCTGGCCATCGGCGCCGAGCAGCGGGGTGAGGATCAGCGCGCCGCCGCGCAGCGACTTGGCCTTGCCCATCGAGGCGACCGTGATGTCGAGCTTCTGGCCCGGCTTGGCGAAGGCCGGCAGATCGGCGGTGATCATCACGACTGCCGCATTCTTCAGGCCCGGATTGGTGCCGGGCGGCAGTTGCAGCCCGAAGCGCGAGGCGACTGCTTTCATCGACTGGATGGTATATTCCAGATTGTCGTCGCCCGTGCCCGGCAGGCCGACGACGATGCCATAGCCCGTCAACTGGTTCGACCGGATGCCCTGGAACCCGCCCAGATCCTTGATTCGATCGGCATTGGCCGGGCCCGCGATCAGCAGGCCGGCAAGCAGGGCAGTCAGGAAGCGGAGCATCGCGGGCGCTTTCATTAGAACGGGCTGACCATCGAGAAGAAGCGGCCGAACCAGCCCTGGCGGCTGGCACGGGCGACGTCGCCCTTGCCGGTATAGGCGATCTGGGCGTCCGCCACGCGGGTGGAGGGAACGCGGTTGTCGGCGTCGATGTCGGCGACGCGGATCAGCCCTTTGATCTGGACGAACTCGTCACCGCGATTGAGCGTCACGCGTTTCTGGCCCTGCACGAGCATGGTGCCGTTGGGATAGACTGCGGCAACCGTCACGCTGACCTCGCCCGAGAGCGTGTTGGACTGGTCGGTCGCGCCGCTGCCGCTGAAATTGCGGGTGTTGCTGAGGCTCGCATCGGTCGTCTTGAACAGGGCGAGCGAACCGGTGCTGGGCGGCGTGATGCTCGCGCCGCCGCCGCTGTCGAGCTTGGAGCTCGCCGATTTCGAGGCGGCGGTGCGCTCGACCAGCACGATGGTCAGCGGATCGCCGACGCGGCGCGCGCGTGACCCTTCGTACAAGGCCGCATAGCCTTCGCTGATCTGGAAGATCGAGCCATTGGCGGGCGGTGGCGTCGGCACCGGTTGCGGCAGGGTCGCCGAGAAATCGACCTTGGGCTTCCTGGCCCCGAACAGGCGTGCGTCGGCAGGCGACGGCGCAAGTGCGGCGGCAAGGGAGAAGGCGATGATGGCGGGTGACGGTTTCATGAAATTAACCATCAAACATTTTGGTTAACATATTTCAGCATGTCGTCGGTCGCCGAGATCATTTTCGAATTGACCTCATAGGCGCGCTGCGTCTCGATCATGTCGACGAGCTCCTCGACGACATTGACGTTCGACGCCTCGAGCATGCCCTGGCGGATATTGCCGCGCCCATCCTGGCCGGCGACGCCGAGCGTCGCGGCGCCGGAGGCAGCGGTCTCAGTCAGGTAATTGTCGCCTTTGCCGAGCAGGCCGGCCGAGTTCGCGAAGCTGGCGACCTGGATCTGCCCCAGCTCGCTCGCATTGGTCTGCGGCGGGACGGTGGCCGATACGGTGCCGTCAGTGCCGATCGTGATCGAGGTCGCGCCCTGTGGTACGGTGATGCCGGGCATCACCTGATAGCCTTCGGAGGTGACGAGCAGCCCCTCGGGCGAGCGGGAGAAATTGCCCGCGCGAGTATAGCCCAGCGTGCCCCCCGGCATCTGGACCTGGAAATAGCCGTCGCCGTCGAGCGCGAGATCGAGCGAATTGCCCGTGGTCTGCATCGCGCCCTGCGTGTCGATCCGCGCGGTGCCCTGGATGCGGACGCCGGTGCCGAGGTTGAGGCCGGTCGCATATTTCGATTCTGCGGTGCTGGGCGATCCCGGCGCGGTCACCGTCTGATAGGCGAGCGTCTCGAACGCCGCCCGGTCACGCTTGTACCCGGTGGTGTTCACGTTCGCGAGGTTGTTCGAGATCACCCGCATGCGCATGTCCTGGGCGTCGAGCCCGGTCCGCGCGATGTGCATTGCTGCGCTGGTCATATCCTCGGATCCTTAAGAGGGCAGCCGCATCAGCGATGCGGAGCTTTCGTCCATGTTCTTGGCTTCCTTCATCAGGTTGGCCTGGACTTCATAGGCGCGCTGGTTCTCGATCATGTCGACCAGCGCCTGGGTCATGTTGACGTTCGATCCCTCGAGCGCGCCCGACTGGAGCTTCGCATCGAGATCCTCGGGCAGCACCCCGCCGCCCTTGACGTGCAGCAGGTTGTCGAGCCCCTTCACCGTGTCCGAGCCCTTGGGGCTGGCGAGCTTGATCTTGTCGAGCGCCTGCGGATTGGCCGGGTCGCCGCCCGGGGGCACGATCGAGATCGAGCCGTCCGAGGCGATCTTGATCGATTCGGCGGGCGGCACGGTGATGGGACCCCCCGATCCCATCACCGGGAAACCGTCGCCGGTTTCCAGCACGCCGGTCGGGGCGACCTGGAGGTCGCCCCGCCGTGTATAGGCCTCGGTCCCGTCGGGCGCCTGGACGGTCAGCCAGGCATCGCCGGCGATGGCGACGTCGAGCGGCCGGCCGGTCTGCATGATCGCACCGGGGCGGCGATCGGCGTCGACCACCTCCTCGGACGCCGGCGTGCGCGTGTCGAGCGCCGAGCCCGACAGCTGCATCCGGTCGAACACCACGCGGTCGGCGCGAAAGCCGATCGTCGAGGCGTTCGCCATGTTGTTCGCGATCGCGGCCTGCGACGCCATGTGCGCCTTGAGCCCGGTTGCCGCGGTGTAGACCAGCTTGTCCATTCAGATGCTCCGTTCGAGGCCGTCAGCGCTGCAGGTTGAAGATCGTCTGGGAAATCTGGTTGGCGGTATCGAGCGCCTTGGAATTCGCCTGGAAATTGCGCTGCGCTGCGATCAGCGCGACCAGTTCCTCAGTGATGTCGACATTCGATCCCTCGATCGTGCCCGACTGCAGCGATCCGAAGCCATTGTCGTTGGCGCTGCCGAGGGTCGCCTGACCCGAAACCCCGCTGGCCGACCAATAGCTGTTGCCCAGCTGGCGCAGGCCCGACGGGTTGGCGAAATTGGCGAGCGCCACCTTGCCGAGCGCGGTCGTATCCCCGTTCGAGAAATTGGCGGTGACCACGCCCGATTCGTCGACGGTGACGCCGGCCAGCTGGCCGACCGACTTGCCGTCCTGGCTGCGCGCCTCGACCGAAAAAGCGCTCGGTGCCTGAGTCGTGCCGGCAAGATCGAAGGTCAGGGACTGGGTCGTGCCGCCGCTGGGCGGCGTGAAGGCGTCATAGCTGATCGGCGCGGTCGGCGACGTCATGGCGCCAGCGGAATCGAAGCTGACCGTGACGGGATTGCTCGACCCGTTGACGCTCAGTTGCTGGTTGCCGACATAGCTGTAGACTGACCAGCTGTCGCTGCCCCCTGCGCTCGTCGCGCTGTTGCGGACATAATAGTTGGTCAGGGTCATCGCATTGCCGCTGGCGTCGTAGATCGTCGTCGCCGTCGAGTTGTTATAGGTCGCTGCGTTGGTGCGATCGAAGGCCGCTGTCGGCGCGGTCGCATTGGCGGAGAGGTTCACGTCGAGTGCGACCTTGGTCGTCGCGACCGGAACGCCGCTGGTCTCCGGCAGCTTCAGGTTGATCAGGCCGTCGCTGCCGGTTGCTGTGACATTGCCCTCGGCATCGACCGGATAGACCTGCAGCGCGCTGCCCTGCGCATCGACGACATAATGGCTGGTCGGATCGACCTGGAAGCTGCCGTTGCGGGTATAGGCGGTCGACGCGCTGATGCCGCTCGTCTTGACCGTGAAGAAGCCGTCGCCCGAGATCGCGAGATCGAGCGCCGAGCCGGTCGACTTGAGATTGCCTTCGGTGAACAACTGGCGGTTGGCCTTCACTACCGTTCCCGAGCCGATGAGCTTGGTCGGGTCGGTCGCGATGCTCGAGGCGATCACGTCGGCGAAATCGGTACGGCTCTTCTTGAAGCCGTTGGTCGAGACATTGGCCAGGTTGTGCGAGATGGTCGACATCTCGGTCTGGGCCGCCTGCAGGCCGCTGAGCGAAGTATAGAAGGACATGCTGGTCTACTCCTTGGGGGTAAGGGTCAGCCGATCTGGCGAACGGCGGAAATGGCGACCTGGCCGAGGCCGGGAAGGGTAAGCGTCGGCGACCCGGAGGCCGGCATCGAGACGGCTGCGACGGGCGCCCAGACAAGGTTGCGGCTGGCGACGGTGGTGCCGGCATTGGCGGCGGTCACCGAAACCTTGAACGGCCCGTCGCCGGCTGCGGCGCCGCCATCGGTGGTGCCATCCCAGTCATAGGAGACGGTGCCTTTCGACTGCGCGCCGAGCTGGATCGTCTTGAGCACCTGGCCATCGGCTGAGGTGATCGACACATTGACGTCGGTGGCATCGCCATCGAGCTCCACTGCGCCCGCGATCCCGCCCGAGGTGCGCGCATAGGCGGTATTGCCCTCGGTCAGCACGGTCTTGCCGACATAGGAGAGCGCGTCGCTGGCGCTGGTGCCGCCAAGCTTGTCGGAGATCGCCTTCAGCGTCGTGTTCATGTCGGTGATGCCGGCAAGCGACGAGAATTGCGCCATCTGGGCGACCATCTGGGTGTTGTCGACCGGGGCGAACGGATCCTGGTTGTTGAGCTGGGCGGTCATCAGCTTCAGGAAATCGGCCTGGCCGAGCGTGGTCGAGCCGGAAGAGGAGGCGGCCGCGGCGCTGGTCGTCGTCCGGTTGATGCCGAGATTGGTGAGGGTGGTATCGAAAGCGGTGCTCATGATCAGCGTCCAAGCTTGAGGGTATCGAGGATCAGGGATTTCGCGGTCTGCATGACCTCGACATTGTTCTGGTAGCTGCGCGCGGTCTCCATCATGTCGACCAACTCGCGGGTCTCGTCGACGGCGCTCACGAAGACGTTGCCGTCCTTGTCCGCCATCGGGTGCGAGGGATCGTAGAGCTTGGTCGGCTCGCCGCCCGCTGTCACGATCTGCTCGACGTTCACGGTCGCGAGGCCGGTGGCCTTGTCATATTCAGTGCGGAACACCGGCTTGATCGTGCGATAGGCAGTGCTTGCGCTGCCGGAGATCGCGCCGGCATTGGCGAGGTTCGAGGCCGTGGTGTTCATCCGCACCAGCTGCGCCGACATCGCGCGGCCGGCGACCTGGAAGATGTTGAGGGAGTTGTCGGCCATGCCTTATTCTCCCTTCAGCGCGCGGGTGATCTGGCTGATCCGGCCGTTCAGGAACGACAGGGTCGTCTGATACTGGACGGCGTTCTCGGCAAAGGCGGTCTGCTCGGTGGAAAGCTCGACGGTATTGCCGTCGAGCGACGGCTGGCTCGGCACGCGGTAGCGCACGGCACTCCCGATGCTGTTGGTGTCGGCATCGCCGGACTGCTGGACCGCCGCGAGCGCGGTCTGGAAGTCGATGTCCTTGGCCTTGAAGCCGGGTGTCGACGCATTGGCGATGTTCGACGCGAGCAGGCCCATGCGCTGCGAACGCACCTGTAGCGCCGCTGCATGAACTCCGAAAAGCGTGTCGTCGGCCATGGGCCTTCTCCTGCGCAAGATTGCGCGAGGGAACACAGCAAAGGCCGTGCCAGATGCCCCGGGAAGGCGCGGCGGGGTCCTGGCGATGCCGTGGCGGCAAGCGCGGCGGCAAGCCCTTGCCGGCCTGGCGGCAAGTCTTGCCGGTTGCCGGCCGCCCCGATGTGCCCGTACGGCCGGGTATGCCGGCGCGGGGCACTTGGCCCACCCCTTGCAAAGGGCGGGACGATGACGACCGCACCCGATCTCGCCCAGCTGCTGGGCCCCTTTCTCGACCCGCGAGCGATCGCGATCGTTGGCGGTGGCACGCTGCTTGCCATCATGCTGCGGACGCCGGCGCGCGACCTGCTGCGCGCCATCGCCGCGCTCCGCACGATCGGCCGACGGCGCTTCGATGCGGCGCCCCTGCTCGATCAGATCGCCGCGCTCGGCCGGATCGCGCGCCGTCACGGCGTCATGGCGCTGGATCGTTCCGTGATCGCCGATGCCGATGTCGCCGCCGCGATCGCCGCGATTGTCGATGGGCGGCCCGCCGCCGAGGTCGAAGCGCTGGTCCGGCATCTGCGGCGAGCGCGAATCGATCGCCACGGTGCTGCCGCCGATGTCTGGATGGGTGCGGCCGAGGTGGCACCCGCCATGGGGATGGTCGGCACGTTGATCGGTCTGGTCGGCATGTTCGTCCGGATGGATGATCCCGGTGCCATTGGTGGCGCGATGGCGATCGCGCTGCTCGCGACGCTCTACGGCGCGCTGGTCGCCAATCTGATCGCCATGCCCGTTGCGGCGCGGCTGCGGCGCCATGCCCGCGAGGAGGCGGTCGAGCGGCTGCGGCTCGAGGCGCCGCTGGTCGCGCTTGCGGCGCGCGAGCAACCGCGCTCGGCGCCCGCGCTCGGCATTCCCGTGCCGATGGCGGATGTGGCATGATGGACGAGTTTCCCGAAGCCCTGCCTGGCCGCCCGATCTGGCTGATGACGCTGGCTGATCTCGCACTGTTGCTCGTGGGCTTCTTCGTGCTGGTCCAGGCCAGCCAGCATCTCGATCGCAAGGCGCTCGCCCGCGGTATCCGCGAAGGCTTTGGCGGGGCGACCGGGCCGGTCGCGACGCCCGAGCCGATTCCGATGGCGGCGGCGGCGATGATGAACTTCGCGCCCGGCTCGGCCGCGCTGCCCTCGGCCCCTGCGGGCCTTATTGCCTGGGCGCGCGAGGCGGTGCGCGATCCCCGGGTGACGCTGAAGATCAGCGGCAGCGCTGACGGTTCGGCCGCGGATGTCGATCCCGCCACCGGCAACGGCGCCGTGCTCGCGGCCGATCGCGCGCGCGCCGTCGCCGCCGCCTTCGCCGCGGCGCATGTCGCGCCCGCCGGCCGCATCACGATCGTCAATGCGCCCGATCTGCCCGGCCATAATCGCCGGACCGTGATCGTGACCATGGGCTTTGCCGGGGAACGGCAATGATTTGCCGTCCGGCAACCAGATCCTGCCGCCGCAAGGAGAAAATAATGCGCTGCCTGTTCGTACCGCTGGCCCTGCTCGCCGCTCCCGCGCTTGCCGCTCCACCGTTCCAGGATACGATCGCGCTCGACCGCGCCGTCGCCGCTTTTACCGGCCGCGCGATCGGCGACGAGGGCGGGGCCAGGAGCGTGGTCGATTCCCGGCTCAAGCTTGCCGCCTGCCCGACCGTCTCGCTGTCGTGGCGCGGGGGCAGTCACGATACCGTCGTGGTCGCCTGTACCGGGCCGGAATGGCGGATCTTCGTTCCGGTGCGCGCCGCCGCGACGGCCGCGGCGGCCCCGTCTACTGCGGCCGCGCCGGCAATCGTGCCGATCAAGCTCGCCGCGGTGATCAAGCGCGGTGATCCGGTAACGATCGCGGCCGGCTCGACCGGCTTCTCGATCAGCCGCGAGGGCGTCGCGCTGGCGGATGCCGCGCCCGGCGCGCGCTTCCTCGTCAAGGTCGACGACACGCGCAATCCGGTCCAGGCCGTCGCGATCGAGGCCGGTCGCGCGACGCTGCCGGGATGGGCGGAATAATTCCTTAAGTTCTGTCCGGAACCGTCGTTACTCCTCCTGTCGGCGTAACCGCAAAGGTGCAGGCATGGTGGATTCGATCAGTTCAAAGCCAGTGTCAGGCCGTGATCGGCAACTGACGCCGGTCACGCGCGCTTCCGCTGCGACGCGCGTCACGGCGGAGAATGACGGCGTGGCGACGGAACAACTGAAGCTGTCGGCGATCGCGTTCGGCTATGACGAGACGCCGCCAGTCGATCTGGAGCGGGTCTCGCGGATCCGCAATGCGGTTCGGAACGGCACCTTCCCCATCTACCCAACCAAGATTGCCGATCGGCTGATCGCGCTCAAGCTCGAATGGAATCCGCATGACGCCAAGTAAGACCAGGCGTGACGCGCTGATCGGCGTGATCGAATCGCTCCATGCGGAGATCGCGGCGCTGAAGTCGAATGATGTGGACGCGCTCGAGCGGGCGACCCAGGCCAAGCTGGCCGGGATCAATGCCCTGGCCGATTTCGGGATCGCGCCGACGGGGCCGGAACTCCGTGCCCTCGCCGAGGAGGCCAATCGCCTCAACGAGACCTGCCGCATCTATGTGAACCTGATGGCGGCAAATGTTCGCCGCCGCCTGCAAAGTCTGACCGGCGATGCCGGCACCGGCTATCGGCCTGGGATGGGCATCGCCGCCTACGCCTGAGGGCGGTGGCGCTCGCAGCCATCTCCTGACGCTTCTGGCACGCTCCTTGCTGCTGTTGCCCTGAATACGGGCAATGCAGCCGGGGATCGATGACCTTCAATCCGATTGCCACTCTTACAGGTACCAATACGACCGGCTCGGTGCAGTCGGCGATTGCCCTGGCGAGCCGGAAGACCGGCATCGACTTCAACTATCTGATGGGCCAGGCGCAGCTCGAGAGCGGGATGCGGGCCGATGCCCGGTCCGGCACGTCGAGCGCCGCGGGTCTCTATCAGTTCGTCGAGCAGAGTTGGCTGCGCGTGGTAAAGCAGCACGGCGCCGAGCATGGGCTCGGCTGGGCGGCGAACAGCATCACCACCACGAGTTCGGGTCGGATGATGGTGAGCGATCCCGGCATGCGCCGCGCAATCCTTGCGCTCCGCAACGACCCGCAGACCGCCTCGCTGATGGCCGCCGAGCACGCTTCCGACAACAAGGATGCGATCGAGAGTTCGTTCGGCCGCGCCGCCACCGGCACCGATCTTTATATGGCGCATTTCCTTGGGCTCGGCGGCGCGCGCTCGTTCCTGGGGGCGATGCAGGAGAGCCCCAATCGCAGCGCCGCCACGCTGTTTCCAGCTGCCGCACGCGCCAACCGCAACATCTTCTACGCCTCGAACGGCCAGCCGCGCACGCTTGCGCAGATCTACGACCGCTTCACGGCGAAGCTCGAAGACGGTGCTGCGGGGGGATCGGCACAGGTCGGCGCGGTCAGCCTGGCCTCGACCACGCTGGGAGATTCCGGCGCGACCGTCATTCCCGGCAACGGCGAAAGCAGCACCAGCGAGGCAGCGGTGTGGGCGAAGGCAACACTCGATCAGATCAATGGAGGGGCGGCGCGGGTGCAGAATGCCAATCTCATGCGGCCGACGCCGGATACGGCGCGGCTTGCCTATATGATGCTCGCGAGCCTGGGGGCCTGATCGATGGCGGTTGCTCTCAAGCGCGGCGGCATGGGGCCGCTGGTCCGTTCCGCGGCTCTCCCGATCGCGATCCTGCTGCTCGTCGTGCTGATGGTCGTGCCGATCCCGTCGGCGATGCTGGACGTGTTCTTCATCATGAACATCACGATCAGCCTCGCCGTGCTGATGGTGTCGCTGAACGCGCAGAAGCCGCTCGACTTCTCCGCCTTCCCGACCGTGCTGCTGTTCGCGACGCTGTTCCGCCTTAGCCTCAACGTTGCCTCGACCCGAGTCGTGCTGGTGCACGGCCATGAGGGCGAGAGTGCCGCGGGCCATGTCATCGAGGCGTTCGGCACCTTCCTGATCGGCGGCGACTATGTCGTAGGCCTGTTCGTTTTCGCCATTCTGGTCATCATCAACATGATCGTGGTGACCAAGGGCGCGGGGCGCGTGTCGGAAGTGTCGGCGCGTTTCACGCTCGATGCACTGCCCGGCAAGCAGATGGCGATCGACGCCGATCTCAATGCCGGCCTGATCACGCCGGACGAAGCGAAGGCGCGCCGGATCGAAGTGGCGACCGAGGCCGATTTCTACGGCTCGATGGATGGTTCGTCCAAGTTCGTGAAGGGCGATGCGGTTGCCGGCCTGCTGATCCTGTTCGCCAATATCGTCGGGGGCCTGATTCTCGGCCCGGTCAGCCACGGGATGTCGATCAGCGACGCCGCGCATAATTATGTGCTGCTCGCGATCGGCGATGCGCTGGTCGCGCAGATCCCGTCACTGATGCTGTCGATCGCGGCCGCAGCTATCGTCACTCGCGTTACCTCGAGCATGGATCTCGCCGGCCAGATCGGCAGCCAGTTCGGCTCGGCGCGGACCTGGACTCCGGTTGCGATCATCCTCGCGCTGCTCGGCCTGATGCCGGGCATGCCGCACCTCGTGATCCTCCCTGCCGCTGCCGCCGCCGGGTTTGCCGCATGGAAGCTGCGCCAGATCGCCCGCCGCCCCGCGCCGGTTGAGCCGGTTGTGGTCGAGCCAGTCGACCAGTCGAAGATCGGCTGGGACGAAGTCACCGACGCAATGCAGGTCAATCTCGATATCGGCTACGGCCTGGTGCCGCTCGTCGACGAGCGCCGCGGCAGCCCGCTGATGAGCCGCATCACCGGCGTACGGCGCCAGTTGTCGAAGGAACTCGGCTTCGTCGTGCCGCAGGTGCGGGTGCGCGACGACATCAACCTCGCGCCCTTCGCGTATCGGATCGTCGTCGGTGGTGTCACCGTCGGCGAGGACAGTGTCTCGCCCGACGAGATGCTCGCGCTCGATACCGGCCAGGCTTATGGCCATCTGCACGGCAAGAAGGCCAAGGATCCGACCTTCGGGCTCGATGCCGTCTGGATCGCGCCCGGCGATGCCGACGCGGCCACCGGCGCCGGCTATCTGGTGGTCGATCCCGGCACCGTGGTCGCGACCCATCTCAACCATCAACTCGGCACGCATGCCGCCGAACTGCTCGGTCCGGACGAGGTGCAGAGCCTGCTCGACGGGCTCAAGGACCGTGCCGCGAATCTAGTCGCGTCGCTCTCGCCCAACCCGCTGCCGCTGACCACCCTCACCCAGGTGCTGCGCGGGCTGCTTGCCGAGAATGTGCCACTCAAGGAGTTCCGCCGCATCGCCGCCGCCATCGCGGTCGCCGCGCAGCGGACGCTAGATGCCGACGAGATCATCGAGGCGATCCGCCCCGAACTCGGCGGGCTGATCATCCAGAAGCTGTGCGGCGTGCGCGAGCCGCTGCGGGTGATGACGCTGGAGGGGCAGCTCGAAGGGCTGCTCGGCCAGGCAGTCCGTTCCGATCCGTCGCGCCGCAACACGATCGAACCCGATCTCGGTCGGCGTATCGTGGATGCCCTGCAGCACGCGGCGCAACCGCTTGTCGCTGAGGCCAAGCCCTTCGCGCTCGTCGTCCAGCCCGCGATCCGTGTCGCGATCCGCAAACTTGTCCGTACCATCTTGCCGGATACCCCAGTCATGAGCTTTTTCGAGGTCCCAGAAGACAAATCGGTCGAGGTCGTCGCCGTGATCGGCGCGCCGGGGGCGCTGCCGGCATGACCGCGCAACCGCACGCCGCCGCCTTTACGGAGGCCATGCCGCTGGTTTATGGCCGCACTGGTCCCGCGCCCGACATGGCAGCGCTCGCCAGGAAGCATATGCCGCTGGTCCGTCGCCTCGCCTGGCACGTCCATGGCAGCATGAGCAGCGCGGTAGAGGTCGAGGACCTGATCCAGATCGGGCTCGTCGCACTGGTCGAGGCGGCCGGCAGCTTCGAGGACCGTGGCCAGGTGAGCTTCGAGCATTATCTCGTCACCCGCGTGCGCGGATCGATGATCGACGCGTTGCGGCGCCAGGCCACCCTTACTCGCGGCGCGATGCGTCGCCGGCGAGCCTACAACAATACCATCGCCATGCTGACGGGAGAACTGGGCCATGCACCGAGCGAGGCTGCCATTGCCGAAAGGCTGGGCGTGAGCATCGAGAAGCTCAGGCTAGAATATGCCACCGCCGAGCCGGTGCGTTTCGAGGCGATCGACGAGGTCTATGCGGACGACAAGCCATGGTTCGCCAGCGACGATCCCGATGCGTTCGAGCAACTTGCCGAAGCCGATCTGCGCGAGGCGCTTATCGCAGCGATCACCGGGCTGCCCGAACGCGAGGCGCAGGTGATCCAGCTCTATTATGTCGAGGAACTCAATCTCGAGGAAATCGGCCTTGTCCTGGGTGTCGGCGCAGCGCGGATCTGCCAGATCAAGAAATCTGCGCACGATCGGTTGAAGAAGGCGCTGGCCCGGCGCCGCTGAGCGCTTCCCGGCTGTCGGCGGGCGCCTGTCTGCGGTCCGCCATGCCATAATCCCGCACCACGGCGGCTACACGAAGCCGATAGTCGTCGAAGACCAGGTTCCGGCCGAGTGTCTGGGCCGTCCGGTGCGGCGCAAGGTTGCGCCATGCAGCAACCGCCGCTTCGTCCCGGAAGAAGGACAGGGACAACAGCTTGCCGGGCTCGGCCAGGCTGGCGAAGCGCTCGATCGAGATGAACCCGTCGATCGCTTCCAACTCCGGCCGCAGCGCAGCGGCGAGATCGAGATAGCGGTCGCGCCGGTGCTCGGCGACGCGAGCCTCGAAGATGACCGCGATCACAGGGGTCGCACCTTACGCAGGAACAGGCGGTCCTCGCGGCGGATGAAGCGCTCCGCACTGGCGAAAGCGTAGTTATCACGGCCGAGCGGATCGTCGCGCAGCTTGGCGCGATAGGCCTCGTAGGTAGTAAGATCGGGAAGCGAATAGACCCCATAGGCTGTGGTGGCCGAGCCTTCGTGCGGTGCGAAATAGCCGATCAGGTCAGCGCCGCAGCGCGGGATCGCTTCTCCCCAGGTGCGAGCGTAGCGCTCGAATGCCGCGATGTTGAACGGGTCGATCTCGTAGCGGATGAAGCAGGTGATCATGGCGGGCTCCGTGGTTGTGCCCGCCGCCATAGCGCTTGAAATGCGTACAATGCTTCGGCTACGAACGAAGCATGAAGGACGGGCCCCAGATCGCGATGATTGCCGCCCTGATCGGCGATCCGGCCCGCGCGAACATGCTGACTGTCCTGATGGACGGACGGGCGCTGACGGTGAGCGAGCTGGCGGAGGCCGCGGGCATTGGCCTGCCGACCGCGAGCGGCCACCTGGCGAAGCTGGGCGCGGCCGGGTTGCTGCTCGCCCGGCGACAGGGGCGGCATCGCTATTTCCAGTTGTCGGGCGCCGATGTCGGCGAAACGCTCGAGAGTCTCATGAGTCTCGCGGCGCGCACCGGGGCGATGCGGGTGCGGACCGGCCCCAACGATGCAGCATTGCGCGAGGCGCGGATCTGCTACGATCATCTTGCCGGAGAGCGGGCGGTTTCGCTGATGGAGTCCCTGTCGCGGCGCGGCCTGATCTCGGTCGAAGGCACCCCGGCGATGACGGCGAAGGGGGTGGATTTCTTTGCCGGAATCGGGATCGATATCAGCCGGCTCGGACGAACCCGGCGGCCGGTCTGCCGCTTCTGCCTCGACTGGAGCGAGCGGCGCAGTCATCTGGGCGGTTCGCTCGGCGCCGCGATCCTGGATCATCTGCTCGAGAAGGGCTGGGCCGTTCGCGACGCCGGCCGGGCAATACGCTTCACCCCGGTGGGCGCGGCCGCCTTCGACGCGGCGCTGCTGGCTGGCTGATCGAAGCAAGAACGAACCCCGGCGGCCGTGCGGCCACCGGGGCTCCTGTTCGCCCTGCCCTTGCGGGAGAGCCCGGTCGGCCCCGACACCCGATTGGGGGGCGGTGCCAGGGCCGTTCTCGGTATTAGCGCAGCAGCGAGAGCACGCCCTGCTGGCTCTGGTTCGCCTGAGCGAGCAGGGCCGTCGACGCCTGGCTCAGGATCTGGGCCTTGGCGAGGTTGGTGGTTTCGGTCGAGAAGTCGACATCCTCGATGCGGCTGCGCGCGTCGGTGAGGTTGGCGACATTGTTGGTAAGGTTATTGACGACCGATTCGAGGCGGCTTTCGCCGGCGCCGATCGAAGAGCGGGTGGTGTTGACCGCCTTCAGGGCAGTATCCAGCGTGCCGAGTGCCGCAGTTGCACCGCTGGCGGTGGAAATGTCGGCACTTGCCACGCTGCTCAGATCGAGGCCGGTGATCGTCAGATCCACCTGATCGGCCGAACCCGAGCCGGTCTGGATGCTGACGGTGACGTCGGACGTTCCGAACAGCGTCACATTGTTGAAGTTCGTCTTGTCCGTGATGTCCTTGAGCTGGCCCTGCAACTGGGTGACTTCGGTCTGCAGGTTCTTGCGGTCGTCATCGCTGTAGGTGCCCGAGGCGGACTGGACCGACAGCTCGCGGACGCGCTGCAGGATGTTGGTGACTTCGCTCAGCGCGCCGTCGGCGGTCTGGGCGAGCGAGATGCCGTCATTGGCGTAGCGGATCGCCTGGCTCTGGCCCTTGATCTGCGACGTCAGCGAAGCGGCGATGGCGGAGCCCGCCGCGTCGTCCTTTGCGCTGTTGATGCGCTTGCCGGTCGACAGGCGCTCGATGCTCGTCGACAGCGCCTTCGACGCTGCGTTCGACGCGTTGGTCGCGCGCAGCGCGGCAACGTTGGTTCCGATAACAGTCATGTTCCGATCTCCGTTCTGACCTGACGATCCCCGCCGCCCCCAAGCGGAGGGCCGAGCCGTCAAGGGGGGTAACGACCGGCTGCGCCGGGGATTAAGCACTTTCGCAAACCATGGCTGGAAACCCCGATTTTTGCCGCTACGCGCGGGCACCCGGAAATATTTTGCCGGCTGGCAACATGCTTAACCGGTCGTTTACCGTATTTGCCGCATCTCCCTCCTCACGAAGGGGGAATTCAATGCGTGCCATCGTCCCGTCCGCTGCTGTCCTGCGGCAGAAATATACGCTCGTCTCATCGCTGCGTGCGCAGGGGTTTGCGATCCGGTCGTTCGAGGATGGTCGCCCGCAGCCCGGCGACATCTACCTGATCGCCGAGGGTGAGACGCCACCCGCCCCGGCGCGCACCGTCGTCCTCGGCGAGGATGGGCGGCATATCGTCCCGGCACGTGACGGCAGCCCGGCGCGGATCGCCTTCGGGCCGGAAGATGCGGCCGTGGGGCACGGCTTCGTTCGGGCGCTTGTCGCAGAGTCCGAAGCACCTACCGCCGCCGACCCGGAGAGCCTGGCGCTCTACGCGCTCGCTGAACGGGTTGCCGCTGCCGACATCACCGTGTTGATCAACGGCCCAACCGGCACCGGCAAGGAAGTACTCGCGCGCTCGATCCATCTTAGCTCCAGCCGTCGCGACGGTCCGTTCATCGCGATCAATTGCGCGGCCTTGCCCGAATCGATGCTGGAGGCACTGCTGTTCGGCCACCAGAAGGGAGCCTTCACGGGGGCGACCTCGGCCGGCGAAGGCTTCTTCCGCGCGGCCCATGGCGGCACGTTGCTGCTCGACGAGATCGCAGAGATGCCGCTCCAGCTCCAGTCCAAGCTGCTCCGCGTATTGCAGGAGCGCGAGGTCGTGCCGCTCGGCGCTTCCGCACCGGTGGCGGTGGATGTGCGCATTATCGCCTGCGCCAACCGCGACCTGCAGACCGAAGTCGCCGCAGGCCGGTTCCGTGCCGACCTTTATTACCGGCTCTCCGTGTTCCCGCTGACTACCCGGCCACTCGCCGAGCGCCGCCAGGACATTCCCGCGCTCGCGGCGACACTGATCCTGCGGCATGCAGGCAACCGCGCCTCGATCCCGTGGCCGGATGCGTCGGCGGTCGATGCGCTGATGCGCCACGACTGGCCGGGCAATGTCCGCGAACTCGAAAACGTCATCCAGCGGGCCCTGTTGTTCGCTGCCGGCGACACCATCCATGCCGAGCATATCGTGTTCGACCGCCCGGCCGCAGTTCCCGCGCCGGCGATGCTGCCGGCGAACGACCAGCCGGCGACGCTCGGCAACATCGTCCAGATGAGCGAATTCGCTGCGATCCGCGAAACGCTTGCCGCCTGCGGCGGCAGCCGGATCGAGACTGCGCGCCGGCTCGGCATCTCCGAGCGGACGTTGCGCTATCGGCTCGCCAAGGCACGCGAACAGGGTGACGACATCACCCGGGCGGTCTCGGCATGAGCGGCGTCGGTGGAATCGGCGGCGGCGCGATGGGCGTCGACCGGGTGATGCAGCTTCGCGCGCAGATCCTGGAACGCAACCAGGCGCTCTCGCGGGCCAACGGCGCGGCCGGCGCTGCGGCGTCGACGGCAACGCAGCCGACGAGCTTCGCAGCGACGATGGAAGAGGCGCTGAAGAGCGTCAACGAAGGCCAGAACAAGGCCGGCGAGCTTTCCGCAGCGTATGAGCGCGGCGAGAATATCGACATCGCCAAGGTGATGCTCGCCCGGCAGCAGGCCTCGGTCGGCTTCGAGGCGACGCTGCAGGTCCGCAACAAACTCCTGTCCGCCTACAAGGACATCATGAGCATGCCGGTCTAACCCATGAGCAACGCCCTCACCCCATCCGTCGCTGCGGCTCTTCCGGAGCGCTTCGCCAATCCCCTGCAGCAGATCACCGATCTGCTCGCCCAGCCGGCGGTGCGCCGCAGCCTGCCCATGGTATTGATGGTCGGCCTGATCGCGGCCGCCGCGCTGGCCTGGATGACCCTGTCGACCCCGACCCAGAAGACGTTGTTCTCCGGGCTCAGCGATGCCGACAAGGGCTCGGTCACGCAGGCGCTGCAACAGGCCAAGATCACGGCCCGGATCGACGAGGGCACCGGGGCTCTGACGGTCAACGAGGACGATTATTCCCGCGCGCGCATCCTGCTTGCCGGCCAGGGCCTGCCGAAGGGTGCCCCGGGCGGCTACCAGATTCTCGACCAGCTGCCGATGGGCGTCAGCCGCGCGGTCGAGGGCGAGCGGCTTCGTCAGGCGCGCGAGACCGAGCTCGCCCGCTCGATTCAGGAAATCGATGCCGTGGCCGAGGCGCGCGTCCATCTCGCGACGCCCGAGGCATCTGTTTTCGTTCGCGACAATGCCGCGCCATCAGCCTCGGTGATCGTTAAGCTCCAGCCGGGGCGGTCGCTTGGCGACGCTCAGGTCAGTTCGATCATCAATCTCGTCGCCTCCTCGGTGCCGGGCATGAAGCCCGATGCCGTCACGATCGTCGACCAGATGGGCGGCCTCCTGACCAAGGCGGCCGACCAGAGCGCCCTTGGCATCGCGAGTGACGAGCGGATTGCATTCCAGCGCCGCATCGAGGAAAAGAACCGCGCCCAGGTCGTGCAATTGCTGACGCCGCTCATCGGTGCCGGCAATTTCACCGTCGAAGTCCAGGCTGATGTCGACCTCGACGAGACCCAGGCGACGCGCGAAAGCTATGACAAGCAGGGCGCGTTGCGCGCCGAACAGGGCAACTGGACCGGCGCCTCGAAGGATGGCGGCGCCCAGCCCGGCGGCATCCCCGGCGCGCTTTCCAACACGCCGCCGGCGGCCTCGACCCTGACGGCGCCGCAGCCCCAGGCGACCCCGACGCCCGGTGCGACGCAGGCTGCCGCCGGCGCGCCTTCCGCGGCGGGCGCAGTGGTCGGCGCGGTCGCCGACGCGATGAAGCAGAGCGACCAGTACAGCCGCGCCTATGATCTCGGAAAGGAAGTATCGGTCACGCGGGCTGCCCCCGGCGCAATCAAGCGCCTGTCAGTAGCGGTGCTGCTGCGCGATCCGGAAACCGGCAAGCCGCGCAGCCAGCTCGAAATCCAGCAGATCACCCAACTCGTCCGGACCGCAGTCGGCTTCGATCAGGGGCGCAACGACCAGGTCACCGTGATCAGCCGCAAGTTCGCCGGCGCAACTGCGCTCGACGACAAGCAACCCTGGTACGAGGCGGGCTGGCTGCCCGTGGTGGCGCGCAACGTGACTGCGATCGTCATTGCGCTGCTCGTGCTGTTCCTCGGCGTTCGTCCGCTCGCCAAGGCGTTGCTCAGGAAGCGCGAGGAGCCGGCGTCGGCGCGCATGGCACTCGGCCGCGATTTTCTCCCCACATCCGCCCCGTCCGGTATCGACGGTGACATCAGCGGCGGTGTTGCGCCTCCCGTCAGCATTGACGCGCTGGAGAGCGCCCGGACCTTTGACGACCGAATCGGCATGGTGCGCGGCTTCACCCGCGACAACCCGGCGCGGGCGGCCCTGGCGGTGCGCGACATGATCAAGGCGGATGCAAAGCCATGACCGCACCTTTTCGCAACTATACCGGCGTCGAGCGCGCCGCCGTCCTGATGATGTTGGTCGGGGAGGAAGAAGCCGCCGCCATCCTCCAGAAGCTCGACCCCGAAGAGGTGCGCCAGCTCGGCAAGGCGATGTTCGCCGTCGCCGATGTCAGCGAAACCGAGGTGGAATTCGTCCTCGACGATTTCGTCGGCAAGGCGCGCGAGCGCACCGGCATCTCGTTCGATCCGCGTCCGCAGATCGAGGCGGTGATGACGCGCGCGCTCGGCCAGGAAAAGGCGGGCAGTGTGCTGTCCCGGATCATGCCGGCCGAGGATGCCTGCCAGATCGACCTGCTCGACTGGCTCGATGCAACCGAGATCGCCAGCCTGATCGAGAAGGAACATCCCCAGATCGCCGCGGTACTGATCGCCAACCTCGATTCAGCGGTCGCGGCGCAGGTGCTCGAACTGCTGCCCGATGCCGTGCAGCCCGATATCCTGCATCGCATCGCGCGGCTCGGTCCGATCACGCCCGAGGCGGTCGAGACGCTGAAGACCGTGCTTGCTGGCCGCGTCGGCACCGCCCAGCAGCCAGCGGGCGTCACGCTCGGCGGCACGCGCGACGCGGCGAAGATTCTGTCGAGCGGGCGGAAGGCGACTGAACTTCGGGTCATGCCCAAGCTGTTCAAGATCGACCGCGAGGTCGCCAAGGCAATCGAGGAGGCGATGTTCGTCTTCGACAACCTGCTCGAACTCGACGACAAGAATCTCGGCACGCTCATCCGCAACATCGATGGCGACATCCTCACGCGTGCGCTCAAGGGCGTGGACGAGGCAACGCGTGCGCGCTTCCTCGGCTGCATGTCGAGCCGGGCGGCCGACGGTATCCGCGACGAGATGGAGGCACGCGGGCCCATGAAGCTGTCCGAAGTGCTCGACGCGCAGAAGGTGATCATCCAGATCGCACGCAATCTCGCCAAGGACGGCACGATCCAGATGGGCGGGGGCGAAGACGATTATGTCTGACTTCACCGCCGGCTTCACCGCCCGGCACGAAGCGGTGGCGCAGGCTCTGCAACAGGCATTCGAAATCTCGCCCGAGGGCTTCGAGCCGGCCGATCTCAAGGCGCGCGCAGCGCGACGCGACGGCCCGGTCTCCTTCTCGCCGCGGAGCGAAGGGCCGAGGCATTTCCATCCGGCGGATCCCGATGCGCGACCCACCGAAGGCTGGGATCCGTTCACCGCCGCCAGCGCCAGCACCGTCGCGCCAGCCGAGTTCGTCGACCCGATCGCGACCGCGCATGCCGCCGGTTTCGCCGAGGGTATGGCTGCGGCGATCGCGGAAATCGGAGAAGCCGGCGCCCGCGATCGCGCGCTCCTGTCCGACCTGGCCGAGGCGTTGCGCAGCGACGGGCAGCTCGATCGGGAGCGCATGGCGCGGCAACTTCGCCAGACCGTGTTGTTCCTGGTTTCCCGGCTGATCGGGGAGGTCGGGATTGCGCCCGACATGCTGGCAGGCCGGATCGATGCCGCTGCCGAAATGCTGGCGGACAGCGCCGAATCGGCACTGCTGCGGGTCAACCCAGACGATGTCCCCCTGCTTCAGGATAAATTGCCGAAGACAGTATTCGCCGTCGGGGACGCCAGCGTTGCCCGGGGCAGCTTCGTGCTCGAATCGGCATCGACGATCGTCGAGGATGGTCCTGAATTGTGGCTCGAACAGCTGGCGCAGGCGATCGACCGCGTCGCCGTGCCGAACGCGTGACTGATCCATGCTGAACCGCTTCACGAGCGATTATCTCGAATCGCTGGGCATCCCGGATTTCACGCCGAGCCCCAAGATCTCCGGCCGGCTCGCCTCGTTCGACGGGTTGTTGATGGAGGCAGTCGGCCTGACGCTGCCGGTCGGCACGGTGTGCCAGGTCGGTACCAGGGGCGCCGGCGTCGAGGCCGAGGTGATCGGCTTTCGCAACGGTCGCACCCTGCTGATGAATCTTGGCGGCCCCGCGCCGTTGGTGCCGCAAATGCCGGTGCGCCCGCTCGGCCCTCCGGGCGAGGCGGAGGTTGGCGCGGCGTTGCTCGGCCGGGTCGTCGATGGCGCCGGTCGCCCGATCGACGGGCTAGGCCCGATTCGCGGTGCGGATCGCTGGCCCTTGTCCGGCAAGCTGCAAAGTCCGCTCGATCGCGGTCGCGTGCTCCAGCCCCTCGATGTCGGCGTCCGTGCGATCAACGGGCTGCTCACCGTCGGCCAGGGCCAGCGAATCGGCATCATGGCCGGCTCGGGCGTGGGCAAATCGGTGCTCCTGGGCATGATCGTTCGGGCGGCGCAGGCCGATGTGATCGTGATCGGGCTGATCGGCGAACGCAGCCGCGAGGTCGCCGACTTTCTCGAGACCAAGGTGGCAGGCGAGGCGCGCCAACGCGCGGTCGTCGTCGCAGTGCCGGCCAATCACTCGCCGGTACTCCGGATTCGCGGCGCGCTGCGCACGCATGCCATTGCCGAAGCCTTTCGCGCCCAGGGCAAGAAGGTGCTGCTGATCATGGACAGCCTCACCCGCGTTGCGCACGCCGGCCGCGAGATCGGTCTGGCGCTGGGCGAACCGGCCAGCGCGCGGGGGTATCCGCCATCGGCGATCGCGATGCTGCCCAACCTGATCGAGCGCGCCGGCACCTGCGTGTCGTCGGGCGGTTCGATTACGGCGATCTACACCGTGCTGGCGGATGGCGACGACGGCAACGATCCCGTCGTCGATAGCGCGCGCTCGATCCTCGACGGCCATATCGTCCTGTCGCGCGCGCTGGCCGAGCACGGCGTCTATCCCGCTATCGACATCGGCCCGTCAGTCAGCCGGGTGATGACGGACATCACTGGAAAGGCGCACCAGAAGGCGGCGCGCGTGCTGCGCCGCCATCTGGCCACCTATGAGGAGAATCGCGATCTGGTGCTGATGGGCGCCTATCGCGCCGGTGCCGATCCTGCGATCGACGCAGCGATCGCCTGCCATCCCGCGGTGATGGAATATATCAGGCAGGACCCGGACGAGGTCGTGCCGCTCGCCGACGCCATCGCCGAACTGACCGGCGTATTCGGCGATGGCTAAGGGCTCCAAGCTCGATCGTCTGCTTCGCGTCCGCACGCTGCAACTGGGGCTCGTCCGGGCTGAGGAAGCGCGAGCGCAGCAGCGCTTTGCCAGCGAGTCGACACTGAAGGGCCGCATCGCGCAGCTGGCCGAAGGCGTCGCGCCATCGGCTGCCCCGACCCAGGGCTTCTCCTTCGTCGCCGCTGCCCATTTTCGCGATCGGTTGCAGCAATCCGCGGAGGCGGCCGAGGGTCGGCTTCGCGCCGCCGAACAGGTGGTCGCCCGTGCGGCCGAGGCAACGCGCGAAGCCCGGCGGGATCAGAACGCGATCGAAAAGCTGATTGCGCGCGCGGATGCCGAGGCCGCGGTCAAGGCGATCCGTGCACTTGAGGCGGCGCCGGCCGCGCGAAAGATCCGGCACGATCCTTGCTGAACACCGGTCGGCGGATTGAGCCGAACGGGATGCATGAATGATCGAGCTTTCACCCCAGCTACCGCAGACGAGCCTTGCGGTTTCCGTACCAGTCGCGCCGGGGGGCGCGGCTGGCGGATTCGTGCAGGTTCTTGCGGCCTTTCTCGATTCGATGGCCGGCGCTGCACCCGAACCGGCCTCCACGCCGACATTGCCGGCGGACCGGCAAAGCCTTGCCGATGATGGCAATGCCTTGCCCGCAACCATTGCCGGTGACGAAGGCGACACCAAGGATCCGGTGCTGATCTGGCTGCCGGCGGGGTTTGCGCCACCGCTGCCGCCTTCGTCGCCGATCCAGCTGCCGGCCAGCCCGGGTCTGCGCGGCGCCCAGTCCCCGCCGATCCCCGGCGAGGCGGGCGGGCAGGCTGCGGATCCGCGCGACGTCAATCGGCTAGTGCCCGTGGAGCAGCCCGGCATGACGATTGCGGCGGGGGAAGGGGCTCCATCCGATGGCGCGACCACTACGACTGACCCGGTAAAGGCGGCGTTCGCGGCCTCGCCTGCTGATGCGTCACCAGCCCCGGCGCGTGAGGCGCGCGTTACTGTCCCGCTGCCCGGCGCCGCGCCGCAGCCGCCTGCTACCGACGGTCAGACTGCCATCCAGCCGGCTGGCCAGGCCTTTGCGGCGGCAATGGCTGCGGCAACTGCCCATCGCGAACGGTCGACCCGGGAGGATCAGGAGCATGCGCCTCAGAGCCCGTCCGGCCCGGTCGCGACGGCTCAGGTTGAGACCGCCAGCAGGCCGGTCGCCCAGGCGGTGCCGGAGGCGAAGCACACACCGCTCGACTTGCGCAACGATCGCGGGCTGCAGGGGATGATCGACCGGATCGAGACGCTTCGGGATGACGCCAATGCGCGCGACACCCGCATTCGCCTCGTGCCCGATGCGCTCGGCGGAGTCGATGTCGCCGTCCGCAAGGAGGGCGACGCTGTCCATGTCCATTTCACCGCAGACACCCAGGCGACGCGGGCCTTGCTTGTCGATGCGCAGCCGCGCCTCGCCGAACTGGCAGAAGCGCGCGGCGTGAAGCTCGGCCAGACCAGCGTCGATGCCGGCGCCGGTGGCGGAGCGAACGCGCAGGCCCAGCCTCGCGCGCCGCAGCCGCGCGCGCCGGTATCGGCCGTGGCGGCCACTGAAATCGATTCCACCGATCAACGACTTGCCTGACCTGAAGGAGCCCGAACATGAGTGAGAAAGAAGCCGACGCGCCAAGCCCCAAGAAGAAGGGCGGCAAGGGAAAGATCATTGTCCTGACGCTGGGCCTGCTTGTGCTCGGCGGTGTCGGTGGCGGTGGCTACTACGCCTATAGCCACGGGCTGATCGGCGGCGCGGCGCATGCCGAGGAGGTCTCGGGGCCGCGGCTCGTTCCCAAGAGCGAGCAGAAGCGCGTCGGCGCGTCCGGCGAGGGCGAGCATGGTGAAGGCGCAGCCGTCGGAGCCAAGCCGCCCAGCGGCTCCGGCGGCGAGAAATATGCGTCCAACTATTACGCCATGGAAAAGGAATTCACCTCCAACCTCCAGGACAGCGTTCATTTCATCCAGATCGGGATCGCGGTGTCGACCCCGTATGACGACACGGTGATCGAGAACATCAAGACCAACGAGATCGCGGTCCGCTCTGCGATCCTGATGGCGCTCGGCGATACGACCGAGGAGCAGGTGTTCACCAGCGACGGCAAGAAGATCCTGGAGCGCCGGCTGACCAAGGCGATCAATGACACGCTGAAGGAAAAGGAAGGATTCGGCGGGGTTGGTAACGTCTACTTTACCAATTTTGTTGTTCAGTGACCGGGCATGGTTAACGGCTCTTCACCACAATCGGACGAACGGCGGGGGCGGCCCCGGCACGTGGCGGAACATGTTTCGCTCGGGACCGCCAACCTCAACCCGTTCGGCGATCTGCACACGCTGCAGCATCTTTCGGCGCGCCTCGCGCGCGGGATGCGTGGCGTGTTCGAGCCGTTGCTGCGCAAGGAAATCCGTACCTGGGCGGAACCGCTCGTGGTGCAGCGCTTCGCCGATTATCGCGCCGAGCGGCCGGATGGCCTGACCGCCTGGCTGCCGATGACGATGGTGCCGCCCACCGGCCAGGCGCTGGTCGTCCTCGACGGCCGCTTCGTGCTTGAACTGCTCGATCTGTTCTTCGGCGGTACCGGCGCCGTGGCGCACGATCTCCCCAGCGAATTCACGCCCGCGGTGGAGGCGATGGTCGGCCGGCTCGGCATCATGCTCACGGCGCCGCTGAAATCGGCCTGGGAACCGCTCGCGCGCATCGAATTCCGTCCTGGCCATGTCGAATCCAACCCGGCGCTGCTGTCGGGCTTCGATGGCGACGACGCGATGGTGATCACCCGCTTCGGCATTGCCGCCGGGGCGGCCAAGCCCGTGTTCGTCGACATCGTCTACCCGGTCGCTGCGCTCAAGCCCTATGCGCCGTCGCTCACCGGCAAGGTCCATGCAAAGACTGCGGAGCCCGATCCGGCGTGGCGCAACAGCCTGACCCGTGCGGTGATGGGCGTGCGCTTCCCGATTCGATCGGTGCTCGCCGAGCCGATGGTCCCGCTCAGCGTGCTGATGGATCTCAAACCCGGCGACGTGATCCCGATCAGCCTCGGCGCCGATGTGCCCGTGATGGTCGGTGGTGACCGGCTCGGGGCGGGCACCGTCGGCACCTCGAACGGCCATGCGGCCATTCGTCTCAGTTCGATCACGCGCGACAAGAATGAGGAACTCCAATGAACGACATGACCGGCGGATTCCCGGTCGACGCTTCGCTTGCGGCCAATTTCCGGCTGCTGCAGGACGTCGACGTCAAACTGACCGTCGAGATCGGATCGACCTCGCTCACGCTGCGCGAACTGCTCGCGCTGGGTGAATCGAGCGTGATCGAGCTCGATCGCCAAGCCAATGAGTTGCTCGACGTGCTGGTCAACGGCACGCTGATCGGCCGCGGCGAAGTGGTGATGGTCGGCGATCGCTTCGGCGTGCGCATGACTGAGCTCGTCTCGCCCGACAAGCGGGGCTGACCCGCGATGATGTGGTCTTATGTGCTCAAGCTGGTCGTGCTGCTGCCGCTCGTCTGCGGCTTGATGATCGGCTGCCTCTATCTCTGGCGCCGGCTGGAATCGCGCCTCCCGGGCCAGCCCGCGAACCGCATGATGGCGGTCAAGGAAACCATGATGATCTCGCCGGGCCTGCGCCTTGCGGTGCTCGAGTTCGAGGGGCGCAAGCTGCTCGTTTCGGTCGGGCGCGGCGGGGTGACGCTGATCGATCGGATCGAGAAATGACCGTTACCGTCACCCGCAAGGGCAGCGGTCCGGCGCTGATCAGGCCGAGCAGGAAGGCGCGCGCCAGCCTGTCCTGGGGCAAGGTCGCGCTGCTGATCCTCGGCATCGTCTTTGCCGTGATTGTCGCTCATCCGGCCTTCGCCCAGGCCGCGCCGGCGGTGTCGCCGCCCGCGACGCCGGGCGCCGGAGATGCGGTCGATCGGGCGCTGGGTGATCTCGGCGGCGGCAACGCGCCACTGGCGCTGTCACTGCAGGTCCTCATCATCATGGGGCTGTTGACGATCCTCCCGGGCATCCTGCTGATGATGACCAGCTTCACGCGGATCATCATCGTGCTCTCGATCCTGCGCCAGGCGCTGGGGCTCCAGCAGACTCCGCCGAACCAGGTGCTGATCGGCCTCTCGCTGTTCCTCAGCTTTTTCGTGATGGCGCCGGTGGTCAACCAGATCAACGCGACCGCGATCCAGCCCTATGCCGAAAGCAGGATCGGCGCGACCGACATGATCAAGAAGGCATCGGTCCCGCTCCACGCCTTCATGGTGAAACAGACGCGGGTGAAGGATATCACCATGTTCGCCGGGATCGCCAAATCCGGCCCTTATGCCAATTCCGAGCAGGTCCCCTTCTCGGTCCTGCTGCCTGCCTTCGTCACCAGCGAGTTGAAGACCGCCTTCCAGATCGGCTTCCTCGTGTTCCTGCC